>JARROD010000384.1:0-3250 GCA_037384225.1 Exilibacterium sp.
AAAAAAACGGGATTGCGTTTTGACCAACGATTCGCCGGGGCCTGAAACCCGGGGTAAAAACTGCAAAGGAGCTATACCATGCTGCGTATTTCACAGTATCTAAAAGCACTACACTTAGCCACACCTATTACCCCCGCACGCCAACCCCGCGGCCCCGTGGTTATCTGGAACCTGATTAGACGCTGTAACCTTACCTGCAAGCATTGCTACACGGTATCGGCTGATATTGACTTTCCCCATGAGCTCTCAACGGAGAAGGCCTTCGAGGTACTTGAAGATTTAAAAGCATTCGGCGTTCCGGTGATTATTCTTTCCGGTGGCGAGCCGCTATTGCGGAAAGATATTTTTCAGATAGCCCACAGGGCAAAAGATCTGGGGTTTTATGTGGCGCTATCGAGTAATGGTACCTTAATCAACGGCGACAATATAGAGGCGATTGCCGCTGTCAATTTTGACTATGTGGGTATCAGCCTCGATGGCCTTGAACATAACCACGACCAATTTCGCCAGCGACAGGGGGCATTTAAGGAAGCGCTTGGCGGCATAGACGCCTGTGTAGCCACCGGTATTAAAGTCGGTATGCGCTTTACCCTGACCGAGAATAATCATGATGATCTACCGCCGTTACTTGATCTGATGCGCGAGCATCAGGTCAATAAGTTCTATTTATCTCATTTAAACTACTCGGGCCGAGGCCGCCGAAACCGAAAGCGTGATGCCTTCCATCAAACCACCAGAGATGCCATGGACCTATTGTTTGAACGCGCCATGGAGGACGTCATCAATGGCAGTGGCCGCGAATATGTAACGGGAAACAATGACGCCGATGGCCCGTTTTTACTGCATTGGGTTGCGCGTCGCTTTCCAGAAAGTGTTGAGGAGATGAAGCAACGCTTGCTTCACTGGGGAGGTAACAGTTGCGGGATGAACCTTGCCCATATAGATAATACCGGCAATGTTCATCCCGACTCGTTTTGGTGGGACTACAACCTCGGCAATGTAAAACAACAGCCCTTCTCTGAAATTTGGGGACAGGCACAAGATCCACTGATGACTCGACTCCGCCAGCAACCGCGCCCTGTGCAAGGTCGCTGCCAGGCTTGCCGTTACCTCGCCATGTGCAATGGCAATACCCGGGTCAGAGCTTATACCACCACGGGAAACCCGTGGGCAGAGGACCCCGGATGTTATCTGGATGATCAGGAAGTGGGCATATCGCCCAACCGGGAAGCGATTAACTACACCGGCGACCAAATTAACGTTGTTCAATTATGATCAACACGCTCGACGATGATCTAAATACTCAAAAGGTAACGACGATGAAAACTAGCGCCAATACACTTACTCGCCACCCTTCAGGGTTAGCACTTCCTCCCCAGCGCCTCTATCTCAACGCCGGGGAAGTCGCGCTGATTGGCGCCGGTCCAGGCGACGCGGAATTGCTGACCCTGCGCGCATTGAGAATATTGCAAGAGGCGCAGGTGATTGTTTACGACCGCTTGGTAGATCCGTCAATTATGGCACTAATACCCGCGGGAACAGAAAAAATTTATGTTGGCAAACGCTGTGGCCACCACAGTATGCCCCAGGAGAAAATTAATACCCTGTTATTACATCACGCTCAACGTAACCGTAAAGTAGTCAGGCTTAAAGGAGGAGACCCCTTCGTATTCGGTCGCGGCGGAGAGGAAGTCGAGACCTTGCTTAACGCTGGCGTTTCCTGTTTTGTGGTACCGGGAATAACATCCGCTTCCGCCTGCGCCACCTATGCCGATATTCCACTCACCCACCGCGACTACGCCCGGGGTTGCACCTTTATTACGGGGCATTTAAAGGACGGAGAACTTGAATTACCCTGGGCCCAGTTAGCCCGTGAAGACCATACACTGGTCATTTATATGGGGCTTTTCAATGCCCCCGTTATTTGCCGGGAGCTTATCGCCCAGGGTATGGACCGACAAATAGCGGCGGCGATTATCGAAAACGGCACAACCGCCAAACAAAGAACGCTGCGCACTACCCTTGAACAACTGCCCGAATGTATAAAACACAACCATGTACAGGCTCCCGCCATATTGATTATTGGCAAAGTGGTATCACTGTTTGCCGATAAAATACTCAGGCCACCGCCTCTTGAATCACATTCCCATCAGGAGCGTGCACAAAATAGGGAACAAAGCTATCAAATTGCCTGACTGGATGCCTATATCACTAACTCACCTCACTCGCTGAATAACGGAAAGATGAATTTGAAAACAAGAGCAATTTGCATCGGCTTAAGTGCCTTAATAGGGACCGCAGCCGCCTGTGGAAATGAACCCACGGCAGCCAGCGCACTTTATCAAAAACACTGTCAACAGTGCCACGGCTCGCAGCGCTTGGGCGGTATGGGGCCGGCGTTACTGCCGGAAAATCTGCAGCGTCTGAACAGAAAAAGCGCCGCCAAGGTTATTCTCGAAGGCCGTCCAGCCACGCAAATGCCGGGGTTTTCCCAGGTTTTAAGTAACGCCGATACGGAGCAGCTGGTGAACTTCATCTATCGTCCACCGGTTGAGACACCACAATGGTCGGCGCGGGAAATTGCCGCCACGCAAAAGGATTTTTTCCCGAAAAAACAATTGTCATCATCACCGGTATTTACAGCTGATCCGCTCAATTTGTTCATTGTTGTCGAACAGGGAGACCATCACGCCACGGTTTTGGACGGCGATACGTTTGACCCCATACATCGCTTTAAAACGCATTATGCCCTTCACGGCGGCCCCAAATATACTTCTGATGGCCGCTTTGTATATTTCGCCTCGCGCGATGGCTGGATCAGCAAATTTGATTTGTACAATTTAAAAACCGTAGCAGAGGTGCGTGCGGGAATCAATACACGCAATATCGCCGTATCAAGTGATGGCAAAATTGTCGCTGTCGCGAACTACCTGCCCCACAGTCTGGTTTTCCTCAATGCCGAGGACCTCAGCCTGATTGACCTGATAACGGTAAAGGCTGAAAAAAGCAATCGCAGTTCCCGGGTCAGTGCAGTGTATAATGCACCGCCGAGAAACAGTTTTATCGCCGCGTTAAAAGATATCGCTGAAGTTTGGGAAATACCCTACAAAAACCTGCGACCACGGCGCATTCAGTGCCAGGATTTTTTAGATGATTTCTTCTTTGATCCGTCTTACCGATACTTAATTGGTACCTCACGAGATAATCAGCCCACCGCATCAAAAAGTACGCCGCCCACTCACACTCATCA
>JARROD010000385.1:0-3250 GCA_037384225.1 Exilibacterium sp.
GTCTGGCTAGGCGCGAAAATTTTAGGCATAGTGGGCCTACGTCGAGTTTTCGCAACGACGCCAGGCGGGATGCGTCGGAGGCCCTCTCTAATCACTAATAAAAGGGCTGGACGTTATTTCGTGCACGTTCCTTAGTGAACAAGTAGAGGAGGTTGTGTCTGAATTGCCGGCGGCGAACGGCAACAGAGTGGCCTATTATGCATTTGAAGCCACGCCGGTAGATCAGGGTAAGTTGCGCCTTATTCTCGCCGGGGTTGCACCTTTCGCGCTCGCCGCGCTAGTACCCAAGCCACGCGCTAATCTGACCAGGTTCCATGGAGTCTTCGCGCCGAACAGCAAGCATCGAATTCAAGTGACGCCGGGCAATCGAGCGAAGTATCCAGTAGGCGTTTTTTGATGGATCTGAGCAAAAAAAGATCGTTTCAAGGGGGCGGCAATGAAAATTGGGGTTTAAGCGCTAAACGAGCACTGAGGTTTCGGGTAAGAGGAGGCAGCTTATTGGGCAAAAGAGCCGCAAGCAGGCCGTTCGCAAGATTATCGGTGAAATCGGGCATTCGCCGGTTACTGCACCACCCAGTCTTCTGAAACTATATGAATAAAACGATGGCTACTATGAAGAAACATTATAGAATTTTATCACTTTTTATAGCTGTTTTATCGGGGGAGGCAGTCTGCGCTTGGGCGCATGAACTGCCGCCTCAGGATGAGAATCCTGTGGCACAAAAAACGGGTGTCGTCTATGGCTCGGAGTGGTTTATTCGTTTTGCCCCCAGTAGTGCTGCCGACATGGTGCAGTTAATCCCGTCGTTTAAACATCAGGCGACAGATGACGGCAGGGGAATCGGGCAAACCGCCGAAAATGTATTGATTAATGGTAAGCCGGTGAAGGGTAAGGGGGCCAGTGCCTTTTCGGTTTTGCAGAAACTGCCAGCCAGTGCGGTGTTGAATATCGAGGTTAAAGATTCTGCCTATTATAATTTATCGGGTATCTCGGGGCTGGTAGCTAATGTCAATATCAAACGCAAAAAGATGCAGGGAACCTGGAAGTGGTCGCCTGAGTACCGCCGTGAGATTCGGGGGCGTACTACAAACGGGTCTCTGTCGTTGTCCGGTGAGCTAGAGGATACGGCATACAGTATCGGCATCAGTAATGACAGCTCAAGGAAGGGCACTAAGGGTAGGGAGCGCATATTGGATCAATTAGGAAGAGAGATAGAACACAGAAAAGAGCTTTACCTCCGCCGAGAGGAAGTGCCCGTTTTGGCTGTGGATGTTGCCAAACAGGTATGGCCGAGTGTCGAGCTGGGCATCAGCTCCAATATAAAATGGTCCCGTTTCGATAAGGATTTTCGTTCGCGGCAGGTGCCAACGGAAGGCATCACACGTATTCAACAGGATGAATTCAGCGGGGATTCTACATTTTCTGATGCAACACTACGTCTTGAAAAAGACGAGCCGTCGAAGAAAGCTCATTTACTGGCCTTTATCAGTCATGAGGAAAAAGACACCGAAAACTATAGCGTGGTTCGCAGTGAGGGCGGAGCAGAAATATTGGTCCAGAATGCTTTTAACCAGCAGTCCGAACAAAATGAATATGTTATTCGTGGTGACTATCAGGTTGGAAATCAAAGTAGCTTTTGGGCTGTTTCCGGTGAGCTGGCTTATAACCGTCTGGAAGCCAGCAGTGAAAATGGAGAAAACCAGTCTGGGATGGCTCTTGAGCTGTCTCTGGTGTCTGGTGCAACCGGCAGTATCGAGGAAAATAGAGCAGAAGGCTTTTTAACGCGCCGTTTTTCCTATGGGGATTGGGTCGTCGATGCGTCGTTGGGGGTTGAATATTCACAGCTGAACGTCTCAGCATTGGGCGAAGTACGCGATGCTGTGTCGCGAAGCTTTACCCGGCCAAAAGGTCATCTATCTGGCGTATATCCTGTTAGCAACGACAGTACATTGAGACTCGGTCTGGAACGCAAAGTTGATCAACTCGATTTTTTTAATTTTCTCGGGGCTGCTGATTTTCGTCTAGGGCGTTCTACCGGATCTAATGTGAATTTAGTACCCAGTCAGAGATGGGAGCTTGTCGCAGAAGCGGAAAAACGGTTCGGCAATAATAGCAGTGTAAAGTCGAGTATTAAGTATATCGCACACGAAGATATCGTCGGCCACAGGTTGATTGGCAGCCAGGATGTGGTTGGAAACATTGGCAGTGGGTATCAGAAAATATTGGAATCCGAATTAGCGTGGCGTCCGAAAAATAAATGGTTAGAGCGCTGGCAATGGAATATCAGTATTGCGCTTGAAGGCAGTGAACTGACAGATCCTATTACGCTTGAAAAGCGTGAATTCTCTGAAGGCAGAAAGTGGTATTACCGCTCTGAGCTTAGCTATGAATTCGCCGATAGACCGATCGCCGTGGGTTTTGGGGCAGAACAATCGAGAAACCACGAGGGTTTTCTGTCTAATGAAATATTTCGGCAACAATCCAAGCAGCCCTTTACCTTTATTTATTTGAAACACAGGAATTTTTTCGGCCTGAATGTGGCTGTTTACGCCTTTAACTTGTTAGATTCTGAAACCGCTTATGATCGAAACCGATATGAAGGGATCAGAAATGATTCCGCGCTAATACGGGTGGAGCAGCTTCGTGATACCTATGGGCCATTCCTGACCCTGGATATTCAGGCAACTTTCTAGGCCTGTTGGAAATTGTCCGTAATGTAGCATTGCTAAATGCTTTTATACAGCAGCAACTAAAACTTTTGCATGGGTTATTGGTGACTTCAACGATGATGTGGGTCAGATTGATGAGCTAAAACTGCTCTCAAACGGATTCGCTCGTCCTAATCTTGATGAGGAAAAAACATGAATAACTTTATTGCCAGGTCGGAACCTGAGTGCATTGAATACATGCTATTTAACAATTCTCCCCGTTCTTTATGGTTGGAAAGAAATCAGGCGCTTAGGGGCGTGCACGAATCAAAAGCGGATATTACCATTTGCATTACGCTGTATAACGAAAGTTATCAATATCTAAAGGAAACCCTGATCTCGAATTATTTACTAGGTGTTATTAAGGAACGGGCACGGAATAACTTCCCGCCCCTTTATCAGTACTAAAAAGGGGTTTTGAAGCGCCCGCTTGGCTAGGCGCAAAAACTTTAGGCTTGGTGGGCCTACGTCGAGTTTTTGCAACGACGCCAGGCGGGATGCATCGGAAGCGACTCTCTATAAAACAAAAAGGGGAAGTTAT
>JARROD010000386.1:0-5264 GCA_037384225.1 Exilibacterium sp.
TTGAACATACCTATAGTTTTGGGATTTAGCTGTTTTCAAGACAGTCTAACCCTGTGAGTCATTTTATATAACAACATTCACCTGGGATTCCAGACAATGATATGCATTTTGGCACATTGATCACTGTAAAAATAAAATTTCTTGTAAAATAATTCTGTCTAACTCTTTTTATATTATTTAAAAGCCTCCCCGGAATTAAAATTATAGCAATTCAGCCTCATTCAAATGCAAATATCGAGCAGGAAAGAAGGCTTTAGATTGGCGATAATGATGCAGCACAACAATGACAACCGGCATATTTCTCGAAAAACAAATGCAGTTATATAAAAATTTAAAATTAAAGAGGCATATATACCCTATCGTTGCGTAAATTTTCGGCCCAGGATCGCTTCGCTCCTTCTATAGCAGCATTTTCAGGACCGTGCTCAATTTTTCTAATCCTCACACAGGGTGAGCTATGCTGCGGCTAGAAAAATCTGCGCGCGCCCCTGAAAATACCGCCCTAAAAGGTCCTGAACTCGAAAATTTATGCAACAATAGGGTATACTCAAAGCAAATTGATATTCAATTCATATCACATTAAGGATTCGAAGGAGTTCAACCTCTCAGGCGAGCATATCAACTACAGCTGTATTGGAATTCTTATTTTTTAATGTGAGCAAAAAATCAAACAATAGAAAATGTTACTGTATTTTTGCATAGAGTTCATTTATTCACGACTGATATTAATTTAGAGTACCCATAAAGCAGTTTGAACGAGTTACCTCAAATTTAACACACCCAAAACTTTAAAAATATAATGAGGTGGAGTAAGAATGTCTACAACTTCAGATGTTCGATCAATGTACGAATCACACCCCTATCCAAGCCCACTAGCTGACACTCCGAATGACGGCGTTGCCGATATTATGAGTGCGTGGTTTAAAGGTGACGATTTTAAGGGAAAGAAAATACTCGAAGCAGGCTGCGGATCCGGTCATAGGCTAGTTGCCGTAGCTAGGCGATATCCAAACGCAAAAGTCCTTGGTATCGACATATCGAGAACCTCGTTAAAGGTGGCGAGAGATCTGGCAAAAAAATACAATGTTACCAACATTGAATTTAGAGAAGAAAATTTACTGAACTTCGACCTTGGTGAAAAATTTGATTTTATAATTTGTGCTGGAGTAATTCATCATACCGAAAATCCAGCCGCAAGCCTTGAAAATGTCTGCAACCATTTATCCAAGAGCGGTTCTATTTTTATTTGGGTTTATCACTCCTGTGGCGAACATAAGCGACTATTAGAAAGAGAGTTGTTGCACAGATTGTGGGTAGAAGGCAGAGACGACCTAAATAATGGTATTGATTTGATGAATGAGCTCGCCCTGAATCTCGACACAGATCAGTATTCCACCGACGAGTTATTTTTGGAAGGATATGGGGAAAAATTGTCCTCGGCCTGGTTGGCAAAAAATGTAGATGCTTACTTAAACCCTATCGTTAATGCCTACAGAACTGAGCCAGCATTGGAGCTTTTTTCCAATTGCAGTATCGATTGGGTGGCAGTTGAAAGCTTTAGCACTGTAGGCGCTTATCAAGGTGTTAATTTAGGCGATTGTATTATTGACCCATCCCGAGATCTATTCCCAGTCATTAAAAATAAAGAACTACTCAAATCGGATAAACTTTTATCTGAGTTTCAAAAATTGGATAACCTTGATAAATCAGCCGTAATGGAATTACTTCTTTTCCCTACAGGGATGGGTATAGTAGCCGGGAAAGGGAATTCTTACAGGGATTATCCAGAACGAATTGAGGGCAATCTAATTTGCCCACTGGTAACTTCATCGAGGCTTAAAACAAATTATATGATAACCCCCCAAGCTCTCGCACCCAGAAAGTAAGGCCATGATCCTATAAAGTCACGGTAGGATCTCACCTTATAGGTTAACCTCGCCGAGTTTCTAAAGTGCGAAGCCACTCACAAAATGTGTTCAACCACATTTTGTGAGTACCCTGGCTAATATTGTAAAAAGGCCACCTTATTTACAGTGTATATAAAATGCAGTCGATCTTGTTAGTCTTCAAAGATTTGCTACAGCCAAAATACTAAGCGAGAAAAATTGTCATGTGCTGATTATAGGTCGAGAACGAAAAAAGACCGAGCAAGCGGCTAAAGAGCTGGGTTGCGATTATAAAATTGCCGATTTAACTTCCCCCTATTGTATTGACGAGATATGCCAATTATTTTTTGAAACGGGTCTGGACTATTTAGTTAATTGCGCTGGCATTGGCGACATGATTTTCATTGACAATATTACTACCCCCGTCATTGAAAAACATTTTAACGTTAACGTTTTTTCTCCGATGCATTTAATTGTAAATCTGTCCTCAGCACTACAAGCCAGAAAAGGCAGCATAACTAACGTTTCTTCGATAATAACCACTCGAAATATCGCGGGATTTTCGATATATTCAGCAACCAAAGGGGCTATTGAAGCTATGACAAAATCTATGGCCGTAGAACTAGCCCCAAAAAACATTCGGATAAATGCAGTATGCCCAGGCGCGATTGAAACGCCAATGATGGAAAGTTCAAATATTCCGACGGAACTCATACCTCAAATGAAAGCTCAAACTTCTTCCATAATTCCCTTGCAACGTTGGGGAACAGCTCTGGAAGTGGCCACAGTTATCTACGCTCAGCTAACCAATACTTATGTCACAGGATCTATTTGGAATGTGGATGGAGGCGTTGGAGCCTGAGACGTTAACTCAATGTTATCTTAAGGTCGTGCACGACCCTTTTAGGTAGACATTCTAAATCCTGAAGGTGTCATACCAGTTGCACGTTTAAATACTTTTGTAAACTGGTTAGACGTTGAAAAACCACATGCGAGCGCAATTTCTCCTATTGGGTGACGAGAACTTGACAGCAGCGATTTCGCTCGTTCAACGCGTCTTTCCTGTAAAAATGCCTGAGGGGCCTTCCCTGTCATTTGTTTAAACCCTTGGGCCACGAGGTGGGGAGATATTTCAGCGACTTCACCTAAGTCATTGACGCTAATATCCTGGTTGAGGTTTTCCTCCATAAAATCCAAAATACGCCCAAGTACCTTCGATGTGAATTTGGGGGACTTCTGCCATTTTTTCGATAAGTTTTTATCCAAGGTTTCCAACATATTTATGATGGTAAGATTGACTAAAGATTCCGCAACTAACTTTCCTCCCTCAAAGCCACTATTTAGAAATTCCAAAACAGATTGGCGTAGTGCTCTGACCGGAAGCAATGCTGGAAAATTGTGCTCAGAAGGAAGCTCCGACGTCGTTATTGACATTTCTTCAGCAATTGCCTTTCGGCGCTCAGGGTCGTAGCTTAGAACAAATATTTCGGAGCCCTTCTCATAAATCCCTGGAACCTGTTTATTCACAAGCCGAACGAAAGTTTCAGAACCCAAAGGAGTGCAGCCAATTGTATCAGGCATAACTGTTTCGGTCTTCAAAGCATCAGAATCAAAAGCCCTTACGATACGGAGGGGAGGACCAACCGTATACCCTATACCCTCCTTAGGGGAGACATAGTAGACTTCTTCATTTTCCTCACCCGGCTTAAGAACGTGATGAGTAATCATTATATCACCCGCTATATAGGCATTCCTCTCTTCCTTAGGCAAGGTTAAGGAAGGCGGCCGCGAAGGTAAATCTGATGTACTCATTATGTTGATACCTGAAGAATCGAGAAATATATTATTTAAATATCCGGGCTTTTCACATTGTCCGCTATTATATACCCAAAGCGTTTGAGATTTGGGTATACGGAGTGCGTCAATTTTTCTTCCCCCTTTTCACAAAGGCGCGACGACGCTGCATGGCAGGTCCCATGTGAGCGTGCTAACACCGCGAATGCCCGAAGCGACTGAATGGAGCAACTAAGTCAGGGCAAAAAAGGGCGTGCTCTGTATACCTAAATCTCAAACGCTTAGAATATATTTATTCTAATGCACTATACATATTGATAAAGAAAAGCCAATATTGCCAATATTTCCGCCTAATATTTACGTATGTAGTATTATTTAAAATATGTGAGTGCGCTAACGCCGCGAATCCCTGGAGTGGCTGGACGGAGCAACGCGACCGGGGGCAAAAAGGGCGTGCTCTGTGCACCTAAATCTTATATATTTTGGGCATATTATAACTTGTATCACAAAAATACTTTCACATTCTAGCTTATCTCCACTTACGTGGAGGTTTTCCATTATATTTAATTTGTTCGCAGCAAAGGGGAAAAAAGCTCCCCTCTCGGTGCTTGGCAGCGTCCGCTGCACAAAATGTAACACAAGCAGAATGCTGTAACACCGACAGATAATATTGCTCTCGAAGTGAAAAACCCTGATCGCAAAAAAGTGCGGATATGAGTCCTCCAGCATTCAAGTACGCTGTTCGCAGGCCAAGCTCGAGTAACGTAGCTTCAACCTCAAATGCGAGAGTTACCATAGGCCCATTGGCAAATCCCAGCTCCGAGGCAGCCGCCATTAAAGGGGCAATTCTCTCCTCACGCTTTGATACCGGACGACCAAAACCCGAGAGTACCGAAGGTTTTCGCATTTTACCGCTTGAGGGGCGGGCATTCATTGGGCGCTCTAAAATCTTATCCTTCAGTATCTTCGCTAAATTTTCTCCGCCGTCAACACGCTGCTTGAGTTCCAACAACAGCTTAGAAGAACTAATAAGAGTAGCATGTCCATAGACCGTGGACTCTGACACGGCAATCCCGGCGCTGATACCGAGAGAACCGGTGCTACGCGCCACGCCTGCCAGAGCTCCAACTCGGTTGTTCCATAGCCTGGGATCGGGGTAGCTGGCACACAGAGTCCAGACATTGCTCAAAAGGCGTGCCTGCTTTTTATCGGGCATACGACCACAAACACCAAAAATAAGAAACTCCATCCACTCCAAATCTTTAAGCTCTGAAAACAGATCCTTTCCGTGCAAAACAGCGCGCTCACCAGGAAAGTAACCTCCAAGTTCTGTATCCCATTGAGTTTCACGAGATTTCAATATCTGTTTCATGATGTCGGCTCTTGTCTGGGTTAAATGAAAATTATCAAAGAGAGTTCTCCCATCGGACAATACAGCCTCCCCAGGAATAACCCACTCCAAATCCGACCAACATAACCTCATCACCCACATGTAATCGACCTGCAGCTACCGCATGATTCAAAGCAATCGGAATGGTGGCTGACACGGTATTCCCAATATTGCGATAATTCGTGAAAACTTTT
>JARROD010000387.1:0-3228 GCA_037384225.1 Exilibacterium sp.
GCACGCGGGCGTAGAGTGAATAGCCTTCCAGAATACCGTCGTTGTCCCCCAGGGTTTCGAGAAACGCCTTGGCAAACACCGAGTGGCGGCCGCCACCGCCGTCGAGCACCGGTTCGACACCGCCGGAGGTGAGGGTGATTCTGGCCCGTGTTTCAGCCATCACCTTGATCCACTGCTCGCGCACGTCCTGGGGAATATCCATTTCCAGCCGCGCCAGCGGTGTTTTTGTGAGGGTGCCGGAATAACAGGAATCGGCCACCACCAGCACATGCTTGGCCTCGGTGACATTGAGGATGTCGGTAATGGCGGTGTTGGAAATCCAGTTGCTATTGTTGTCGGCCTCCGCGTCCACCGGCAGCCAATAGCCGCGGTTGTTGGGCGCGTCCAGTTTGCCGTGGCCGGCGTAATAAATCAGCAGGTTGTCCTCCGCTGTCAGTGTCTGGCGCAATTCATTCAACGCCGACAAAATGGTGTAGCGATCGGCGTTGAGCAACAGCCGGGTTTTAAAATTGTATTTTTCCCGCAGCAACTTTTCCGTATCCTCGGCGTCGTTGACCGGCGTTGTGAGGGTGGAAAAATGCTGGTAATTATTGTTGCCGATAATGAGTGCGTAGTAGTCTCCCAGGGCGACATCCATAGCGTCGGCGGGTGCCTGCCGGTCCCGACTCGCCGTTGCCGGCGGCAGTTGTGAATGCTTTTTATCCTGGGCCACAAACGCAAACGACACCGCCGCCCGGCGCCCCTTGTTATCCACCACCACCACATCCACCGGCGTCGGATCGCCGCGCAGCGGCACTTCGGTGCGGAACAGGTTGTTTTTATTGGGCTTATACGTTTTACCGTTGACGGTGAGCGACATCAGTCCGGCCGGCGCCATGACCTTGCCCACCACCAGCCGCTCGCCCTGCAGCGACCGCAGCCGCGCAAACGGTTGACTGCGGGTCAGAACTACAGGAGGTTCGATAATTTCTATGCCGGGGTAATCTCCGGCGGCCGCCAGCGCCGGCTCGGCACCGGCGGCCGGCGGTTCCATTTCAGTTTGGAAGCTGACCGCTTCCATCTGCAGTTGTTCAATCTGCTGTTTTTGCGAATCCACCAACGCCAATTGCTGCTGAAAACGGCTGGTCAACTGGGCCAGTTGTTGTTGCTGTTTGTTCAGCTCCGTTTTGTGCTTTTCGCTCAGTTGTTCCAGTTCGGCTTTGCGCTTGCCGCGCTCCAGCCGCAGTTCCGCATTGGCCAACAGTAATTGCTGATCAGTGGCGGCGAGCCGCTGTTCGCGCTCGGCCAGCGCGGCGTTTAAACTTTGCAGCTCTTCCTGATAGCGGCTTTTTTCCGCGTTTAACGCTTGCTGTGTGCGCTGCAATTCCGTCACCGCCTGTTGCAACTTCTGGCGTTGCTCGTCGGTTTCACTCTTGAGCGTACTGTAGCTTTTGCGCGCATCGATCAGGGCGCGGCTTTTTTCCGCCAGATCATCCTGCAGCGCCACCAGCGCCGGGGTCAGCGCCGCGCCGCTTTCGCGCTGCTCCTGCAGGCGCTGCTCGGCGGCCGCCACTGCGCGCTCGGATTCGGAGAGATGTTGTTCGGCGTCAGCCAATTGCTGCTGTATCTGCCGCAACTCGCGCTGATAATCCGCCTGGGATTTTTCGGCTTCTGCGAGCTCCCCGCGCAGGGTTTTCTGATTGGCGTCGAGGCGTTGATTCTGCTCTTTGAAGTTTGCCAGTTGCTGTTCCAATTCGGTCCGTCCGGCCTCGAGTTTATTGATTTCCGTTTTTAACACTTCCTCCTCTGTGGAGGTCATGCCCGAGGCTTTCGACGGCAGCCAGTCATCGCCGAGTGTTTCCGCCTGCGTGCGGGTGAACTCAGCCAGCGCGTGCTGCGAATGCTTCAATTCTTTTTTTGTCGCCTCCAGGGCCTGGGAGCGTTGGTCGAGGGTACGGTTTATTTCCGTCAGCTTTTTCTGTAGCCTGGATTTCTGTCGCTGCTGCCGTGCCAGCTCACTTTGTACCGATTCATAACGCTCGCGGGGCACATAGCTTGCGCTCAGGGTGGAAGCGAACATGACCTCGTCCTCAATACCCGAGGCGAGCCGGTACATATTCAGCGCCCGCTGCGGATCCCGTTCTACGCCCAGGCCTTTTTCGTAGAGGTGGCCGAGGTTGATCTGCGCCCGCGAGTGCCCCTGTTCCACAGCCTTGCCGTACCAGTGCGCGGCGAGCTGGTAATCGGGCGCAAGCCCCAGGCCTTTTTCATAAATTTCACCGACGTAGGTCTGCGCCTGGGCGTCGCCGAGCTGTGCCATGGGCAGCCAGATTTTCAGGGCGGTGCTGTAATCGGCGCGATCGTAAGCGACGTATTCACCGCCGCGAATTTCACATTCACTGGCGGTGGTTTTAATCGGGCGCCGCTGGGTGAGATAGGTAAAATTGGCGCCCAGTTTACGCACCTGCCCCGGCAGCAGGCAGTCGATAATCAGAAAACCGTTGGCGTCTTCCTGATCGGGTGCAAGCGGCACCGGGGCCATGGGCTTGCAGCTCATTAACAGCCCTGCAATCAACGCGGTCGATATCAATGTGGTTTTATGCCCTTCACGGCGGCGCCGAGTAATGCGTGCTTTCCCTGGTATCGCGGCTTGGTTATGACGGGGGGTACAGATTAAAGAAAGACGTGTTGAAATTTTCATGTCGATATCCCTTTTGAGCGACTCCTGGAAACATAAACCACTCACCGTGCGGTCACAATAGCGTGTATAGATTTATCCGGCGGATTGGGGTGGCGTCTAATTATGTTCACTTATATACCCAAAAAACTTCTGCTATTTTTTTATGCCAAGTTTTTGAGCGTTGTAAGCCACCGTTGCAGGCACAGAAAATTGGGGGCATCATTGCCCCCTAATTGACGCGCTGACGTTCCGCTGTTATCGCTTAACTGACAGTCGTGTTGCCGAGTCCGTAGACATCCATCCAGTTGGCTTGTGAAAGGCTCTGGTTAACCGGCGCGTATACGATGCCGTTGCCCCCCTGGATCGCCTGGTTGTTGGTCACTGCCCCGGCATTGCCCTGGGCCAGATCCAGTCCAAATCCCTGTTGGGTATCGGCCACTTTGCTCTTCATGGAGGTGGAGAGATCCAGTAGTGCCGTTAACATTTCTTCTTTTGAGTGGCCACCTCTTACAGCCGCCATGGATTTGCTGTCGAGTTGTTTGCTTGTGCTTAAGTCTTTAATTTTCAAC
>JARROD010000387.1:3275-3838 GCA_037384225.1 Exilibacterium sp.
AATTTGCTTAATAATATTGGTGTTAAAAATCACGTCCCTGTGGCCGGCGTTATAATTACGTCCGTTCCCTAAGTTCGAATCAGCTTACTGTGGTGTTGCCTACATCGAATACAGAGAGGTTGTTTTTCTGTTTCAGATGTTGGTCGACTCCGGCGTAGATTTCTCCGTTACCTCCCTGGATCGCCTGGTTGTTGGTGACTTCACCGGCGTTGGCCTGGGAGAAGGCGAATTGGAACACTTGATCGACGTCGGCGACTTTGTTTTTGAGTGTGGTGGAGCCGTCGACCAGTATGGCGAAGGGGTCGAAACCGCCGCGCACGGATGTCATTTCTTTGCTGTCGAGTTCTTTGTTGGCGATGAGATCTTTGATTTTTAACATGGTGTTTTCCTCGTTTCGTTCGTTAAAAAGTTGTTGGGTTAGAAATTTTAATGAATCTGTTGCCAGTTCATGCTGTGAATATTGCAGGCGTTGTGCCAGGTTTTTTTAATTGTTGGTTAATTTTTTTAAGTTGATGAATTTTAAAGGGTTATTTTTTTCTTTTGGGGAAGTGTGGGGGTAACAG
>JARROD010000388.1:0-4006 GCA_037384225.1 Exilibacterium sp.
TTAAAGGTTTTCTGGCTGCCGACGAAGGCGAGGCTCTGTACGAGCTGGCGCTGGACGCTTCCAGGATCGGTCCCTGTCTGGAAGTCGGCAGCTACTGTGGTAAATCCACGGTTTATCTCGGCTGTGCCTGCCAGGCGAACAAAAGTGTTCTCTATGCGCTCGATCACCACCGCGGCTCCGAAGAACACCAACCGGGCGAGGAGTATCACGATCCGAGTCTTTACGACGTTGAAGCCAGAACCATGGACAGCTTCCCCGCTTTTCGCCGCACCCTGAGCAGGGCCCGCCTGGATGACACGGTGGTGCCCCTGGTAAGCTCTTCGGAGATCGTATCGCGACACTGGTCTACGCCCTTGGGTCTGGTTTTCATTGACGGAGGGCACAGTGAGTCTGCGGCGCAGACTGACTACCGGGCCTGGGCCGGGCACATCCTCTCCGGCGGTATTCTGGCGATTCACGATATTTTCCCCAACCCTGAAGACGGTGGTCAGGCACCCTACAATATTTACAAACTGGCGGCTGCATCGGGACTATTTGAGCCTCTGCCGACGGTTAATACCCTGGGTATATTCCGTCGCTTGTAAGTCGTCGCCAGCCGCTTCGAGCCGCTGTGCTTCGGTGGGCCTGGAATCGATAAAGAGGCGGCAGGCAGCGGTATGCTCTGTCAGCGCGTCGGCGGCGAGCAGGATGGCGCCTGCCGTCCAGGTGGTTTTCTCTACCGGCCAGATAGCGCGATCCGGGAATACATAGCCGGTCCAGTAACCACCGTCTTTATCGAGAAAACGGTGTAGCCAACTGTATAGAGCCGCCGCCCGCGGGTGGTCACCGGCGGCGAGCAGCGCCATGGTCAGTTCGCAGGATTCCGCGACCGTCACCCAGGGTTCATCACAGACGCAGCGGCAACCCAGATTGTTTTCGACAAACAGCGACCACTTTTCATCGATATGGGCTTTGGCCGCTTTACCGGTGAAAACCCCCGTCAGTACGGGGTAAAACCAGTCCATGGAGTAGCGCGCCTTGCTCTCCCAGGTGCGGTCGAAGTTTTCCGGGCGATTGCGTAGGGTATTTCCAAGCCGGTCGCGGGCGTGTTTCCAGTGTTCTTTCGGCTCATTGAGTTCGGCGGCAATGTTGATAGCACATTCCAGGCTTTTATAAATTGAACAGCAGCCGGTGATCAGTGCGTCGCGGCAGGGGTGGCCACACCGATCGACAGCCCAGTAAATTTCACCGCTCCCGGTCTGGTATTTCAAAACGAATGCAATGGCTTTTTTTACCATGGGGAAAAAGCGTAGCAGAAAACCTTTATCACCGGTGATTAAATACTGATGCCATATTCCCGTTGCGGCGTAGGCGATAAAGTTTGTTTCGCGTTGCTGTGTTTCTATTGGCGTGTTGCCCTGGTAGTTGGCCCACCAACTTCCGTCCGCCAGTTGCCGATCGCATAGCCAGTGATAAGCGTGTTCGGCCGCTTCCGTTTCACCGCCGATCGCCAGCCCCATAGCCGCTTCGGTATGGTCCCAGGGATCGGTCTTGCCGTCCTGGAACCAGGGAATGTTGCCGTCCGGCAACTGCGTATTAAGAATGTAATCGACAGTGCCGCGCAATAATTTTTCCGGAAACAGGCCTTTGGGAAAAAGTAATTTATTCATAATGAGGCATCTCTTTTAAAGTACATCACGATACTTTTTCCCATTACCGGGTTGAGCAGTTTGTCAAAAAACTGGGTGATAAACGGTTTTTTCATCAGGTCCCAAACTAACAGTTTGTGGTATGTATTTACGAGTTTGTTATCTTGTCCCCAAAACAGGCATTTTAACCACCAGTAGGGGACGTGCAGCGAGTGAGCCCAGTGGCGGGCGTAGCGGCGCAGCCCCAGCGCCTCTACTTCTCGGTGCAGCGAAGTGGCGTTGAAAATACGTATGTGGCCACCCTTTACCTGGTGGTAGGCGTCGCTTAAAGCCCAGCAGATGCGTTCCGGCCAGGCGCGGGGGACGCTGATAGCCAGTAGCCCGTCAGGTTTTAAAACACGGTCGATTTCTTTTAAGATACGGCGGTAGTCAGGGATATGTTCCAGTACTTCGGAGCAGATAACCTTATCAAAGCTGCTATTGCAAAACGGCAGCTTTAATCCATCGGCGAGAAAAAAAGATAAACTTTTGCCGGTGTTTTCCGCAGCGGCGAATGTTTGAAATCGCTGCCTGGCTGTCGCTATGTCCTCCCGGTTAAGGTCTAAGCCAAATACTTCGACCTGGTCGTGTAGCATATAAGCACCGATACTGTGGCGACCTTCGCCGCACCCCAGATCGAGGATTCGATCGTGCGGCTGAATGTTTAAACGACTGAAATCGATGGTTTGCATAGTTTCATAACCTGGATGAACAAACATTGTCACGAACAGGCGGCAGGACGTTTAGGCTACCGGTCCGGTTCCGTTGGTACTCACTGGGGATTTGTGGGTAGTGAACAGGGCAGGCTCGCTTTTGTTTTCCAGTCCATGTTGGTTTGGGAGCGGGATTTGGCTCCTGATTGTTCAATAACTTTATAGTAATAATCAGTAAACTCCCTTGCAGCTATCTGCCAACTGAACTTTTGCTGAATTCGTCGCCTGCCGGCGAGACCCAACTCGCGACATTTATCGGGGTTGTCCAGCAACATTGTCAAGGCGGAAGCCAGCGCGTCACTGTCACCGGCAGGCACAACTACCCCGGCATCACCCACAACTTCGGGAAGCGCACCGCCGTTACTGGAAACGACTGTCGTACCGCAAGCCATGGCTTCTCCAGCAGGTAAACCGAAACCTTCGTAGAGCGATGGTGAAACGGCAATGCTGGCTTGCGCGTAATAATCAACCAGTGTTTCCGTGGAGATGCCGCTAACGAACTGTACCGCGTCTTTCAGAGAAAGCTGATCCAGGAGCTTGTGGGTTTCTCCGTTGGGATTTAGCTTTCCGATTACCAACAGTTCCAATTGTGGATAGCGGGGGCGAAGTTGATTCAACGCCAGCAACAGATAGCGCAGACCCTTAAGTGGTTGATCGGATGACGCAGTAGTCATGATTCTAAACGGTTTGCGTTCTATGTGTGGGCGTGGGGTAAAAGTGTCCGTATCTATACCGTTGCAGATCAAATCAATCTTTTCGGCTGGACGACCAAAGGCTGCGGTTATATCTCGCCGCGACTGTTCTGAGACAGTGACAACATGGTCGAGTTTCTGTACCACTTGTGCAGCCTGCAGGGCGAGATCTCGGTCGCGGGTAATGGGGTGGTGTAGTGTGGTGACGATACGCAGGCCGCGTTTTTGCAGCGCAAGGAGGCCATAGCACAGGCTTTGGTTGTCGTGGATGATATCGTATTTGTGCGCGTTCCTTTGAAGGTATTTGACAATGCGTCGGCCAAATGTATAAGGCTCGGCAAACCCCCCGGTCAACATACTGAACCACTCAAAGGTATCGGTAAACGATTTTAAGTGGTGCCAGCGTAAAGCGGTCACGTGATTCTCTGCCTCGAACAAATTCAGACTCGGTATTTTACTTAAAGTGACAGACTCATCCAGTTCCGGGTAGGGAGGACCGGATAGAACATCTACGGTGTGGCCGGCCGCTGCCAGCGCTTTGCTCAAATATTTTAGATAAATACCCTGCCCGCCTACGTGGGGGTGGCTGCGATATCCAAGCAGACAAATACGCAATTGTTTAATCCCTGAGGGACTGAGAAATGGGTCGGCAGTGGCGGATGTCATAACGATATCTATAATACGTGAGTTGATTTATGTGTCAGCAGGCACGATTTCTTAATTTGCGGACGAGTTTGACACACCCTATAATCCGTGCTCAATTCCTTTTCAGGTAATGGCCTTTTGGCAATAGGCTGAAAGTGCTTGAGATCCAGGTATTTCCGGACCCAATGCGAAAGTAGTGGTGGTTTGCACCTGATTTATGGATTGAGCTAAAAACACAATGGCTTGCAAAAGATTCAGTAACTTCTCAATAACCCGGTGTATTTGTGCC
>JARROD010000389.1:0-4315 GCA_037384225.1 Exilibacterium sp.
TCGAAATCAAGCCATTAGAAAAAATATCATTAATCTAACTGGTCTGATCAAACAAGGGCTACACTCAATAGGCACCCTATTCTACAGAGCAACACCTGCCTAAGCTTTTGTAGCCTTCAGGTAAATTTGATTTTAGTCACAGAACTTCTTTGGGGCAGCTTGGCTGCCCTTTTTTTATTCCATAAATAAATGCCCGTTTCTATAAAATAGATAGGCAGAACCCACCAAACCCAATGGCGGAACTCAGTTATGAACAAGGGCTCCCAAAGCGCTCAATAAGATTTATAGGGCAAAAATTTACCCGATAGCACCACATTCACCCGGTCGCCTTTGGGGTCGCTCTCGCGCGAGATATCCAACGAAAAATCAATTGCGCTCATAATGCCGTCCCCGAACTCTTCGTGTATCAATTCCTTGATGGTGGTGCCGTACACATTGACCACCTCGTACCAACGATATATCAGTGGATCAGTCGGTATCTCCGTCGGCAATGAACCTTTATAGGGTACAATCTGCAGCCAGGCCACGGCCTCATCCGGCAGATCAAAAATTTCCCCCACCGTTTCAGCCTGCTGTTTGGTAAAGGTCATTTGTCCCAGGCAGGCCGCCGTGGTCCACTCCTTCGACAGTGCCAGGGCTTCGGCCACCTGAGACCAGGTAATACCCTTAGAGACTTTTTTGGCAAGAATCAATTGTGTCACTTCTTCACGGTTCATAATCATTATCTTCTCCATAGTTATTTATCTGTAGCTGTGGAACTTATCGATGATTGATTAAAGCTGTCGTCTTTGCTATTACCCCAGTCGTACCTGTTATTGTCCCAGTTGTATCTGCTACCGTCGTAACTTCTCAATAACCCAGGATATTTGTGCCTTCGATCCGGCGGCCATCCGGGGGTAGTTGGCCCAGACACTGTGCTTACCCCGGGTTATTGAGAAGCTACCTAGCGTCCCAATAGGTACACAATAACCATACCCAAAATAAGCGAAATACATTGCCAGAAAGCCACCGGGTTGCGCTCCAGCAACGGTGGCCGCGTTTTATCGAGAAAATGTTTTCCCGGACGACGAAGATCAAGGGTGAATTCGAATATTTCCTCGTAACGCTGTTCGGGTAGCGGCTGCACCGCTTTGCAAATGGCTTCGTCCACCCAGGCGGGAATTTCCCGGTCCTCATCTAGCACACTCCGATCGCGTGCTGCCGGGCTGCCCCAAAAAATACTCAGGCGCGCTGTACAAAGCCGTACCCAATAGATAACTATCGGGGTCTCCATAGGTTTCCTCAACCCCGGCGACACTCACGGAACCAAAATCGATAAGCTTCACCGTACCTTCGGTATCGATCATGATATTCTCGGGGCGCAGGTCCTGATGCAACATTTCCATCCGGTGAAACGCATGTAGCCCCCTGGCAATCTGCTCGACAATCCCCCTCACTTTTTCCATATCCGGCCTGGGATTATCAATCGCCCACTGAGCCAGGGTCTTCCCTTCAATAAACTCAAACACGGTATAAATATAGTTGCGCTCACGATCGGGAAGATCCGCTTTCAATACGTGGGCGCTGTTAATGCGCCGGGCGATCCACTCCTCCATCAAAAAACGCTGCAGATGATCCATATCCTCTCTCGAATCGACCGAGGGCGTTTTTAACACCACTATTTTTTGCGAGGCGTTGTCCTGGGCCACATAAACATGGCTGCGGCTACTGACATGAATTTCCCGGATAATGGTATAACCGTCGAAATCCACCCTCGCTTCGAGCGCCGGTGGCAGTGGTAACTGTTCCAGTCGTTGCCTGACGGCACTGAAGTTCTTCTCCACCAATTGATCAATGCGCAGAACCTGAATACTGAGGTTGTCAGCACTGCCCCGCTCAAAGGCGTGTTCGACGATGAGCCTGGCCGCCCGGTTCAGGTCGTTGGGATGATCCTGAATAATACCGATCATCGCCTGTGAACCGACAAACTCGTAGACCCCATCCGTGGTGACAATAAAAATATCACCCTGTTTTACCTGTACCGCCCGATAATCAAAACTGCACTGCGCTTCAACGCCGAGCGCACGACTTAAAAAACTCTGCTCTTGTGTGACCCACAGGCGGTGATCATTGGTCAGTAGTTCCAGCCCATTACCGTTCAAGCGGTAAACCCGGGTATCACCCGCGTGGAAAACATGCGCCGTTTGATTCTTGACAACCAGGGCACTGATGGTGCAAACGTAGCCCTTGTCTTTCTCGTAACGTTGTGGGCTGCGCAGCGTCTGCGAGTATAACCAGGAGTTGATCGAGTTTAACACGCGTTCAACCGACCCCTTAACGGACCAGGCTTCGGAGGTACAGTAATAATCGTCGAGAAAAGTCTTTACCGCGGTTTCGCTGGCAATATGGCTGACCTCACTGCTGCTGATGCCGTCGGCCATCGCCATGGCGATACCTTTGATAGACAGCAGGGCATCTTTTGGCACAGTGAGCCCATGAAAGTCCTGATTGTCGGGCTTGCGACCTTTATCAGAGTACTGCCCGGCGGAAACGGTTAATTCTGTATGCATAGCTGATTGTTTTTGCGGAAGAGCCCGCCCCCCATGAATAGCGGGACTCTTCAACCAGTAATCTCAAGCGGCTTTTTTTATCACAGGCATAGGGGCGCGCTTGGGTGCGGTTCTAACATGAGTGGAATAAAGCGTAAGACCGGTAAAGGCCAGACCGCCCACCAAATTTCCCAGCGCGGTGGGAATTTCATTCCAGATAAAATAGTCGGCTATCGAGAACTCCCCACCCATGATCAGACTGAAGGGAAACAGGAACATATTGACAACCGAGTGCTCGAACCCCATAAAGAAGAACAGAAATATGGGCATCCACATGGCGATAACCTTACCACTGACAGTAGTCGAGATCATCGCCCCAACCACTCCCATGGACACCATCCAATTACAGAGCATGCCACGGATGAATATGGTAATCCAGCCGTCCAGTCCGTACTCGGCATAACCCAGAGTACGCGCTTTACCAATACCCGCTACTTTAGTCCCCACGGCACCGGCATCGGCGTTAAAACCATAGGTGAAGATAAAAGCCATCATAAAGGCAACCGTCAGCGCACCGGCAAAATTACCCACGAACACCCAGCCCCAATTGCGCAACACACCGGAAACCGTAACCCCCGGGCGCTTGTCAAGCAGGGCCAGAGGAGACAGCACAAATACCCCGGTCAACAAATCAAACCCCATCAGGTAGAGCATACAAAAGCCCACGGGAAACAAAATGGCGCCCAACAGGAAAACACCGGTTTGAACCGCGATTGTCACCGCAAAGACCGCAGCTAACGCGAGGATTGCACCGGCCATATAAGCTCGTATAACGGTATCGCGGGTAGACATAAAGATCTTTGATTCTCCCGCATCTACCATTTTTGTGGCAAATTCAGAAGGTGCTAAATATGACATAAAAATATTCTCCCAGGTGGATTGATACTTCGACCATGAATTTTCCGGTGTCCTGCGAATAAACATGCAGTACATATTTCTTTAATAACCTTAATGCTAGCGGGTGCTGATTCAGGTAGTTTATTGTTAGGTTTACTCGGCACCGCTCTCCCTACGCCACTCAAGCCTACGCAAGATGAATACCAGGAAAGGAAAGCGGTGACAAACCGGCGTCCAGGGTGCGCGCAAGGGTCATACCGATTAACCATTATCGATAAACACACGCACTCAAAAAGTGCTTTTTTGGGTTGGCATTGCTTAAAAATGCCTGCAAACGGTGCGCAGCAAAAATTAACCGTGAACATCCCAGGAGCTGTTTTTAACTACAACCTGAATGATTCCATATTGAATGTAAGTAAATAGGACAGGCAAACTATTTTTGGTAGTTTTGTCATGTTTTTCGTTTAGCTTAGCCCCCTTGCGCGACTGACAGCGGGTGCAGCGGCAAAAAGGTGCTTTATACTTCCTATACCCAAATGGGGTATCGCGTGCTGACGTTACGCGAAGAGGAACGCTGCATGGCAGGCCCCATGTGAGGAGGAGCAACGCTGCCAGGGACAAAAAGGGGCGCACTCTGCACACCTAAATCTCAAACGCTTTGGGTATACATAGAGGAAAACCCACGGATCAATCTGGTTTTTTTGCCGTCCTACTCACCGGAATTGAATCTGATAGAAAGGGTGTGGAAATTTTTCAAGAAAAAAATCTTGTACAATAAATACTACGAATCCGTGAAAGAATTCAGAGAGGCAGCGATAGAATTCTTTAGCTCAATAAAAGATTATGAAAGCGATTTATCTCGGTTACTTGATGGTGGATTTGAAGGGTTT
>JARROD010000390.1:0-3211 GCA_037384225.1 Exilibacterium sp.
TCAAATACACCTGGGGGCGTTCTCTGCAAGCTCGTATTATGTTGAGTCTGCTCAGCGTTGTATTCGTTGCTTTCCTATGGACAGTTGCGCGGTTGCAATTGTTTTTGTGGATGACGTATGAAACAGGTCTGTGGGCGGATTTCGGTGGCTGGTACTTTTCATCGTTATTTATTTTTCTGGGCTGGAGCGGGCTATATTACAGCATAAAATATTATCAGTTGTTGCAAATTGAACACGGAGAACGGCTAAAGGCACTGGCGCGTTCCAAGGAGGAACAGGTCAATCGCCTCAAGGCGGAAACCATCGCCAGGGACGCGCAGTTGAAAATGCTACGCTATCAATTAAACCCCCACTTTCTTTTTAACACACTCAATGCGATCTATGCGCTGGTTAGGATAGAAGAAGTTGACAAAGCCAAGGTGATGATTATGCAGCTGAGTGATTTTCTTCGCTATTCGCTGGACAACGATCCTGAAAAGTGTGTTGGACTGGATCAGGAAATCAGTGTTTTGATGCTTTATCTCAATATAGAGAAGACGCGCTTTGGCGAACGTTTGAAACTACACGTCGATCTCGATGAGAAAGCCAAAATGGCACAGATTCCCACTCTCTTGCTCCAGCCTTTGATCGAGAACTCGATTAAATATGCTATTGGATCCAGTATTGAGGGTGCTTTTATTCATGTGCATGCAAGTGTGCAGGGAGACGACCTGGTGATAGAGTTGAGTGACACCGGCCCGGGAGTCGAAAACTATGATGTGAACCAGTTAATGTGTGGCCGTGGAGTCGGTTTGTGCAACACAATGACTCGGTTGCGAACGCTCTATGGTGATGCACAGTCGTTTGAACTGACGCCCGCTGAACCCCATGGTTTGAAAACCACGATTCGAATACCCTACGATCCTCTACCTGCCTACAGTAATGTTGTGAGTGAGATCTACGCTGATAATACAGAGGGTAATCGGACGAAACGTGAATCTATGGTGTAAACGATCTAATGTTGATTGGTTGGCGTTTTTCCAATTGGTTCATTTATTGAACTTTAGACTTTTCAGGATTGTTATTATACTGACGGCGCTGAACTGGCAATAGGTACCCAACCCCCAAATTCTTTGTGAATATTTACGCAAAAATATGAAATCAGCTTCGTATGATTAAACTATGGGGGCGATTCTAGGCGAAGATAGCCAAACGATATGATTAAACTTCGAACTATTATTGTTGACGACGAGCCGTTGGCGCTATGTCTGTTAAAAATGACGCTCCAAAACCTTGAGAGTATCGAACTGGTGGCGGAGTGTCAGAATGGGATGGAGGCGATCGGCGCGGTTGTTCAACACGCACCGGATTTGATGTTTCTGGATATTCAAATGCCGGGAATGACCGGCTTTGAGGTGGTTAAGGCACTGCAGGCTGATTTGATGCCGATGGTGGTCTTTTCCACTGCCTATCAACAATATGCGCTGGATGCGTTTGATTGTCATGCGATTGATTACATCCTTAAACCATTGAGTGAGGATCGGGTGGAACGTGCCGTTTTACGGGCCGTTGAACGCTATCAGGCGCAGTTGGCGTTGGGGGAAAACAAATCGCCGTTGATTGATGCCATAGACTCCATTGCCAATAGTCTGTCTTCCCCCGGGGATACAACCCAGGGTGATAACAGAGGCAATGATGAGAGCGCCACCCTGGAATCCATTATTGGAAAAATTGCTATAAAAGACGCGAGCACAGTCAAATTTGTTGATGAGAACGATATAGATTGGGTGGATGCCGCCGGCGACTATATGTGTATTCACGTAAACGGGGAAACACACATTATGCGCAGCACCATGAAAGAATTGCTCAATAAGCTAAATTCATCCATCTTTAAGCGGGTACACCGCTCCACAGTGGTCAACGTAGGAAAAATTGAAAAGATCACTCCACATACCAAGGGTGAATTTTTCCTGCATCTAATGTGTGGAGAGCGTTTAAAAGTCAGTCGTAGTTATAAAGAATCCATTAGATCATTACTCTAACGCAAAAATGGCTAGTTCCCTGCCCCGCAGTCGTTGACTTTCCTTTCTACCTTAACGGTAAACCCATTCACCGCAATTATATTGTGTTGACATGTCATTGTTTGGCACAGTATTCGTCGCAGTTGAAAATATCAGGCAGAGAAACATGAATGTACTCTACCTCAACTGCGTTGGGTATCTATATCTGGAAGGGGAGAGCGTGTAGTGTAGAGAGGCATGTGGAAATTTTAACTTTACCGGTAGGAAGATTAAAAAGAGCAATGTTACTGACGGCCATTGCCCTTGCTATACCCCAGCTTGAAGGGTATCCGTTGACCTGGGAAAAGCGCAGGGACAGGGTTTGGACTGAACGAGAGATTTTGAATTCCAAAGCGGGTTGGAAGCTTGTCTGGGAGGACGAATTTACCGGCACTGAGATAGATTTGGAAAAATGGCAACATGAAGTCGATTGCTGGGGTGGCGGCAATAACGAACTCCAATGCTATACCAGCCGCCGTGAAAACGCCTTCGTAAAGGACGGCCTGCTGCACATTGTCGCCAGAGAGGAAACGTTTAGCGGTCCTGCACACAACCAGGGCGATCCTGCCTACGATCCTGAAGATACCTCGGTAACCCGGCCTTATACCTCCGCCCGGTTGCGCTCTATAAATAAGGGCAATTGGAAGTACGGTCGTATCGAAGTGAAAGCGAAACTGCCAAAAGGGCAGGGCATGTGGCCGGCAATCTGGATGCTACCGTCCGAGTGGAAATATGGTGGCTGGCCGGCCAGTGGCGAGATCGACATTATGGAAGCCGTCAACTCCGGGGCCGCCGGCGGTAATACGATTTCCGGCACCCTGCACTATGGTCAACGCTGGCCGGGACATGAATTTTCCGGTACCAGTTTCGATCCGGAAAGTTTTGTTTGGGAACAATTTCATACTTATGCGTTGGAGTGGCAATCCGGTGAAATCCGCTGGTATGTAGATTCTACACACTACGCCACTCAAACCCAGGATGGCTGGTTTAATTATTATTATGCCGGTCAGAATGAAGGGTTTAAAGTCGGCTCCGGGGCGGCGCCTTTTGATCAGGCTTTTTACCTGCTGTTAAACCTGGCTGTGGGGGGCAACTGGCCGGGGGATCCCGATGCGACTACCGAGTTTCCGCAGACGTTTTTGATCGATTCTGTCAGAGTTTACCAATGTCAA
>JARROD010000391.1:0-3197 GCA_037384225.1 Exilibacterium sp.
CTATTCATTCCGCACCGGCGGAAAGTCACAAGCCGCATCAGCGCCGACAAAATGCAAATCGGCAAAGCCCGCGTGGGCCTGTTCACCGGTGTTGTCCGTATCCGAAGCCACCGCCAGCTGCTTTGCCCGGAATTCCAGCTTGCCAAAGGCATGCCCGGCATCCGCCAGCACATTGCGCCTCTCGATAACCCAGTGACCCGCGTTGTTGGCACCCGATTGCAACACCCGCATCTGGGTTCGTTCGGTATAAGCATTCGGCCGTTCGGTCCCCACCGGGTAGCGATTGTCCCACACATAGTTGAGCGCAGCATCAGGAACCTGGTCGCCGAACAACCGGCGTGCCAACCCCAGCTTTAGCCGGGTACGCCAGCTTATGGCGTCATCGGGTAAATCAAAAGCCACATAAACCCTGGCGGCATAGTCGTC
This sequence comes from Exilibacterium sp., assembly GCA_037384225.1. Classification (GTDB taxonomy): domain Bacteria; phylum Pseudomonadota; class Gammaproteobacteria; order Pseudomonadales; family Cellvibrionaceae; genus JARROD01. The sequence continues at coordinate 427 of JARROD010000391.1, forward strand.
GCCAGCTTTTTTTGCCAAATCCGCCGATTTCAGCGGCGCATCCACCCGCCAGCGCCAGCACAGAACAGGCGTTTTGACTAAATCCACGTCCAGCGGTCTGGCCAGCAAAGCCATGCTGGCGGCCGCCGTGGCTTCGACGGCCATGACCTTATCCCACTGGGTGATCCGGTAACGCGTTGGGGGGGTATCGGTGTCGAACCGAACCACCCGCCACGGTTGGGGGGCCACTTCGTTCTCCCGGGTAAATATACCAACGGGGACGGTTGAGGTGGCGGCTTCTTCAGTTTGCGCAAGCGATGGCAAAATGACCAGCCATCCTGGGATCCACGCGAATATGTGCCAGACCGGCCTGGCCATGGCAACCAGCCTGCCGGCAATCATTGCACATCCTTTGCTTCGTCGATGACGTGTAACGATTGCAATAATTCTATGTAGCCCGGTCTTATCATGTCTTATTGAGGCGCCAGTCATAATCCAGAAATTCAATATCGATATTGCCACTTTTCAGTTTTTTCGCCATGGCGTTTGAAAGTCCGAGTTCATCCGTGTGAACCAGCAGGACATCCTCCAGCCGGTTGAAGCCCTGCCAACCTTTCTCAAAATCCTTTCGATACCATTTGAATATCGACGATAGTTCAATGGTATCACCTTCAGCTCGGTTGCGGCTTCGATCAGCCAGAAACAGAGCCGTTTGTTCATCCAACTGCTGATCAAGCCTGCTGCCCTCATAGGCTTCGCTTCGCAATGCCGGACAACCGATGCTGGCACAGTTGACGGCAAAGTGAATGCGGGGGTCGTTATAGCGACCTGAGCCCCGGATTAAGCTGTGCTCGATATCGTCCAGGGTGCGAGTCTTGCCCAGTAACGACACAAATTTCTTGCTCCAGGGCGAATTGAAGAACCCGCCAAGATCCTTGATGGATTCGAGATCGGGCCACGCGGTCAGAATCAGCTCTACGGTCCAGGCATTGTAAGCATTGATCAAAAAGGCCAGCTGGTCGTTTTTTGACCACTGATCGAACTGCGACTCAGAAACGGAGGCAAGCGCATTCAAATACAGTTTGAGATTCTGGCGATCCGTTTGCATAGCCTGATAATCAACCACTGAGGCTTTGCCACCGTTGCTCGGGAACACATGGGACTTCACCAACCGATCCCAGCGCCCATGATCGAAGGCGTGTGGTTGCAAGGTTTCAGCCCAGGCTGTCGATACTGCCAGAAAGCCCAGCATTAGGATCAGTAATACCTTTTTTACTACCATGATTTCGTGTCTCCAGGGTCCAATAGGCGTGAATGGCGCACGCAATTCGGGGTTTAAGCTTTGGTCGGCGCTCTATGGTGAATTCTTACAGGCGATTATCCAACCAGGCAATAATTGACAGCGGCCAGGCGGGAGGTACAATAAGTCTATCGATTGACCAGGTTTCCCCCTCCTGATCCTCGAAAAGGCAAACCCGCGGAAACGCGGCGACGCAAAGCCAGTGCCCCTCATCTGTAAGGTGGGGGTCGAACGGTTACCAACAGGAGTCGACCATGTTGATAATTATCCCATTGATTGCGGTTACGCTACCCTCTTTTCAATCAACCGAACAACAGTCCACCCCGGGATTCTGAACGTGAAGGCGCTCTGGTGCGGCCTGCTGCTCGCCGCGATGCTGTGCAAGACTGTCGCGGTGACGGCTGATAGCCTGATACCGAGCAAGGCGGTATTGGAGCGGGCCATGACTGAATATGGCGAAGGCGCCGCGGAGGTTTTGCGCGAGTGGCAGAATGTATTGACTCAAACACGGCAGAACCCCGATTTAACCGAGCGACAAAAACTGGAAATCATCAATGATTTTTTCAACCGTGTGCCCTGGGTCAGCGACCGGGAACACTGGGGAGCTAAAGACTACTGGGCGACACCGGTTGAAACCCTGGCCAGCAATGGCGGTGATTGCGAGGATTTCTCCATAGGCAAATACGTCTCACTGCGAGCTGTCGGCATTGCTGAGAATAAACTGCGCATCACCTATGTTAAGGCCTTAAGTCAAGCGCATATGGTGCTGACCTATTACGCCAGCCCGGATGCGGAGCCCCTGATTCTGGACAATATCAACCGGCGGATACTACCCGCTTCATCGCGGCCGGACCTGGTCCCGTTTTACAGCTTTAACGCGGACAGGTTATGGCTGGCAAAGGCGCGCGGGACTGATGTAGAGGTGGGAGCCCCCTCCAAATTACCGGCCTGGGTAGCGGTCTCTCAGCGAATGTCCATGTCGTTAGCCCAAAATTGACAGGGCGCCGTCTGCACCCTTGGCATATCCGGGTCGTCAAATAATACCAGCATCCAAACTTGCCGCAACCGATAGGCCCAGGTCCTCACATTGAGATAGGAACTGCGCCTGAAAACTCCCCCGGCAGACAAGAGGCTCCTGTACCAATCGCCAGCGCAACCCTGTGGTGATGCTCTCAATCGCTCGTTGCGTACCTGTGCCATCGTGGCCGGCTCGAATATAAAAGGCAAAGGGCAACCCCTGTGTTTTCTCAAGGCATGGATAATAGCACCTGTCGAATACATCTTTAATTAACCCTGCCATGTACCCAAGGTTTTCAGTAGTGCCAATGATAATGGCTTGTGCCGCAAGGATGTCATCAGGCTGGGTGTCGAGCGGCGCTTTGCACTGAACGTCCACGTTTGTTATTTCGGCGTCGGTAGCACCTTTCACTACGGCGTCCGCCATCTTCTTGGTATTCTCAGAGGGGGCGTGGGCTATTATTAAGAGCTTTTT
>JARROD010000392.1:0-4432 GCA_037384225.1 Exilibacterium sp.
TGCTCTGTTACCACTTATATACACAAAGCGTTGGCGATTTAGGCATGGTCCGCGCATTTAAACCTCAAACGCTTTGGTTACATTCTGCCTACGAAGGAACGGGCACGGAATAACTTCCCCTTTTTGTTTTATAGAGAGCCGCTTCCGATGCATCCCGCCTGGCGTCGTTGCAAAAACTCGACGTAGGCCCACTATGCCTAAAGTTTTTGCGCCTAGCCAAGCGGGCGCCTCAAAACCCCTTTTTAGTACTGATAAAGGAGCGGGAAGTTATTCCGAGCCCGTTCCTAAGCACCACAAAACAAACATATAAATGTGCAGATAAAACCATTAAAATACATTAACTTGCCAATCCACCCAAAGCAATCCTTCCGATTCTTGGAACTTGCTCAACAAAAATCTAGTTAGAGTAAATTCGCGCTTCGTTGCGACCAAATTGCAGCAATCGTTTCAGTAACAGTTTCACTGACAACGGCCCGCGAAAGCAGTTTATTAAAAATTTATCAGGGAGTTTGGGGATGCAGACTTAGGGTCTCTATACACCGCAAAACACAACAGATGCCACCACAGTCAGTGACCCGGAAGAAGAAAAGCGTAGCTCAATCAGATTAAGTTGGTTTCAGTCTGTAGTATGGGCATGCCAACGTTGTTGGCCGCTACCACCTCCACTTCCAGCACCGCCACCACTACGCCGAGAAATTTCGCCAGAATTTTTGCGCTGCCCTTGGCCCGGCATTTGAGATCCACTGTCCAGATGCCCTTTGGCCCGTCAAAAGGGGCTTTGTGTATGGTTCCCGACACAACTATCGGATTGGAGGAAACGATTTTTATTTCACTAAAAGACTTTACTTTTATACCCACCAGTCTCACGCGTTTGCTGCTTCCAACCATGATACTGGTTTGGTTCAACGATATATTATGCGTACCAACCGAGGTAAATTGCCCTATGTGTTTCTGGCAGTTCAATTCGAATATCCCTTTATGCTATCTATAAGAAAGATGAATGTATTGACTATAAAAATAGTCGACCATAACTGTGCAATGACTAAGGGACATGCACGACCCTAAAAATTGCAACGACTCGCGTCGAATCACAACCATTTAGTCGCATAAAATAGTTGACGAATCCGAACAGACACCTGTCTATATCTTAGCCTGTCAACTATTCTAAAATATCCCGAGCACAGCTGTTGTGATGCGCTGCCAATAATGCAATGCCAACCATTACCACTGTGATGCTCAACGCTGTCTATAATCCACGGGCTCAGGGCTGTCTATAAACCATCGGCTCAAGGCTGTCTATAAGCCATCGGCTCAAGGCTGTCTATAAACCATCGGCTCAAGGCTGTCTATAAACCATCGGCTCAAGGCTGTTGACGCAAAAAACAACACCAATAAAAAAAAAACAGGCTACACCAAGATTATTGTGCCAACTTATTCATCACAGTTCAGTTTGCTGGCTAATATAAATTAAAATAAGGGGATTGAGAACTCCCCCACATTAAAATGCATAAATAACTCTCATTATCGGCGCTCCTATAAGCCGGAAATGAGGTAAAAGGGTCAGGACAACCACTCTGAGTACCGCTTACGGGGACGCAGTGCCGGAATGATTAACGTCAGCAGTGATCCCAGCCCCACGGCGCCAGAGCCGTATAAAAACCAAGTCTGTTTTACATCGTCATCCAGACGTGCATTTTCCGCTTTCAATACCTCCAATTCAGTCTGCAATAGCTGATGCTGTTTCACCAGAGACTGGTGGAGCTTTTTCTGCAATGCGCTTTGCTTCAGTTTGGCCTTGAGTTTATCATTTTCCGCCTGCAACTGATTCAATTTGTCAATCTCGCGTTGCACCAACGCCAGCTTCACCATAGCGACCGGTTCACTCTGTAAATACTGACTGCGAATCCACCCCTCTTCGCCATTCGGTGTTCGCACCAGACTCCACTCGCGGTTACCCCCTTCCTCGAGTACTGCCAGTTTGGTGCCGCTGCGGATTCCCTTGTTAATGATGCGGTATTCATTGCCTTCACCGCTGCGCAGAGGGGCGTAAAATACATCGGAAACGTAGCGTATACTTTCAGCGTGAACCTCGCCCAACAAAAAAGCAGTGAACAGAGCTGACAAAGCGGCTTTCACGTTTTTACCTGCCGATTAGTGAATGTGAATTATTGTAATTGTTACAATCCAGTTTTTGAGTCTACTATAGGCCGGATAACAATCAAAAAACTCCGTCACAACTATACCCAAAGCGTTTGAGAATTTAGGTCTTCAGACGTTAACTGGCAGACCCGCTTGTACCAGCGCCTCGCGATACCCCTGTTATAGGTCGTCGTCGTATCGCAGCTAGTTTAGGTGAGAGACTAGGCGCCGACGCCACAGTCGAGGCAATTTTCTGCGACCGCCGGCCCCAGTTCCAGTCTCGCGCTCAAATCCCGCAGCGCGGTGCGCAGGCCCTCTTCAATGACCGGGTGATAGAAAGGCATCTCCAGTGTCTCCGATACCGTCATCCGCTTTTGCACCGCCCAGCTAATCAGGTGACCGAGGTGTTCCGCGGCGGGACCAAACATTTCCGCACCCAGCAGCAGACCGGTACCCTGCTCGCCATAGACGTGCAGCAGACCGGTATTCTTTCCTATCACCCGACTACGCCCCTGGTTTTCGAAACCCGTATACCCCACTGCGTAGCCGTCTCCACAGCGGGCCCGCACCTGGTGGATATTCAACCCCACCGTGGTTATCTGAGGGTCGGAAAACACAATGTTAAACGGTGTCCGCCGTAAACCGCTGCGAATACGGGGGTAGAGGCCGGCATTGTGACCGGCAATTCGGCCCTCGTCGGCGGCCTCGTGCAAAATCGTGCGATCATTGCAGGCATCGCCGGCAATAAAGATTGTGGATTTGCCCGCCCGCAGCGTGTAGGGGTCAAACACAGGCACACCGAGTTCATCCAGGGTGAGGGAGGTATTGTCGAGGTCGAGGCCATCAACATTCGGGCGCCGCCCCGTGGCGGCAATAAGGTATTCGAACACCTCCTTCTTCTTACCCGCGTCGCGGTGAAAATAGGTGACCTGAACGCCACCGTCAACGCGGCAGATAGATTCGACCCGGGTTTTGGGGTCGAGATAAAATTCACGGTTAAACACCTGTTGCGCACAACTGCGAATCTGCGGATCCTTGAGCGGGCCTATCTTGCCGCCGACACCCAACACGCGCACCTCCACCCCCAGCCGCGACAACGACTGCCCCAGTTCCAGACCTATCGCCCCGGGCCCGAACACAACCACCGATTTCGGCAGGGTGTTTAACTCGAACACATCGTCGTTGACCAGCAATCGGTCCCCGGCCTGAGTGAAAAACGGCGGGTAGGTCGGCCTCGAACCGGTGGCAATCACGATCCGCTCGGCTTCAATCAAAATGCGATGATCCACCATCAGCCGGTGGTCGTCCATAAACCGCGCATAACCGCGAATTTTATGATGGTTCGGAAGCTCCTCTAACGCCATTTTAACGACGCCGACAAATCTGTCGCGCTCGCGGCGAACACGTTCCAACACCTTCTCACCGACCACAATTGGCGCTGCTGCATCGACACCGAACAAGTCAGCATGTCTGACCGAGTGCGCAGCGTCGGCCGCCGCAATCAACAACTTACTCGGCATGCAACCAAACCGCGCGCAAGTCGTTCCGTAAGGCCCCCCTTCGATTACCAAAATACTGTCTGTGTGTTCCCTGGCCGCCCGATAAGCTCCTATGCCCGCCGTTCCAGCCCCAATTATCGCTACTTCGACCTGCGTTGTATGCATAGCAGAACTCCTTATTAATAATTAACAGGCACATCGCTACGGTTACTGACCACAGCAACCTATAAGTTACTGACCACAGCAACCTATAAAAATGTCTATCGCCTATAGTTTACCCGTACCCGCAACAATCTATAAAGCCAGTTTTATATCCCCCTATCTCCCTTTATGAGGCACTACACGTTATAAAGTCTATGTTCATTGCAAGTGAAGGTTCTGCGTATGACCCGCATCGGTATTTTTTGATACTCCGGTCTTGGGTGAGGGCTTGCTACCCGGATTGTCCGCTGATTGTGATAGCGAAAACTGTTCCCAGGCTGGCAAGAAATGTGTTGCAGGATTTTTCACATTGGGTTTATCGAAGTGACAATTCAGTGGCAATACCCGTATCGGCTGTACAACCGGGGTTGGCAAGGGTTGATCACCTATGGCCCGCACTAGCCGAGGTTGCCGGCGTTTACCCCGAGATGAGTATATAAACACTTTTCCCGGTACAAAAACGATCTAAGTCGCTAAAATGATACCAACCTCCTTTGTTCCTACAATAACGTCACTCTGTACCACACAGACGTTCATATTTTCTCTCCCTGTATTTATACCCAAAGCGTTTGAGATTTAGGCGCACAGAGCAC
>JARROD010000393.1:0-3157 GCA_037384225.1 Exilibacterium sp.
CGCTAGCGCCCTCACATGGGGCCTGCCATGCAGCGTCGTCGCGCCCCCTGCTATTAAAAGAAGGGGGAACAAAAATTGACGCACTCTGCACACCTAAATCTCAAACGCTTTGGGTATAGCTTCCTGAATATCGTCGTTGATCAGCGTGGCGGCATTTGAATTCAATTACCGGTCGTACAGGGGCACACTGTTCAAATTAGCTTTGGGGCGGCATTTCAGGGAATTGTGGCAAATTTTGATCCATAGCATCCCATGCCGCAGCATGTCTGGTAAATAAGTCCAATTGCGGTTTATATTGAGATGTGTCATCAAGGGAACCCGCTCGGATACCAAGTACGCCGGGCAGTACAGCTGGCTTTCCAAATAATTGTGAGCCGCAAGTGGGACAAAACCCCCGATTAACAGCATTTCCACTTTTTCCTTTACTTTCAAAGTATTTTACTTCTCCAGAAATTGAAACGCTATTCTCTGGGAAAAACATGATGGGTGCATAGCCACTACCAGAGGTTTTCTTACAATCATTGCAGTGACAGTTCCCGGCGAACACCGGGTCAACTGCACAAGTGTATGAGACGGCGCCGCAAAGGCATTTTCCAGATAGGCTCATAGTGGTTCTCCGTTTATATCTAACGTTTATGGAATGTTTCTTTAATTATCATTAACTTCTCAATAGGAACGGGCACGGAATAACTTTTCAATAACCCGGGGTCGGCACATTGTCAGGTGGACGAGTCTGGTTTTATTACACACCCAAAACAATACCAACTCCAAATAATAATCTACAATTGTTAGCATTTCGCCCCGAGACAACGGGCAGATCAAAAATCTATGAACCACCACACGTCGGCCATGCTAAACCGGCAAAGCATACAGAGTCACGGATTATTGCAATCCTTGACATATAAAGACCAGGCTTCTAAACCTAATAATGATAAAAGCGGTGATATACCCAAAGCGTTTGAGTATACCCTATCGTTGCATAAATTTTCGGCCCAGGACCGCTTCGCTCCTTCTATAGCAGCATTACGACAACTATCCATGCGACCTCCGAGCAGACCAATCTGCTGACGTTGAATGCCGCCCTGGGGTGAGCAACTGGGTGCCAGTGAACTGGAATCGGTGTTACTGTACTTAAAAAGTATCCGGGATTGAATATAACCCAAAGTGTCCGTCTCAAAGCTGCTGTGATCGTCACCGCGGAACACACGTTTGGTGATCATGCGATTCAGATCCAGCGGCTCCGGGTTACTGCCGGAAAAGATTTCAGATTTAGGTATATTCTAACCTTCGGGGAAACATAACCCAACTCCCGTCGCGGTAAAGCTCATCCACCAGTGCAGCGCGACTTTCCAATACACCACGTTGATTGATATAACCTTTATCCGTCATCTCACCCTTGTCTACCGACAGGGGTTCGGTCAGAAACATGGCTCGCCCCACCCTCTGGCTGCTGGACTTGCCCTCATTAAAGCGATAAAGCCTGCGACTGAATTCAACTTGTATAGCCTCTGAGCCTGCAATGTTCTCAAGCGAAATCTGCTCTGCTAAATCCACATCAAGACATTTTCGGCAGGCTTCAATATTGGGAATCATCAACACTCCAATCTCCGCTCTGTTGGGTCCGGCAATGACAAGGTCCTGAACCAGCGGCGCAAGTGCTGAGACCAGTTGCAAACGCAACATTCCCGCCTGCACCCAGGTTCCGGAGGATAGTTTGAATTCCTCCGCCAGGCGCCCGTCAAAGACGATTCCGCTAGCGGCATCGGCGGGGTCTGCCAGCTTACCGGCATCCCCCATGCAGTAGAAGCCTTCGCTATCAAACGCGGCGGCGGTAATCGATTCCGCCCCTAAATATCCCGGTGTCACATTGGGGCCGCGAACCCGCAGTTCGTAGCGTCCCTGGGTCGCTGCCAGTTTGATTTCAACGCCGGGAACCGGCAGCCCCAAGGGGCCGGGTATATCCATTTTAAAGTAGGTACTGGTGCACAGGGGCGCCGTCTCCGTAGAGCCCCAACTGGAAACCATCGGAATTTCATAGCCAAGCACCTGCTCCGAGAGCCTTTGCAAACGGCGCCCCAGTTCATCCGGCAAGGCAGCCCCGACACAAAACAGCAGGTTCATTTCGGAGAAGAATTGTCTTGCCAGGGCTTGGTCTTGTTCCAAAAAACTGATCAGTAACTCATAGCCCAAGGGCACGTTGAAGTAGATCCCGGTTGCCAGGATTTTTAAGTTAGTCACGGTTTTATCAATCTCCCCCGGCCGCGGCTTGCCATCATCGATATAAAGGGAACCGCCGTTGGCCAGAATCAGATTGAAGTTGTGATTGCCGCCGAATGTGTGATGCCAGGGCAGCCAATCCAAAACGACGGGAGGCTGTTTTTTCAGGAACGGCCAGATCAGCTGCAGAGATTTTTGATTCGAACACAGCATTCGCTGGGTATTGATCACGCCTTTAGGTGCACCGGTGGAGCCGGAGGTGAACAGCACCTTGGCGATGGTATTTGGCCCGGTTTGCTCAAAAGCCTCGCGCACAGCGTAGGTGACTGACACATCCAGCAAATCGGTATAATCCGTGACTTCCCCCCCTGCAACAGCCTCTCCGCTGACAACTTCTATATCAACCTTTCCCAGTGCCTCCAGCGCTTGCTTAAACGGATTGAGTTTCTCCACATAGATCAGCGAAGGTTTGACACTTTCCACAATGCCCTTGAGTTTTTTATAGTCCGAAGACATCAGAGAATACGCGGGGGATACCGGTACCGCGGTGACACCAATATGCATGGCCGCCAGGGTCAGCAACGCCTGCTTAATGCTATTACCCGATAAAATAACCAGCGAATCACCGCCGCTCAAGTCTCTGTCGAGCAGTGACTGGGCGATTACCTCGACTTCGATCAGCGCCTCCCGGTAAGTTACCCCGCTCCATAAGCCTTCACTGTTTTTTTCTGCTAAAAAAATATGGTCTGGCCGTTTGTCTGCCCAAGCGTACAGATAATCTCCCAGCCGGGCTTCATACCCACCCAATGGACAAGGAGAACGGAGAACCATGCTGCCATCCTGTTTTGTTTCAACATCGACTTCTTGCGCTAAAAACCCCAGTTTGCGATATATGTTTTGCATTTTATTCACCGCACTATAAAAATAATATATGCCCAAT
>JARROD010000394.1:0-3156 GCA_037384225.1 Exilibacterium sp.
TAAGATGAAACTGGGTGTCGAGGTTACCCACAACTCAGAAGTCTCGGATGACACCCGCAATACGGATACAGACTCGACGATATCGCTGCTGTATTCCTTTTAGGCTCCCGGCGTACCAGTGAAGTTTTTTCACCGATCCTGTCACGCGTCAAGTCCGGCCTGGGGGCCTCATTCCCGGCGTTACCCAATAGGCAAACCCCTTGAGAGAGAACTAATTCAACTCCGCTTCTATATCGTGCAACAAGTCCAGCGGTTCGACTTCGTCCCCCTCCATATCTTCGTCCCAATTGACACCGACCAGATACACATCCTTATGCATGCCGGGCAGCCAATCATCGATCAACTCTTCCAGATCGATGGCAACCGGCTCATACTCGGCCCACTCGTCCACACTATGCCGACGGGCGAATTCCGGCTGTGACCAGAAGGGCATTACTTCGGTATCCCGATACTTTTCCGACGCGCACAACGCCCAACCTTCGGGCCCCTCCAATCCCCACACACAACCGGTTTCAATCGCTTCCAGAATAAAGCGATCGTAGTTTTCCTCAACATTCTCTGAAAGTGGTTCCATCGCCTATTGAATTACCCTTATGTTTAAACACCATAATATATGAAGCGTCCCTCAGTTACCCTACAACATGAGTGTATGCCCCTGATCTTTCAACCACCGACGCAACCTGCGGTAGTCGGGGCACAGCGATTCGACCAGCGCCCAATAATTCTGGCTGTGATCCAAGTAGATCCGGTGGCAGACTTCGTGGACCACCAGATAATCAAGCACTTCACGACTAGCCATCGCAATCAGCCAATTGTATTGAATATTGCCTTCTCGCGTGCAGTGCCCCCATTTGGTTTTAGTCCGCCGCAACGTCACCTGGTTAACCGAAACCCCCAGTTGTTCCGCGTAATGGTAGGTCCTCAGCTCCAGCAACTCGCGCGCCTGTTCCTGAAACCAGCCGATCACTATTTTGCGAACCGTTTGCGGATTGGCGCAACTTCTCGCACCGACAAATACCTCCAAATGACAGCCGTTGAGCCGAGCGGCGTTTCTCCCACCATCGACAATGCGTAGAAAATATTCGCTACCCTGCCATTTCAATTTACCGCCATTTTTATATTCAGGCGCAACGGCTTGTCGCTCTCTCTGCCACTGCTCCTGTTGCTTTTCCAATACCCAGAGCCGGCGCTGCGCTACCCAACTGGCCAGGGCCTGGCGGTCGACACCCTTTGGCGCCCTTACGATAACCTTTCCCGCCACAACTTCCAGCGTTATCGTGCGTCGCCGAGGGGAAAGTTTTAACAGGTAGTCAAAACCTATGTCATCACTCGCTGATATAGGGATTTCAGTAATTTTTAACCTGGCTAAGCGTGATAAGGGCACGGCTCACATCCTGTCTTTTATCGGCGCAATTTTACCCGGCCCACACCTGACCGGTAAGTCAACCATACAAGCAGGAGCCTGCCCGCAACGATTATTGGCTCCTACACTCCATTTATCATCCCACATCCATTTTAGCAACTCCAAAGGCTATATACCCAAAGCATTTAAGGTCTTGGTTTCTTCATGTTCAGTACACCGTCGCTCCAGGTCTTCCAGAACCTGCTTCCTGTGACCGGCGTCCAGTTGGCTGAACTTCATAACCAGGGAAGCCACATCATCCTCCTGGCAGTAGAGGAAACAACTCGGGATATCCAACTGCTCAGCTATGCGTTGCGCTGTCTGCAGATCAGGCACATGAATTCCTCTTTCATATTGATTCATCCGCGGGCTAGCCGAGAATTCATGAATACCAGCGCGGATCCCCAACTCCTTCTGGGAAATATCCTTGCGCATCCTCGCTTCCTTTAAGCGCCTGTGAAACGGGGATTCAAATGCCATTACGGGACTCCTGACCTCTCATTAAAGCTAAGAGAATCTTGATTTTATTGATGTTTTTAAACTAAGTTTTACTTAGCACCAAAAATACACTAAGATATGCTTAGCATTCGAATTGGCGCTCAACCTTATATGGACCCCGAAAAATCCATCTGGAGATGAAGAGTTGCTATAAAGGCGCCTTTGGCTGGAATAAAAACCTTACGGCGACCCCAAAAAATTATAGTTCGAATCAAGCAAGTAAGGGCCTGTAAAGAAATAACATTGCATTATCGGTGTTCCATCGCCCGCCTGGCAAGGCGCTTGAGCGAAGGCTTTTCTATTAGCTGAGGGCATTTCTATTAGCTGAAGGCTCCTGCCGATATTTCGAGCTCAAGCAACACCGCCAGGCGGGATGAGGGGGCAGCGAGAATGTGAAGTTATTTCTTTACAGGGCCTAAGTACTATATAGGTCTAAAGAGGTGACGAAAGAAAAAACAAAAGTAACCGCTAAAGAGGGTGCGAAAGTCTGTAACAACACAGGTACTGATGAGAATACAGATACCGTTGGCGATCACACTGAATCTATACCAACACCGCTGGAACAAAGCTGGGCTGCCTGGGACGAACTCGATCGACTGGTGGATCAGCTGCGCTCAATGGCCATGCTATTGCAATTTGCTCAGGTGCCCTGGTCGGGAACGCCTATGCTGACTCCGTATATGCAGACAATGGACGACTTACTAACCCGATTAAACCACATGCACCATACACTGCGTCAAATTTACTCTTCGCTGGAGGCCCCAAAAACACAATAGTAAAATGCCAGGATTGAAGTTCCAACACGATAACAACACCGCCCATTACCTATAAAATAGTGTCACCAGGTACTGAAGGTAAGGCACATATTAAACGAGGCAGTAGCCAGGCCCTACTGCGAGCGACCCGGAAAAAATTCTCTTTCCGCGTTATTGCCATTCCCAAAACCATTATCACTCAATAAATTCACGACTTAACCCTATCGTTGCATAAATTTTATTTTAAATTTTTCAACCCCAGAAAAACCAGCCTTTCGTACCACTGAATTTTTCGAAATGGAAAGCGAGCTTCCTTTAATACTTTTAAACTGACTTATAACTATCCTTTCATACCTATACACGATACTGACCCGCCCTTGTGGAATCCCGCTTTTTTATTGATTATTTCTGCCAATTCATGGTGTTGCCTAACAATTGAATAACACCTACCATTTTCTACTTGAGACCGAATAAACTTTTTATGTTTGAACGTAAAATCAA
>JARROD010000395.1:0-3155 GCA_037384225.1 Exilibacterium sp.
TGAGATTTGGTGTAAAATTGCATGAGACCTTCTCCTCTTCTGAGTTTGGTGTTCACAACTACAAGTTTAGAAGGCTCCCGACGCGGGGCATCGGGAGAAGGTCGTCATAAGTATCAAGGCGCTCAAACAAGGACGCAGCAAAGCTGCGCCGCTTAGCTTGGTGTTAGCAGTCCCTTATGAATAGTGAAAAATATGAATTTAAAGGATGGGTTGCTGGATTAAACGCTTCATTATTAATCCTTTGCATATGGTTGGTAATTGCTATATACCCGTCCGTAGTGAAAAACATAAGTGAATTCGAAAAAATTGAGAACCTGTATTTACCAATTTTCTGTGTCGCCATAATATGGCTCGCCGTGTGTGAGTTCGGATATAACATATTGCTGTATTTACCTAAAGGAGTAGCTTTAGAGTTAAACCCTGAATGTATTCGCGTTTGTACACCTTTTGGACTAAAAGAGATTCCGAGAAAAGCAGTAAAAGGCTGTAAAAATCCAGTACATAGAATGTCTCGGAGGCGGAAGTCTGGGCTTGTTATTATTTCGGTATCACCGGAGTGTCGGGTTGTCGGGCCACATGGTTTTAAGGTCAATCCTCGCTTTCATGGAGCTTCAGTGGTGGGCGAAGATGAACAAACCATGGTTAAAAAAATTAGAACTTGGCGTAAATATAAAAGCTGCTAACAAAGCTATCAAATTGACGGCTTTTCCGTCGCCTGTTTTGTGGCCTAACGCTACGCTACCACAAAACAATCAACTCCAAAGCCGCAATTTATAGAGGCATTAGTTGCCAAAGTAAGTGTCGTGAGCCAAAGAAAAATTGAAGTTGTTGAATACGATCCAGAATGGGCAATAAAGTTTGAATCGGAAAAGGTATTGTTGCAGGAAGCTATTGGCGATGCTGCGTTAAATATCGAACACATTGGAAGTACATCTGTTTCAAGATTAATGGCTAAACCCATTATTGATATTCTGATAGAGGTTTCAAGTTTGCAATCATTGGATGCTAAAGACAAGAAGTTGGAATATCTCGGCTATGAAATAAAAGGTGAAAATGGCATTGAAGGGCGCCGCTATTTTCAAAAAGGTGGGAATCAGCGTACCCATCATGTTCATGCTTTTCAGACCGGTGACGAAAATTTAACTCGTCATCGAGCTTTTAAGGAGTATCTAATTGCTCACCCTAAAATTTCAAAAGAGTATGGCGTTATTAAAAAGCAAGCTGCTCGTAACTGTAAAAATGATAGCGTTTTGTATATGACCTTGAAGCATGAGTTTATTCAAAAGCATGAGAAATTGGCAATGCAGTGGTATGGCAACTAACAAGCGTTCTGCCTTTTCAGGCTTTACTACCTTTAACAATTCTATTTTTTGTTGCGCTCCAACTGGCAATGTAATAAAGATAAGTGGTGCGGATACAACAATGAGATATATTTTCTTAAACAGGTTGTATAACATGAAAGCACTCCTTTGGTAGTGGAAAGTTGCGCCGTGCGGTTGGAAATTCGGCGCGCGCCCCTGAAAATACCGCTCTAAAAGGTCCTGAGCTCGAAAATTTATGCAACGATAGGGTATACCCAAAGCGTTTGAGATTTAGGGGGAGGCGATTACAGCAATTTTTGGTCAAACTGGGTGACAAGATGAGCGATTTTATAGGTGATAAACGGCTTGTGATCGACAACATGCGCCTGAATGTGAACTCAGCTATAACTTGGTTGGGAAAAAGGGTGTTTATACTTCCTATACCCAGATTTCGCCATGCACAGGACAAAATTCGCTGAAAAGACTTTGGAAAAAGTAAACTAGGCGAAATCAACATTCGATAATATAGCATCAGTTTAGGGTGCTACACTAGCAACTTCAAAATAGCAATACTTACCGAGGTGCTTTAATAACTTTAAGAGCATATATTAGCCTATATTTGTAATATATAGGATTGCTAATGATGAATCCTATTTTCTTTGGTATCGTAAGCCCAGGCCTATTTGGCGAATATAGAAATTACAGCATAGCTGTCGGTTGAAGAGGCAAGGAATTAGCCTGCCGGAGCTGATGGTTATGAAACAGCTTCCGGTCAATCTACAACATAATGACGGATGCATTATATGATTGATGGGGTTTTGGTTTTTCTTAAAAACCGTCTAAATAGTCATTTCAACGCCTTGTCGGGTTTGAGCTTGGACGATGGTGGTGAGGACCGTGTTGTCTTTATTGACGGCGAGACACTCGATCCGATCAGCTTCAAACTTGAAGCCGTTACTGTATTGTTGATGAATATCGAAGAGGAAAAAATATTACGCCCCGCCGACTTTCACTCCCGAATCAATGAAAGCGGTTCTTCAGAGCGGGCCAACCCGGAAATCCGTTTAAACCTTTATGTATTATTTGTCTCCCGTTTTAAACAATACGAGCGGGGGCTTAATTACCTTTCTTTAATCGTTAAGTATTTTCAGGTAAACAGAGTATTCAATCGACAAAACTCCCCTGAATTAACCGGCGCGATTAATCAGTTGAACGTAGAACTGATCACTTTACCGTTTTCCGAACAAAATGAGATCTGGAATGCGCTGCGTACCACCTATCATCCGTCGTTGCTTTATAAGGTGAAAATGGTAGTTTACTCCGACGAAAATGCCGTTGAGATGCCCGCTGTTTGCGAAACGGATATGTCTGTTCAGGAACGTTCTCCTCCGGCTGATACTGATAGTTAAAGGTAATATGATTAAAAAGCCATGAAAAATAGAGTGCTTGCCAGAGTGGATTTTTATCACAGCTATTTTGAAAATGGTATTTTCAGTGGTGTTAAAGTTGAGCCGTTGTCTGAAACCACTCAAATTTTACGTAATTTTCGAGCGGGGATTAAACATCACGACGGCAGTTTTCGATTGTTTATAAACGTCGATAATAGTTGTGATTCCTTTATAAATTTGGCGGTGGGCACTCGCTTACATTTTCGGCTGGTGTTGACTGATCCGGACTGGCCGCTGATGTCCGAACACAATCACTTGCCTGCGCGGGGACGCCGTTTGTTCACCAATGTTGGCAACCCAGCCGAAGCAACTGAACTCAGTATAAAAACGCTGGATAAGCCGGTAGCGGGTGATCAATTCGGGCTGTTGGAAATTGAAATCACCCAAGCGATGATTGCAGCCGCTG
>JARROD010000395.1:3214-5734 GCA_037384225.1 Exilibacterium sp.
GATGTGGATCCACAGCGCAGCGAGAGCCCGATTCAGTTTCGAACAGTGGCCGCTGCCGATACGGCTGAGATGCCGATGCAGGAGCGCTTGAAAAATCAACTGTTAGCTCGGTATCCGGGTGCAATCTGCGTGCATTATGTGTCACAACAGCAAATAACCGGCCGCCAGCAGGGTGTTAGGAATATTCAATTGCAGCACAACGTCAGTCGGTTGCTGGATAATCTGCCTAACCCTTCTCTGAAAAATATAAGTCGTTTTACTCCGCAGGGAGGTGATAGCGATCAGGCACAGGACTCATTTTTTCAAGTCATTAAATATATTACTCATTCTTTTTCAACAAATGGAACTTAGTTCTTTTTCTATAGACGGGATATAAATATGGCAACTTATTCAACCCCAGATGTTTTCGTCGAAGAGATATCTACCTTCCCGCCTTCCGTGGCAGAGGTATCCACTGGTGGTGCCGGCCTTTATCGGTTATACCAAACAGGGACTGTCAGCCAGTGAAGGACCAAAAACCTTGCGTATTAATACACTGCTTGAGTTTGAAGCGGCGTTTGGCAAAGCACCCGCCAGCCAGTTTACCTTGAGTGCCGACTACGATGCTGACAATGGTTTATGGAACCTGTCGTCGCTGGCGCGCACGGCGCCCGGTGCGGAGTATTTACTGCATTATTGCCTCGATATGTATTTTAAAAACGGTGGTGGCAGTTGCTATATTATTTCTATCGGCAACTACCAGGATATTCGTGCTTTTACCGGTAAGGGGATCCTGGTGTGGGACGCTGCTGGCAACGATAACGAGTGGCGCTATGTCTCTGCCAGATGGCTGTTTAATATGATTGAAGAATCCAGCCGCAAAGCCAATGCCTTTGCTGTCTTTGAGCCCAACGATGCGACGACATGGCTGAAAGTCAAAGCCATGATTGAAAGTTACCTGTTTAATTGGCAGGTGGCTGCGGCCAATGAGCTAAATAATTTTCGGCGCTTGCTGCCGGGGCAGGAAATTGTTTTTCCGCCTATTGAAAAGTAAGGACGATAAGCTGGATCGGCTATGAGTGTTGTTGCCGCCACGATACTAAACAGTGAAGAAGGCGAACTGAGCCCCGAGTTTCGGGTTCTGTTTTTCAGCCCGGTCAGCAAATTGAAATTAGAATGCGATTTGAAGACCGGCCGCAAGAGGAGGCCACGCTATTTATCGGCGTCGTTGTGGGCCAGTCTGTCGTTAGTCGGGGTGTTCAATCTCAGTTGACCGTGAGCATAAAAGATATTGCGGTCAAGATGACGCTCAACCGCAAGAGTAAAGTCCATCGCCAGCTCAGCGACACCGATATCATTTCTGCGCTGGCAGCTGACTATGGTTTCACCGCCGGAGGCGTGAGTGCCACAGAGCCGGTGCACGAGGAGCTGTTGCAGTATTACAGCACTGACTGGGATTTTCTGATGCTGCGGGTTTATGGGTGACGGTGGACGACGGCAGCCTCAGTGCTCGGCGGGATGTTTTGCAGGGCAGTGCCGCCCACCGTTTTGAATACGGGTTAAATCCCGTGCTGGCCTTTTCCATGGAACTGGATTCCAGCCGCCAGCCGCAGGCACTGCAGGGTATGGCCTGAGTTGATGTTAAATAATTGAGGGTAATTCGGGGTAACGCTATGAGTGAAATTTCATTAAAACTTAGTGTCGAGGAAGCCAATCTGGTGTTGGAAGGGTTGGGGAATCTGCCGTTTGTGAAGGTCCACGAGCTTATTCGCAAAATTCACGGCCAGGCCAGCAGACAGCTGCAGTCGCCGGAGGTTCCAACGCCGGAAATCAGCAGCGCTTCAGTGGCGAGTATCACTGAAATTGACAGTGAACCTCAGACCGTCCTGAATACCGGCGCCGATAGAAAATGAGCAAAGCGCCGGATTTTCTGGGAACGGGCTGGAGTTTCCCCCCCGCAATTTTCAGCGGGGGGCAGTCTGCGGACGGCGCTGGGCGCGGTGAGCGGGATACGGAACTGGGAGAGACCCCGCGCTTTGCCGCTGACGGCGAGCGCCACCGGTTGTGGATCCAACACAACGGCCGCGAAGCCACGGTAATGCTGGCCAGTACCCCGACGCCATTGGCCAATCAGCTGAGCCAGTGGCGCACCCGGCTGAATGATCTGGGCGGCCAGTTCGATGAAAACAGTGAGCAGCGCCGGCCGCAGGCGGAGCGACTGTTGAACGAGGCCGACACTCTGCTGGGGACAGCGGACACTATGTCAGATGCTTTGATCGGAGAGTGGCAGGACTATATGCGTGGCCGCGCTTCCGGCAACCGGCCGCCGGACGACAATCAGTTGGAAGCCAAGGAGCAGCAACTGGTGGTTGTGCTGCGCCAGTTGTTTGAATTATTCGGTGAGAGTGCGGAGACCGGCGCAAATATTAACTCGCGTATTGTGCACCGCACACGCAATCTACTCGGCCTTCTATGGTGTTTCTGTCCGTAAGGGTCGTGCACGACCCTAAGCTCGCAGTTTTGCGCTCCGGCTTCCTCCGG
>JARROD010000396.1:0-3500 GCA_037384225.1 Exilibacterium sp.
TAAGCAAATATAATTCAATTAGGAATTGAAATGACAATAGCTGAGGCTGTAATTGAAGCACTAAAAATATCAGGTAAACCTCTTACATTTAAAGAGGTATACAAAGTAATTATTGAAAATAACCTTTATACTTTTGGCGCTAAGGATCCTCAGAATTTGTTAAATTGGAATTCAGAAAATCCTATGCTCTTGTAAGTATCGATTGCTGGCGTATTAAAATCAAATACTCCAAGCCTGACTTCGGACAAAAATAGATTTTCAAATGCAAACTTAACAGCCGTCTGTACCATCTCTTTGCCAAATCCGTTACTACGATATTTTTGAAATATTAATACCCTGCCAAGAATACAACTTGCAGCTTTATAATCAATATCCATCAACTGAATATGGCCAACAGTTTCCGATGTATCTGGTCTGATGGCTTTGAAAACCTGATACGATGGCTTCGCTCCAATGGTATTCGCCAGAGTATCACTTAATTGGGTGGCATCCAAAGGATAGGTATATTTTGGACCTGCCCATTGAAGAAGAAACCGAGCGTCAAAAATCTCGGCTATCAACGGACTAAAGTCGCCTTCGTTAAATGGCTGCAACTCGATCAACTCATACTCCAGGATGACCGGGTAGGGCAGGAGCCTTGCGGCTCCCTTCCCCCCTAAGAACCGTGCGTGATAGTTTCCCATCACACGGCTCAAGCATCTTAAAGGCAGCCCTTAGGGGGCGGCCCGACTATTCAACTTCCTAGGTAAACATTGCCTGGAATTCTCTTGCCGAGAGTGCCGGGAGTAGTTTACTGTCCTTATTATACCTTCGTTTTCGGAGATACTTCAAGAACTCAGGCAAATATGGATTTGCAGTCGCCTTAATTTTGATATGCCTTCTGATACCTATGGTGCAGATGCGAACGACCTGATAGACTTTGGGTAAGCCCATCATGGTCTTGGATTTGACGGCGAAGACGTGTTTCCGGTCACCGGCTGTCCAGTAGGTGTCGAACAGCCAGCTCTTGGATTTCTTCGGGTGTCGTTTCCTGAGCATGCGCCATAGTTGCTCAAAGACATAGGTGTCAATGCGACTGAAGGCTTCCGATGAAACCACATGGCGGTGGTAGTTTGCCCAACCCCGAAGCGTTTGATTCAGCTTCTTGATCAGGGCTTCCATCGGCGCGCTGACGTATTTTCTGATCAACGTTCCCACTTTTTCAATGAGGGCGAGGACTCCCTCTTTGGACGGCTTGATGTGCAGTTTGCCACCGCGCTTGCGAAAAGTTTGCCCGAGGAACGTAAATCCATCTCGAATATGCGTGATTAAGGTCTTTGCCTCGGAGAGGGTGAGACCACGTTCGGCAAGGAACTTTTCCACTGCTGGTTTAACTTTCTTTTCCAGCAGAGTTTTTGACTTTCCCGTGATAATAAAATCATCGGCATAGCGAATGAAATTGACACGGCTTCGACGGGGGACTGCACGTTGGACGACCTCCTCCATTCCGTCGAGAGTCATATTGGCAAGGGTGGGACTGATTATCCCGCCCTGGGGTGTTCCTTTGCGAGAAGGATATGTGATGCCGTTTTCAACATATCCCGCCGTCAACCATTTGTGAAGAACGACTTTGTCCATTGGTATGTTTTCGAGCATCCATTCCATTGAAATGTTGTCGAAACATCCCTTGATGTCCCCCTCCAATATCCATGTAGCCGAGTTGGGCTTGCTCAGGGCGTTGAAGCCTGCCTGGACGGCATCGGCACAGGAACGGTATTCCCTGAAACCGTAGGAATTTCCGTCGGCCGTGGTTTCCGCCACCGGTGCCAATGCGAGCTTATATAAGGCCTGCATTGCCCTGTCTGACATAATTGGTATTGATAACGGGCGCTTCTTACCGTTCTTCTTGGGAATATAAATTCGCCTTAATGGTTGTGGCCGATAGCCACGTCGGCGCAGGCTGAAAACAGCCCGCCATTTGGCTCGAGCGTCTTGCCACAGAACGCCGTCAACACCGGGGGTTTTCTTCCCCTTGTTGGAAGTGACTCGTTTCACAGCCAGTAGCTTGGCGTAGAACGAGTTGGTCAACAGATGCTGCAGGGTCTTCACCTTGCCCCATCTCTTTTCCTGAACAGCCTTTGCGATACGCATCTGCAGCCTTTTCACGTGCTTTACCGCGGCATTCCAGTCAACTGTATGCCATGGTTCAGTCTCGTTGACGGGTGCCCCAGCCGAATAGGCCGTCTCTAGCTTTCCCGTCCTCAAAGGTTCTCCGGATTCTCTCGCAACAAGACACCAGTTGAACGTCAGCACGCCGTTCACCGATTCCTTGCCGGAGTCCGGTTTTAGCGTTGAGTCATGTTTCATCCTCTATCCTGGCGGCTTTCCCGCCGGCCATTGCTTCTTTCAACATCTCAAGCCCGCCACTCCAACAGCACGCCTTACGGTAATGCCTGCCCGGCATTGCACAGGGCGAAGGGACGGGGTTTCCACGTTCCACGATTTTACCATAGCGGACAACGTAGGCGGGACTTGGACGCCGGAAGGAAATTGGGTCCCGTACGGGTAGGTTAGTCTCCCGTAGCCTCTCCAACACGCGTAAACACTGGGAAACGCGTCATAGACCTGTTAAACCCGGTAGGTCCGTTACTCGCCTGACGACGCGTAAAGTCCTTTGCCTGCTCTCGCCATATTGCCCCATCCTAGTCCTTAACCGGGCGGGTTTCCCGGAAGGGAGTCCACCTCACGGTTTCTTCCCGATTCGGTACATTGTCAGGAGGGCTTCGCACCCCGTCATCAGCGCAACGGCAGCACGCCTCCCTAGGATACCGGCGGGGACACGCCGGGTGATAACCATGTGTGTAATGCCACGTTATCACATGTAAAAATGCGACATCGTGTCGCGAATAACCATGCGGATGAGCGGTGTGGGCACGAATAGTAAGTACCCACAGCCACTCAATCCGACTTGTTGTCGTGCGAGAGCCGCTGCGTCACACGAGAAATGATAAGCATAGCGGATGACAGCATGGCGATACACCAGGCGGTAGCTCATCCGCATGGTTGTCATGACGAGAGTGAGCGCAGCGGCTCTCGTCATGACAACGTGGAGTTGAGGGGCGCGCGGCTTTTTGCGCGTCCCTCTCAAACGATTTGTTAACATTCTTGCATTTGAGTATCTTCAAGATTAAGCATTTCATGAATATATATTTTATGTCTTTTAATTTTCACCCCTGAGGTTATCACTGAAAATTCCCAATCATAGTGACCGGAACCGATTCGCGTTGCATCAGATTCAATATCTCTCATAACTACCAACCATTTTTGATTATAAATATTGCTATTGTCGTTGGTCGGCTTTGAAAGATAGTAAGTTTTTACGTGATGATATTTTTGGTTAAAATCTTTAGATAAAACTCTGGCAATTTCTATATTTCCAAGGATTTTTTCAGGAAAAGTTATATTTTCAGATGCTATGTCAAATTCAACAACAGCATTTTCGAGATAAATTTCTTCTAAGG
>JARROD010000397.1:0-3116 GCA_037384225.1 Exilibacterium sp.
TGCAGAGTGCGTCAATTTTTGTTCCCCCTTCTTTTAATAGCAGGGGGCGCGACGACGCTGCATGGCAGGCCCCATGTGAGGGCGTTAGCGCCGCGAATGCCTGGAGCGGCTGGACGGAGCAACGCGGCCAGGGACAAAAAGGGGCGTGCTCTGCACACCTAAATCTCAAACGCTTTGGGTATAAATTAACGACGATGAAAGTAAACCCTATCGTTGCATAAATTTTCGAGCTCAGGACCTTTTAGAGCGGTATTTTCAGGGGCGCGCGCAGATATTTCTAACCGGAGCATAAGCTCACCGGAGCATAGCCCACCTTATGTGAGGGGGTAAACTTTAAAGCGTTTGCGGGAATGAATTATGTCAGCAATACAATCCCTATTGGGACAAGCCGGGCTACTGGAAGAGTTCAAAGCCTACTACCGAGACTATAAACGCCTGCTGGTCGACGACCTTGGCAAGCTCTATGAAGACACAATTATTTTTCGCGATCCTGTCCAGGAGGTTCGGGGCATTAACGTCCTGCGCAGATACCTGACCGCTACCCGTGATGCGGTAAGCACGTGCCGGTTCGAATACCTGGACCAGCTCACAGGGCAGGATAGCGCGTATATCAAGTGGAACATGCATTTTACCCATTCCCAATTGGCGAACAAACCATTGACAGTGCGCGGTATCACCCATATCCAGTTTAAGCTACGGATTGTCTATCACGAGGATGTCTACGACCTGGGCGAAATGCTATACGACAATATTCCGCTGTTGGGATTGGCTACCCGACTTCTAAAAAACCGGCTCAAGACCGGTCATGGAACGCGCTGATGATCAGGGGCGAAATAATCTGGGTTACCGGCGCCAGCTCCGGCATCGGGCAGGAATTGGCCCGGCAACTGGCGTCGGCCGGCAACAGTGTCATTGCCAGTGCCCGAAATCCAGTGCCGCTGGAGCGGATGGCGCAGGCGTTCCCCAATATCCTGCCGTTGATATTCGATGTGGCTGACGACATGTCGATAGCGACTACCCGGGAAAAACTCAACGCGATAACCGATCACCTGGACCGGGTGATACTCAACGCCGGCACCTGCGAATACCTGGATATCCACGCCCCCGACTGGTCGTTGATCGGCAAAATGTGCGCAGTCAATTGCGCCGGCATGGCCAATACTTTGGCGGCGAGTCTCGAGTTACTGAAAAACGCCAAGTCGCCTCACGTGATTGGCGTGAGTTCCCAGGTAGTGAACGCGCCGTTTCCACGCGCGGAGGCCTATGGTGCATCGAAAGCCGCGGCGACTTATTTGCTGGATTCCCTGCGAATGGACCTGAAACAGTTCAATGTGGACGTGTCCATCCTGTTCCCGGGGTTTGTCGATACGCCCCTGACGCGGCGCAATGATTTTCCCATGCCGTTCCTGATGAGTGCGGATGTGGCAGCGGCGAGAATGATACGGCATATTGAAAAGCGACCTTTTCACTACGCTTTCCCGCGCCGCCTTGGCGTTGTGCTCTGGTTCGCCCGCTCAATGCCGTCACTCTGGTTGCGACTCAATACCGGTTCGAGGAGCAAAACGTGAAAATTGCCATTATCGGCGCCGGTATTTCCGGCCTGACCTGCGCAAGATTGTTGAATGAGGAGCACGATATCCAAGTGTTCGAATCGAACCATCGCATTGGCGGCCACACCGCCACGGTGGACGTTGTGTACGCCGGTAAGACCTGGCATATCGATACGGGGTTTATCGTCTACAACGACTGGACCTATCCCAACTTCATCAAACTGCTCGACCAACTGGGGGTTGAATCGCTACCGACAGAGATGAGCTTCAGCGTCAAATCAATGCGATCCGGCCTGGAATACGCCGGTACCAACCTGAACACTCTGTTCGCTCAGCGACGCAACCTTCTGCATCCGCGATTTTGGAAAATGCTTTACGATATCGTACGCTTTAACCGGCAGGCCATTCGCGACCTGGACGCGGGGCGGATCGACAACCTGCAGACCCTGGGCGACTACCTGCGGCGCCACGATTATAGCGATATGTTTATCAACCACTACCTTGTGCCCATGGGCAGTGCCATCTGGTCTTCGAGCGTACAGGCTATGCAGGACTTCCCGCTGCTTTTCTTCGTGCGTTTTTTTAAAAATCACGGTTTGCTGAATATCTGGCGCCGGCCCCGCTGGCGGGTGATTCGTGGAGGTTCGCGTTGCTATCTTGAACCTTTAAGCGCGCCTTTCGCCGACCGCATACAGACCGGCGCAAAAATCAGAGCCGTTCACCGCCATGCCGGTTCAGTCGGGCTGGAACTCCAGGATGGCACAAGACACTATTTTGATCAGTTGGTGTTTGCCTGTCACAGCGATCAAGCTTTGCGGTTACTTGGGGACGAGGCCAGCTCGGCGGAGCAGGCAGTGCTCGGAGCGATACCCTACAGAAACAATGACGTGGTCCTGCATACGGATACATCCGTGCTGCCGGAAAATCGGCGAGCCTGGGCAAGTTGGAATTACCACCAAAGTTCCGACGTGTCCGCGCCGCCATCGCTTAGTTACAACATGAATATTCTACAGCACCTCAATGGTGGCACGACTTTTATCGTTACGTTGAATGCAAGTCACCTGGTACAGCGGGAAAAAGTTCTTGCGCGGTTCGAGTACGCGCACCCGGTGTTTACCGCGGCGGGCACACGGGCGCAAAATCGCTGGCAGGACATTAACGGCGTGCAGCGCACTTGGTTTTGCGGCGCCTACTGGCGCAACGGCTTCCACGAAGATGGCTGCACCAGCGGCATCCGGGTGGCTAGAGCCCTCAGCGGTAAGGAAAAAGCCCTCAGTGAAGAACAATTTTCCATTAACGAAATTAACAGCCAAAGAGACACCGATTTTGGCGATAAAGACAAAACCCTCAAGGTAAGTTAATGATTCGACCAATAAGTTTTTTTCACCCGATCCTGGCACGCGTCGAGGCCGGCCCTCCAGACCAGGGGATTGGATTGGGGGAGAACAGTCTACCTTCAGTTGTTCCCGCCGTTGGGTGCCATCGATGTCGCTTGATGTTCACCCCCAATCCAATCCCCTGGTCTGAAGGGCCTACGTGGTAATGTCCGGCGTCATTTACCAAATA
>JARROD010000398.1:0-3102 GCA_037384225.1 Exilibacterium sp.
GCAACACAAGGCCACACACTCCCTCTATTCTATCCCCAATATCCCAACGTACCTTGATCAACAGTTTTTTTCGCCACCTCGCTACCGGTAAGGTTGAAAGAAACGCCACCGCCAAAAGTCTGTAACCCACTGTTTTATAAGCAAAAAAAGAAACGTACCGCCAAACCACGAAGTACGTTTCCTCCACAGAGAACCGCAGAGAAGATAGGGGCTATTTCAGGCTAATGCGTGGACAAACAGACTATTTAGCGACCATAACGGTTTAACACCACCGCCCGCCGAAGGTACGCACAACTTCCCCACAGCCCACGAATACCGGGGGGTTGGGGAAATTTTAGGGGAGTAAGAGAAGTTTTTACAAAATTTGAACTGGCGGTGAGGGAGGGATTCGAACCCTCGGTACGTTTCCGTACACACACTTTCCAGGCGTGCTCCTTCGACCACTCGGACACCTCACCGGATTTCCCGCAGATGGGTAACCCTTCAGGCCCCCCGCAAGAGGGCGCCAACTGTACACAAGTGACCGCGTAAACGCAATCCTAGTTTTGCGTCCAAGTAGTAAAAAATGCGTCCGGGGTTAAATCAGGCACCTCTTTAAGAGTTCCAACCGGTGTCCCCATGTACACAAAACCAACGATTTTCTCATTTTCGGCCAAGCCCAACCCTTCCGCCACTTTCGGGTGGTAGGCCATGGACCCGGTACGCCAATAGGCACCAACGCCCTGAGCGAAAGCCGCTGTGATCATGTTTTGTGCAGCCGCGCCGGTGGAAATCAACTGTTCGCATTCCGGAACCTTGGGGTTGTCCCGGCAGTGGGCTATCGCCACCAGAATCATAGGAGCCCGCAGTGGCTTTTCCTTTATCCGCTGCCGCTGGGCTTCGCTGAGGTCGGGGTCGTCCTGTTCAGCAGCGGCAACAAAAACCTGCCCCAACGCCTCGCGCGCTTTGCCTTCTATAACCAAAAAACGCCAGGGTCTTAAATTGGCGTGGTCCGCTGCCCGCAGGGCGGCCTTACAAATGTTCGTTAATATATCTCCCCGAGGGGCCGGCTCGGTTAATCGCGGGCACGAGACCCTCTTGAGCAAAGCTGTCAATGCATCCATAAAGTAATATTCCAAATGTGACTTAAAACGAACAATTTTACTCCAGATATCGCTATAGTGGTAAGCTTAATAGAGTCTTTCTTATTCCTGTCACAAATAACTGTTCGCATCTACGCGCCAATTAGACCATAATTTGCAGTAAAGTTTATTCTGGTTGGAGGTGTTTGGACAAATATCCAATTATAAAAACTATCCTTCAATTCTGTCATCAATCTAAACTCGGCCGTGACCCATTTGGGAGCGGGTGGCACCAAAGCCGTAACATTGAACGCATTCCGAGTTCAATGTTACGGCTTTGGGGAAGTAACCAACAAACACTATGCAGATATCTAATTACATTATTTTCGGTGTGGCCGAAGCCTACATACTCTTGAGCGCTATCTGTGTATTTCTGCTGATGCACACCCGCAACTTGAAGAAAATGGTTTTGCGTTTGCAAGAAAAAACTCAACAACTGATACAGGATTTACGCCAGACCAAAGCCGCGCACGCGTTGACCCAAAGCCAGCTCAAAAGTGTTGCCAGTTCATATAAAAAACACATAAACGACCAATTGTTACTCACCCGACAATACCACCAGAAGCTGGGCGCCGGACAGGATATCGCGCTCGACTTAAATACGGAAGCCCCTCTGGCACGTCAGGTGGCCGCCTTTCGCCACGCCGTTTTAATCGCGGAAAAAGAGGCTATCCACGCCAGCGACAGTGAAGCACCCAAGTGGGGTATTCTCGAACAGAAATTTTCTCAGTTGATGCAGTTCTACCAAACCACTGACGCCAATGACAATGCCGCACCGGACGATGCACCGCCGCCAGGCGAAGATCAGACAGCGCTGGAGTCACAGATCGAAGCACTGCAACAAGCGCTGGAAAATAGTAAAAAACGTGTGGAAAATCTGGAAAAATTCAAAAAGTTGTTTTTCGACATGGAAAAGCAGTGGAAACAAGCAAAAGAACAGGCTGGGCAATACCATGAACAACTGTCAGCTTTAGCTTCACAGGTCGACAATAAAGAAACCTACGAATCACTCCTGACACAATATTATCACGCTTATGACGATGTCGGTAAAATCCTGAACTCAGGAACCGACACCGGGGAAAACACAATTGTTATCGAGCAGGCGCCCGCTCGCACGAAAACCAGTTCGATAGAGATTACTCAAGTGGACAAGCGCGCAGCCAATGAACTCAAACACCTGCGCAAGGTGGCGCAAGACCAGCACAATATTATTAATGAATTACAACAAAAACTCGCTGGAACTAAAACCCTCGAAGAAAAAGATGAAGTTCTACAAGAGTTAAACGAACAGTTGAAACGTCAAACGCAATTTGTTAAGGAAGCTGAAACCTGTATCCATCTGCTTGAAAACGAACTCTCCAATGCCGTGAACAAAGTCAACGAACTGGAAACAGAGTTGAAAAACGTTTACAGTGAGCTGCAACACATGCCCAAAATGCAGACCATGATCCAACAGTTCACAATAGAAAGTAAAGAGATGTTGGAGGGATTGGCCACCCTGGAAAGAGAAAACGAGGAATTGATCGTTCAGTTAGAAAACGATCACAACGGTAATCCGGAAATGCTCGACCAAATGAAGCGCGAATTGTCGACACTGCAAGGACAATACGCGGAACTGGAAGAACAATATCTGGAGCTGCGCATGCAAAATTAGCCTAAAGCCATAGTCATCTGTATCCGAAAAAACCACCTGACCATGGACAAACCCTTGACAAACAGTCTAATATCGAAACCTTTAAGGGTAAAATGCGCTATAATGCGACTGCAAAACTACGGGAGCAGTGATTAAAAAGCAACAGACAAACAGCAGACGGGTTTATTAATAGGTTTCAATAAGTGAGGGTAATCAACTATACCCAAAGCGTTTGAGATTTAGGTCTTTAGAGTGCGTCAATTTTTGTTTCCCCTTTTCTTTTAAGGACAGAGGGAGCGACGACGCCGCGTGGCGAGCCCCACGGTAGGGCGTAAGCGCCGCGAATAC
>JARROD010000399.1:0-5603 GCA_037384225.1 Exilibacterium sp.
TTTCCAGGTATCACAGTAATATTTTTAAACAGATGACCAGAATTTTCAGTGACAAAAGTTGGTCAGGCGGGAAAATGAAGGCGAGTATTCATTGAATAATGTGCCGTAGGAAGGCGTCTTGATTATGTTGATCGACCAAGTAATGATCTATGATTTTGAGCCCCGCAATTTCCACCTCTTCCTGGTACTTCGGCAGCAGGGAACGCTCTGCCCAGGCATCCAATTTTTATCCCGATCAGTTCCTAAGGCTTCAGTCCTAGAAATTCCGTCCACCAGATGACGTTCAAGAATCGATTTATATTGGCTTTGTTCATCGTTTCGCCCACCTAAGGTGCTAACCGAGCCGGTCCGAGGAGGCGAAGTCCCTCCAGAGACACGCCGTAAACCCTTCCCTGGGGGCTCGCTTGCGGCATCCCTGCCATGCAACGTCGTCGCGCCCCTGTTGTTAAAGGAAGGGGGAACAAAAATTGACGCACTCTGCACACCTAAATCTCAAACGCTTTGGGTATAGTATGGCCAGTGTCAATTTCTGAAGCTGTAAAGAAGACGGATTAATAAAATATTTTTAATTTTGACGTGTGATTTGAATAATTAATTTTAAGGAAGTTTTTTAAAAAATTGCTGTTGTGTTTTTTTAATTGAAAATAGTTATAGGTGCGTATGAAATGTCGTTGAATGAAATCTTAAAATGAAATTGCTTTAATTGCATTATTAAAGTTTTCGCGAACAAAACTACCAGTTGATGCCGTTGTATTGAACTGAAAATTAACGAATAATGCAGACACGGTTTTTTTCAGTCCGCTTAGGCTTTTTACCCCATTCGTCTACTCCATGGCGACTGGGGTTTTTTTATAGTATGTTCCTTGGATAATGGCGACTATCAAATTGCGCCGGATTGTGGTGGCGTTTTTCTACTGCGCAGGAAGTCCGCCAAGGGTACTGCCAGGAGGGTCACCGATACCAGAAAAATGCAGAGGGTCAAAGGCCTTTCCCACAGGAAGTTCAGAGATCCGTCGGAGATCATCATGGCGCGGCGGAAATTGCGTTCGATCATGTCGCCCAGATTGCGCTCGGTTGCGATTAGAAATCCCAGGGGTTCCATCACTATGGCGTAGAGGTTCATCAAAACCAATAGCCCCAGAATGCGCGCGAGGTTGGCACGGGCGGAGCCGCCGGCGACCTTCACCAGTCGCGGATCTGTCCGGATAGTGTCCGCAACACGATGGGCGTGGGTCGTCCGAAGCTATTGAGGTGTGGGGCGTTTGTATGCAACCAGCTTCTGATCAGGCATGGGGAAGATATCGCCGTCGGCAACATGAGAGAGCACCCAGCGTTCCAGGCTGGAGTAAGAGCCGCCCAGTGAATTGTTGGGAATCCCCTTGAGAGTCTGGTATTGCAAATTGCTTAGCTGGCTATATTTCAGGACTGGCCAGGTACGCGCCCAGAACTGCAATCCGAAATTGTCTCCATAGATCTGTAACACATAGTTCTTGTCGAAATAGTTCGACGACAGATTGACCACCAGCATTTCAAAAAAATTGGCAGCGCTGTGGATAGCCTGCGCCTGCTCCATAGAGAGATCTTCAACCACGGCTCTGAGATTTTTCAGGTTGGCAACCATTTCCGGGCCGCACACATTGGCCGCCTTGTAAACCTGCATGGCTTCATTCAGCTCCCGCTCGGCGCTGTAAAGTAAGTTGATAAACTCGGGGCGGGTAAAGGGATCGTAGTTAGCGATAAAGTTCACGGTTCTGTCCATTTTCCGGCTCTTTTCCGCGAGAGTCAGGTAATTGGTGGCCATCCAGCCGGCGACTTCGGGGTGGCGTATTTCAATTCTTTTCATCGGTGGCTGACTTTCAGGTCAGATAGCATAGCATTGTTACAGGTCGCCTTTCAGCAAGACCCGACTCTTTTCATCGATGGCCGCAGTTACGCAGTGTTTGTATTTTAGATCACGAATAAAATGTGAAAAACAAAGTAAACCCGCTGCTTAAGTTAAAACTAGTTCTGCTAAGAGCGCAGTATTTTCCAAAAAATTGCCCTGGTTTCGGATTAATTACTTTTTTTATTCCCTTTTGTTATGCATTATAAGGCAGTTTTTAGGATGGTGGTATAATGGTTTCGGTAAATGAATAGGTGGTATTGGTGTAAATCTGTACTTGTGACTTCTCGGCGGCGCAACGGGCAGTATTGCGGCGAGAAGAAGTGGCGCACATATGATCAATAAGTCGTTAGAGTATTTGTTGGTGGACATTGCACCTATGCCATGGCATAAACCGGTACTCAGAAAAATCAGTGTGTCGGGAGTGATGGCCGTCTTTGAAATATTTCTCCTTGGTGCGCTATTTGCCTCCTGTATCTCCAGTGCCTGGCAGCGGCAAAATTATCTTGTCGTCGGCGGCGCAATGGCGCTTTATATTTCGATGCTGGGGATTTTATGGTTCGGCCTCAAGCGTTGGGTGTGGGGTCTGACACTGTTGCTGGCTACCCTGGCCCTGACGCTGTTGTGCATTTTTTCTCCCTCATTTTTTCATCCGGCAGTGTCAATCAATATCGGTGATGTCTACACCCAGAATCTGCTCTTTTTAATGCTCAATATCCTGCTTCCATTGGCGGTTTTTAAGCTTATGTCAGTCTGGATGCTAACGGGTGAAAGTGCTGTGCCGGCGCACAAGCGCACGAGGTACGAGCGGCAAAAACACTATCTGAAATACTATGACTCTCTGACTCGCCTTCCGAACCGACATCACCTGCTCTCAGAATTGGGCAACCAGGTGGCGCGAGCGATGACCAGTCAGACCCAGTTTGCAGTGATGACAATTCGCGTGAATTACTTCCGTTACATCGATCAAAAATACGGCTCAGTAATAGGTGATGTATTGCTCAATACGATCGCGACCAATATGCGCCAGCTAACCCGTGGGCACTTTATGCTGGTCAGATTGCGGGGCGTCGTTTTTTGCCTGGTCAGCAAGTGTTACGAGGATTGTCGACAGGTCCGTGAAGCGGTGGATGCATTGTACACACAGCTACCGGCGGTATTGACAATCAAAGATCTGGATATTCATCTCTCTTATTGCTGTGGCGTATCCGTATGCCCCGGCAACAGCGTGCAGCCTGAGGAATTGGTTAAGCAAAGCGAAAGAGCGCTGGATTTGAGTCGTAGCGTTTTTTCTGTCAAGCCGGTTTTTTTCGATAGTTATTTGAATGCGAAGCGCAATACTCAGATAGAAGTTGAAATACAATTGAAAAAAGCCTTGCGAAAAGCGGCTTTTTATACCGTGTTTCAACCCAAGGTATTACATGACGGCACCATTGTCGGCGCTGAAGCTTTGGTGCGTATGGACGAGCAGTTGGGGGATGTGGTGGGGCCGGATCTGTTTATACCGGCGGCGGAGCGATGCGGATTGATCGACGAACTTGAACAGCTGGTAATCGTGCGGCTGTGCCGTTTTATTCGCGGCCATTTGAACAACGGAATTAAGCTAGTGCCGATAGCCATCAATATCTCCTCCCGAACCATTTGCAATAGGGGGTATGCTGACAACATCATTGACACGATTACGGAGCACAAGATTCCCCCGGCGCAGATTGAGCTGGAGATCACTGAAACCAGTCTGATGACAGGCAAAGATGTGGCGCTGCAAAATCTGATCAAACTGCGGCATTTCGGCATCGCAATCAGTATTGACGATTTTGGCAGTGGCTATTCATCCTTGGGGAAAATCATCGATATGCCGGTTTCAACCCTGAAAATAGATCGGTCGTTTTTGCGGGAGGTTCCCAATGACCGCAACCGCGTTACGCTTATCCGCACTATTATCAACCTCGGCAAACAGCTCAATATGCGGTTGGTCGCTGAAGGGGTGGAAAGGCCCGAGCAACTCGCTTTCCTGCATAGCGAAGGGTGCGATTTTTATCAAGGGTTTTATTTCTTCAAGCCAATGCTGGAGAGCGAGTTTAATAAATTGGTCTGTAAAGATTATTCGACTCAGTGAGAGATAGCGGCTAAAGTACGCTTTTCCTTCAGGGAACAACCGCCCTTTGTTGTTTAGACGCTGTGCCTACCTCCGGATGGCCGTCGGATCGAAGGCACAAATACCCCGGGTTATTGAGAAGTTACAAATAAAAAGGGCGTTACAAACAAAGTTTATAGATCAGGTCAAATAGTTTGGGAGTCGCTATACAATGAGCACAACGCAGAACATCGTGTCTGTTGCCGACCTGTTGCTGGGTCGAGTGGAACTGGGCGGGCAGGTAATGGTAAAGGGCTGGGTTCGCAGCCGCCGCACGTCAAAAGCCGGTTTTTCTTTTATTGCCCTTTATGATGGATCCTGTTTCGAGCCGGTGCAGATCGTTGCCCCCGAGGGGTTGGAAAACTATGTTTCCGATGTGTTGAAATTGGGCACTGGTTGCGCCCTGGTCGCCAGCGGCCGGCTGGTGGCGTCAGAGGGGAAGGGGCAGACCGTGGAATTACAGGCCGAATCCATCAATGTGGTAGGTTGGGTGGATGACCCGGAAGCCTACCCGGTGGCGAAAAAGCGCCATACCTTCGAATACCTGCGCACCCAGGCGCATCTGCGGCCGCGCACAAATGCCTTTGGCGCCATCACCCGGCTGCGCAGTACGCTGGCCAACGCCATTCACAATTACTTTCACAGCAACGGCTTTCACTGGGTCAACACACCGATCATTACTTCCAGCGACTGCGAAGGCGCCGGCGAGCTGTTTCGGGTCTCAACGCTGGATCTGGCCAACCTGCCGCGGGGTTCTGACGGGCAAGTGGATCACCGCGAGGATTTTTTCGGTCCGGACAACTCAACCTGGAAGCCTACTGCCTGGCCATGTCCAAGGTGTATACCTTCGGGCCGACGTTCCGGGCCGAGAACTCCAATACCAGCCGTCATTTGGCCGAATTCTGGATGGTGGAGCCGGAAATTGCGTTTGCCGATCTGGACGATGATGCGGCGCTGGCGGAAGACTTTCTGAAAGTCTGTTGCAAGACTGTGCTGGACCAGCGTGAGGACGATATGGCGTTTTTTGCCCAACGGGTTAATAAAGAGGCGATAGCGCGGTTGGAGCGGGTGGTCAACAATGCGTTTGTACATCTCGACTATTCCGAAGCCATAGCGATTTTACAGCGCAGCGGCAGGGCGTTTGAGTTCCCGGTGAGTTGGGGGGTCGATCTGGCCTCGGAGCACGAACGCTACCTCTGTGAGGAGCATGTCAAAGGCCCGATGGTGGTGAAAAACTACCCCAAGGACATCAAGGCTTTTTATATGCGTCTGAACGACGATGAAAAAACCGTCGCGGCGATGGACGTGCTGGCCCCCGGCATCGGTGAAATTATCGGTGGCAGTCAGCGTGAGGAGCGTCTGAGTGTGCTCGATGCGCGGATACCGGATGAAACGATGCGCAAGCATCTGTGGTGGTATCGTGATCTGCGTCGCTATGGCACGGTGCCCCACGCCGGCTTCGGGCTCGGGTTCGAGCGGCTATTGAGCTACATCAGCGGGATGGAAAATATCCGTGATGCGATACCCTTTCCACGCACACCCGGGTTGGCGCCTTTTTAAAACGACTTATTTTAGCGTGTGTTATTT
>JARROD010000400.1:0-3044 GCA_037384225.1 Exilibacterium sp.
TTTCGCGGTGTCGGCACCGACACGGGCTCAACCTTTGTTGTTCCCGGTAGCACCATAAGCCAGTTCAACCTCTTGACCCATCATGAGGATGTTTATTTCGCCGTCTTTAAACCCAGCAGCCTGCCGCGCTGGCGAGGCAATTTGAAAAAATACAAAATCGGCACCGGCGGCGCCAATATCAATGCGTTTGTCGGTCAGAACAATACCCTGGCCGTGGATCCCGATACCGGCTTCTTTGCCGAGCGGGTGAAAAGTTTCTGGACCCGTTCCGCGACCGCCGATGGCGCCCGAGTGGAACGCGGCGGCGCGGCTATGGAACTGCCACAGCCGGACAATCGCAATGTCTATACCTATTATTCCGGCGCCGACATAACTATCAAAAACAATATACTCGATAAAAACAATGCCGATATTACCACTGCAATGCTGGGGATCACCGCCAAGGCCGACCCCGACGCCTATCGCAGCCAATTGCTCGACTGGGCGCGGGGCATGGATGTACTGGATGCCGATGGGGATGGCAACAAAACCGAGGCGCGCCGGGAAATGGGTGATCCACTCCATTCTGCGCCGGTTACCATCACCTACGGCGGTACCGCATCAGCGCCGGATTTCACCCTTTTTATAACCACCAACGAAGGCTATCTGCACGCCTTTGACACCGACACCGGCGCGGAAATTTTCGCTTTTATGCCGGAGGAACTACTGCCCAACCTGGCGATCCTGTACGACAATGTCAAAACCGATGCCCACCCCTACGGTCTGGACGGATCGATTACCAAGTGGGTACACGATGCCAATGGTGACGGCGATATCGAAGTCAGCGACGGTGATTATGCCTATCTCTATTTCGGTATGCGCCGTGGCGGCGATCATTACTACGCGCTTGATGTCACCGATCGCCGTAATCCGAAACTGATGTGGGTGCTCGACGGAGGCATGCCCCCCTACGCGGAAATGGGACAGTCCTGGGCCGATCCTGTAAAAGCCAAAGTGGCCTACACAGAAAACGATTCACGGGTTACCAAGGACGTACTGCTGATCTCCGGTGGCTACGACGCCGATCAGGACAACCATAACGTGCGCACCGCCGACAACGAGGGCCGGGCCGTTTTTATGATTGAAGCCGGTTACCCCGCTAGCGGCACCACGCCGGCGTTGATTTGGAGCGCCGGCAACGGTGTCGGTCACGACCTCAATCTGAGCGATATGCACTACAGCATCCCCGGTGCGGTGAAAGCCGGTGATACCAATGGCGACGGGCTGGTGGATATAATGTTTGTCGCCGATCTGGGCGGTCGGATCTGGCGCTTCGACGTCGATAACGGCGCGGCCATCGGCAACCTGGTCAGCGCCGGCATAGTCGCCGATATTTCCGCCACTGACGATGCCGCCAACACGCGCCGTTTTTACGCCGATGTCGATGCCACCACTTACATTCAAAACGGCCGCACCGCCATCGCCCTGACCCTAGGTTCGGGCTGGCGAGCCAATCCCCTCAGCGAAATCGTCAACGACCGTTTTTATATGATCAAACAGTCGTTCTCGAAACCGGCGAGCTACACCACCCTGACGGAAAGCGATCTGTATAACGCCACGGCCAACCTCGCCGGCCGCGGCGACGACGCGGTTCGCGCTCAGGCCAGGCATGACCTGAACGCGGCGGCGGGCTGGTATATCAAGCTGGAGGGGGGCGGTGAAAAAGTTCTGGCGCAAAGTTTCACCCTACAGTCACAGGTGTACTTCACAGCCTATGAACCCAAGCCGGCATCATTCACCCGTAACGCCGCGGCGGGGGCCAGCTACCTGTATGGAATAAACCTCTACGATGCGACTCCCGTGTTCGAGGTCGGTAATACCCCGGTGCGCCGGGTGCAACTGTCAAGCGGCAATATCTCCCCGCAACCGAAGTTGATCATCACCCCGGACGGCACCCCCAAAATTACCGTTGCGGCGGAGGCAAAGGACCCTTCCGATGTCAAGTTGGTGAAGAAAACTTACTGGTTTCAATCCACTAATTAACGCTCGGCGCCGACCTCATCAGAGGGTAATACTTTTAGCGGGAGGCCGCCGACCCAACGCATATTATCCAATTGTAAATGCACGCCCCGCTGCTCCCCCCAGGTAGGGAAGATGGCAAAAGGAATATTCACATTGGAGAGATCCAGTGTCGAGCCTTTGTGGTGGAGAAGCTCCCGGAGAGGAATTTCCACACTTTCCCAGCCGCCGTTGCCCACCACACCGATGGGGAAGTCGCCACTGCTGCAGGGAAAATCACAATCCACCCTGATAACCATACCACTGGTGTTTATACCATAGTCCAGCACGCGGATGTCGAAGCGCAGCTTGCCATCGGCGGCAAAAGAAGTGGCATCATGACCGGAACTGGACCGAACTAAGAATACACCGTTGCTTTTATCATCCAGAAAATGAACGTCCAGAACCCTGCCATGGTCATCGCCGGAATCGACCTCCGACCAATTAATATGGGCGCTACGGGTATTGCCTCCATAATAATAAGTATTCATAAAAGTATCCCAGGCACCCACATCCCAGAGTTGATACACGCTATCGGTATAAAGGGGCAAAATTTCAATGAGCGGCTTGTCCGGCACTATCGCATCGACACTACAGGCACCGGGACAAAGCAAACGAATATTGTCCAATTGCAAATGGGCCACAGCGTCTCCACCGGCTTCCAGTACAAAAAGATTGATGACTTTTTGCAAATCCACTGCTCCGGTTTCGCCACTGTTGGAAGCTATATCGGCAATCGGAACCGAAACCCGGGTCCATTGACCAGTGGCCGGTATTGCCAGAGCGTACGCGTTGCGGTTGGGCCTGCCGCTGTCAAACTTGACCGTTAGTCGGGTATTGGGGGCGATATTTTTCACTAACAGGTCGAAGACAATTTCTCCGCCGTTTTCCATTCCATTGAACTGCACCCCGGTTTCGATACCCGTAGCGTTTGGTGCATCCCCGGAGTACAAATAGACCTTGCCAGCGCCGTTAAACCTGACATCCCACACCCGGCCGTGATTGCC
>JARROD010000401.1:0-3615 GCA_037384225.1 Exilibacterium sp.
CCTGTCATTTCACAAAAGGCGTTATTGGCTGAGAGAATTTCATGGTGGGTGTCGCAAATAATGATACCTTCAGCGCTTTGCTCGATAACCTTGGCACTTAGCTCGATCTGTTCCTGCGCCCGTTGATAGGTCGTCAGCATCGATTGCAGAGCCCCGGCTTGTGTTTGCAGCTCATTGCGCGAGCACTGCAACTGGGCGTTGGTGGCTGTGAGCAACCCGTGGGACTGGCGCAGACGAAGCAACAACAATGCCGCGGCGGCGAGGGCGATGAACGTGAGAATCAGTGTTTTCAACAACCAGCTTTGGTTGAGTTCACTCTGACGAATTTCGGCTTGCTGCTGCTGATTGCGATGCGTGAGTTCGTCCAGCTGTTGCTGCCTGCTTTGCTCGTGGTAGCGCTGTGCAAGCTGCACCATCTCGGTGCTGGTTTTTTCACTTTGCAATTTGGTGTTAAGGCGTACCGCTTCGGTGGCAAGCTTATAAGCCTGGGAATAATTTTCCAGAGCGGCGTTAATCGCGGCGGACTGGTGCAGGCTTTTGACCTTATACAATGCGAAATCAATCTCCTGAGCGAGCGCTTGTGACCGTTCGGACGCCACCAGCGCAACGGTAAGTTCACCCAGGGCCCGATAAGTTTTGCTGCGGTAGTAATGGACCCACCAGAGACCGATTTTGTTGTTATGCGCTTGATAAATTTCAAGTATTTCATCAAACAGTTTTAAGGCTTCTCTGTGGCGGTTTTGAATGATGAGTTTGTGGGCAAGCTGGAATAGAGCATGACCGAGATAGAATGGCATACCCGCGGTCTGGAAGATATCGATGGCGTCGCGGACTATTTGTTCCGCTTCGTGAATTTC
Organism: Exilibacterium sp.; assembly: GCA_037384225.1. Lineage (GTDB taxonomy): Bacteria > Pseudomonadota > Gammaproteobacteria > Pseudomonadales > Cellvibrionaceae > JARROD01. The sequence continues at coordinate 858 of JARROD010000401.1, forward strand.
ATCTAAATGGGCTGCAATCGAACCCAACCCGAGCAACGCCATCGCTTCCAGGAGTTTTGATTGAGCGGCCCGGGCGTTGACCAGCATTTGCGATAAATGCTCGCGGGCTTCTTTGTGGCGACCGCTATGGTCGAGCACCATAGCCATCCCCTGGTGGGCGTAGCTCAACACCAGTGGGTCTTTTACACGCCGGGCAATTTCCAGTGCTTGCGTGGCGATGGCGACGCACTCACTGAGTTGACCAAGACGGAGATAGGCGCTAGACATTTGCAGCATGGCTTCGCCGAGAAGATCCGGGCGCTCCACGCCTTCCAACACGGTCATGGCTTGGGTTGCGGAGGTGATATGGGTGTCAATATCGGCCAAATTGATGGCGTTTCGGGATATAGTGAGCCATGCCTCGGCTTGACCTACTGGGTCTTTATACTTTTTCGCTAATTGAAGAGCGGCCTTGGCATGTATTTGGGAAACTTCCGTCAAAGCGAGATAATGTTCAATTCGAGCCATTAAATTGAGAATCCGCGCCTCGTCGACGGGTGTTGCCCCCGAGAATAATTCGGCATGTAGCTGGCGGGCCTGTTCATAAGCGGATCTGGGGTCGTTTAGCGCCATTTTTCGCAGCTGTTCTGCTTCCACGCGCCAGGTTTCCTGGGAAAAGGCGTTAACTGTATCCGCCAGTGTCGGTTCGGCCGCCATGGTACGGGAGAAGCAAAGGGGACCTATTAATATTAGCGCCAATAGTATAGGTGGGATAACCCGGTAGTCTTGCCGTTGTGTTGTGCTAGTCATCTTTTACACTATCCAGTAGTGATGCACTCTCTGCTGCGTATTGGCTGGTAATGGCGGTAATCTTCGGGTTGCAGGGGTGGGATATACGGCATTTAAGAGTGATTGCTGAAATCGCGCCCCCAGTGATACTGACGTTAATTGTATCTATCATTATAAACGACAGGTGTCGAATTGGTAGTAACCTGTCTGACTGAGTGGAAAGATGGCGTGTATGTGTATTGCTTGTGTCCAAATAGTAGAGCTTTTTGCAGGCATCCAGAAGAGGTTGGAATATTTAAAGGTTATGGAAAATAAGAATTCCTCAAGCCTGTGTGGGCAAACACAGGCAGTACGATACCATTGGTGACCTGGGCAAACCGGATTGCTTCAATGGGGCTGGAGCCGAGAGAAGAGTATTCAATTGTTCAGAAGTAGTTAGCCGGTGCGGCGCTCGACTCCCGCAGTATTAGTTCGCAACTCAGGGCGATGTGTTTGAACTTTTCGCTCGGTTGTTTGGTGTTTATTCTTTCGATCAACAACGCGGCGGCAGACCGGCCCATTTCCAGCAGCGGCTGGCGCACAGTGGTCAACCGGGGCCATACCTGGTGAGCGAAGGGGGTATCGTCGAAACCGGTGATGGTTAGTTGCTCGGGGACTTTTATACCCCGGCTGTGGGCCGTGTAGAGAACGCCCGCGGCCATTTCGTCATTGCTGGCGAAAATAGCTGTCGGTGGATCCGGCGTATCGAGTAGTTGTTGTGCTGCCACCTGGCCGGATTCAAACGTAAAGGCACCGGGGACCACTAACGTTTCATCCACCGTTAATCCCTTGACTTCGAACGCCTGCCGAAACCCGGATTCCCGGATCGCGCTGGCATTCTGATCCCGGTTGCCCAGTACCAGCCCGATACGCCGGTGTCCCAGCTCTATCAGGTGGATGATCATATCGCGGGTGGCCTGCAGGTTATTGGTACTGACGCAGGGACAGTTGCTGATTTCGGTGGGGGTGATGCTGACATACTCGACCTGATGTTCTCGCAACCGCTTCAGCAGCACCTGTTGATCGCATACCGGTGGTGTCAGGACCAAACCGTCGACCATGGTTTTATTGATCAAATCCTCGACTTCGTCGGCCAGGTTGGGTGACTGGTAATCGCACTTGTGCAGAAACAGTCCCAGGCCCTCCGTTTTACAGGTTTCGATTATGCCGTTTTGCAAATGGGAGAGGTAACCGGGGCTCGGGTTGTCATAGAGCAGGGCTACCAGAAATGAACGTTTCCTGGCCAAAGCCAGTCCCAGTGGGTTGCGTTTGAAATTCAGTGCCTTGATGGCCTCTTGTACTTTTTCTCTGGTTTTGAGGCTGACATTGGGCTCATTATTCAATACGCGGGATATCCAAGGCCCGCCCTATCTCAGCCAAATCCCTTCCCGTGGGTACCTTGCCGGAAAACGTTTGGATTTCCGGCGCGGCCACACCGATAAAATGCAACTGGTTTTGCTCGGCGGCAAACAGATCCACGTGGCCGTCTCCCAGCATCAAACAGGCACTTGCATTGAGTCGGTGTTGTGCGAGTAGATCGGCGATATTGTCTTCTTTGCGCCGCGGCGTCCCCTTGATTGCATCGAAATGGTGGGCCATGTTGCGGGCGTTGATGATGGTTATCAGCTCATGTTCTGGCGTGCCGGAGACCACAAATTTCTTCACAGTGGTGGGCAAGTGTTCCAGCAGTGCGTCGGCGCCGGGAATTTCGTCGCATTCAATCACCGCTTGCAGCGACTCGGCGGAGAATTGTCGCGACAGCGCCTCAACGGTCTGAGCATCGATGGCCCGATCCAGTATCCGGGTATAAATGTTTTCAATTTTTTCCTGGCGGGAGCGGCCTGTATAGCGATAAAAATAGTCTCGAATCTGTTGTTGCAACGCCGGCGTTTCCCGGTCGAACAGGGACAGAAAGGCGTTTGCCTTGATATCCAGTGAGTCGACCAGGACG
>JARROD010000402.1:0-3006 GCA_037384225.1 Exilibacterium sp.
TTTAGGTGCACAGAGCACGCCCCTTTTTGTCCCTGGCAGCGTTGCTCCGTCCAGCCGCTCCAGGCATTCGCGGCGCTAGCGCCCTCACATGGGGCCTGCCATGCAGCGTCGTCGCGCCCACTGCAACAGGGGCACCTCACCCGGTATACTCAGAATACCTGAGTTTTATCCGTCACGGGAAATAGCTGCCAATGTTTGTAACTCCTACATATTCCGGCAGTATCTGTCAAACCCGAGATGATGATCGCGACGCTTAAAGTACATTTGATAAGCGAGAAATCCGAGCAGACAGGACCCAATGATCAGATGGAGAGCCAAAGGTGCGGTAGGCCAAATCAGTATGACACCAGAACACGCGGAAAATAATCGCGCCAACCCGCTCAGCTTTGTTTCAGCGTATCCATATATGGCCGCCACCAAAGCATAAATACCTATCAGAGATACAACAAATATTTTTAGCATTTCGGGAAGCGAACCGCCAATAAAGGGTGTATAAGCAAACAAGAGAGGGACAATATACAGGCTTTTGGCTGTTTTCCATGCTTCCACTCCCGTGGCCATGGGCGGTGTTTTTGCGATACTGGCCGCCGTAAAAGCCACCAGGCAGACTGGAGGTGTAACATTGCTGTCCTGAGACAACCAAAAAATAATCATATGTGCTGAAAGCAGCAGCATAGACAGCCGAGCAGCCGTGAAGGTCTGTTCCAATATCAGGTTGCGAGCTTCCGGAGGCAAACTTGTCAGCATGGAAAAGGCCTCTGCTCTGGAAAGCGGCTGCGCTGAAGTCAATAGTTCAGCCTGTGCTGGTTGCATCAGGGCCAGCATATTTTTCGCCGCTTCAGGCAAGGAACCATTGATTATCAATTCGACCAAAGAATGTTGGGCCATTAAGTTGTAGATGGCCGGAGCTGCCAAGGTCGCCAGGACGATGTAAGAGGCGGTAACAGGTAACCCCATGCCAATGATCAACGAAGCCACGGCGATCATCAAAAGCATAAGAAGCAGATTGGAACCCGCCCATTCACTGATCATGAATGAAAAAGTTACACCGAGCGATGAAATGGAAATACAATTGACCAACACACCAATGGCCACCAGCAATACTGCTGTTTGCATACAGTTTTTTGAGCCATCAGCCAGAGCGTCCAGCAGGGCTTTAATTCCCATTGGTGTTTTTGAAAACCAGGAAAATATCCAAATCGAAATCGCGGCGCAGCCGGCTGCATATGTCGGAGTATAACCGAACCCCATCATCACCAACAGCAACGTTATCGGCAACAAATGGTGCCAGCCGGTTTTCAATTCCTGTAAAACGGTAGTACTGGCATCGTCCATGGGTTTCAAATTCAGGCGTTTAGCCTGGATACGAACATACACAGCTATGGAACAAAAATACAGCAGCCCCGGCAGGAACGCTGCCCCTACAATGGTGAGGTAAGGGATCTGAGTGTAAGAACTCATGATAAACACCCCGGCCCCCATCACCGGAGGGATCAGTTGCCCGCCGGTGGAAGCCCCCGCCTCAACGGCAGCGGCGAATTTTGCGGGAAACCCGGATTTTTTCATCATGGGTATGGTGATAACGCCGGTAGCCGCCGTGTTGGCAATAGCTGAACCCGATACGGATCCCATCAAACCGGACGCGACAATAGAAACCAACCCGGGGCCGCCGATAAACCGCCCCACCGAGGCGCTGGCCAGACGCATAATAAAATCCCCTGTGCCGGCCTTCACCAACATCGAGCCGAACAGAATAAACATAAAAACAAATGACCAGGAAATCTTTGCAATAGGCCCAAACAAACCATCATCAAAATAGTTTCGGAACAATACCGTCTCTGCTCCAAGCCCCGCGAAGTGGAATACACCCTCGACATAGGGGCCAAAAAACAAAACGTAACTCAGCCCCACACATATCAGACACGGAACTATCCACCCCATACTGCGGCGCACCAACTCCAGCGATATCGCGATCGCTGCAATCGAAGCAATCCAATCCGGCAGAATAAAATCGTAGCCCCGCTCAGCCAACGCATCACTGAAGGCAATAAAATAAAAGGAGGAAAGGCAAAGCCCGATGATAAGTAAAAAATCGATAGCCAGCCCTATTTTTCGCCTGAATCCATGATTTTTCCACAGCGGAATCATCATAATAGCCAGGATTCCGTAACCGGCAAAATGAATAGAAGAAATATACTCATCCGACAAAGTTGAAAAAATATTAAAATACAAATGCAAAATAGACAGACAAACTGCGACAATGTAAATAACACGCTCTTTTCTGTTCGCTTTATCTTCAGTAAAGTTGTTAATAGCTGAACAGCTACTATTGTTTTCAGCTTTCGTATTCATGGCGGCTCATCCTCCTCGTTTTCCGACCAACCACCTTAAAAAGAGAAGCCGTTCGCGCATGCATCCTCCCTTGCGCGATCAGCTCCTAAAGCAGGTAAAAAATTCATTGGTCAAAGCATTAGTTGGCTATCATGCGTTTGGGTATTGAAATGCCTTTTTCCCGATAAAATTTGATTGCCCCGGGGTGTAGGGGAACAGGTAATCCCCGGATGGAATTCTCCAACGACATGGCTTTGGTTGCCTTGTGTATTGAATGCAGAAAACCCAGGTTTTCATATATGGTCTTGGTCAACAGGTAAACATCTTCCTCACTGACATTTTCATGTACAGCCAGGAAGTTGGGTTGAGCAATCGTCTGAATAGCAAGCTCCTGACCAGGATAGGTGGAAGCAGGAATCGTATAGGCGGACCACAATTCCAACCCGTCGTTTATCTTTCTCAGTTGTTCCTCGGTAAAACTAAGAAGGCTGATTTTACCGGGCAGTTGAGCGTAGGCACTGGTTACAGCACTCACAGGAGGTCCGGCTGGTACGTTCATTGCGGCCACTTGCCCATTTTGAAGTGCTTCAGACGTGGCCGTGTAATTCTTGTGAACCAGGGTAAATTTACTCAAATCAATACCCAGCTTCTCCAGGATATGGCTACCGGAGCCCT
>JARROD010000403.1:0-2986 GCA_037384225.1 Exilibacterium sp.
GCCACCGGTGGAATAGAATAGGGCATATCACACTTATCGGGTAGGGCGTCCAATAACTGTTTCTGCTTCAGACTTAACCTGCCGGGAGAAATGGCCAGGGCAATAAATGTCTCTCTGCCCACTTGGTTATCCAGTTTAAACATCGACGGCAGTCCCAGGTCGTTCAATGGAAAGGTCAACACGCCGGCTGTGTTCGGCAATACGCCCCCGTAGCCGAGAAAATTACAACGATTAGGAAATAATCGGACCAATTGCTTTTCATTTGTTTCTGAAAATAAATATAGCCTTCCCTGGCCACGCCATGCCAGTTTGACAGCAAAGCAATCGTCCGTGTGTAACGTCTCTTCGCTTTTCAGTTGGCGGATTCCGCTTTTAAACAAGGTTTCTTCCCGGCAGATCTTCTGATCGACGGGCACTTCGGCATAGAGTGCCTCGATATAATTCGAATGAGGCGATGAAATGGTTACAACAGCGATGACGCTAATGATACAGGCGAATAAAAAAACAAAAATAAGAGACCGGTTGATACGCTTCAATGTCGCAGCCGGTAACCTGTCAAACTGGTTATCCATGCCACAAAAGCGGGGTTCGAAGGCGGTATCGTCCACGGCACCTTCTTTTCCTTCAATGTGTTCTGCCGTCGCCGGACCGCCTGGCCTGTCACCTGGCTCTATATTGAGAATCTCTCCAGAGTCTGAAACCTCACCAAATAATCCTATATTCTCATGATAGTAATACAGGAAGTCCTCATAATAACTGCCTACGGCGTTTAAAAAATCGTAAACACGGTTTTCCGGCAACTTTTTCGGCATTCCTGTAATCGGACCCTTGAAATAACGTTCAACGGTTCGAATGTCACATGAATTAGCTAGATGACCATAGTGTACGTGCATTGATCCCCGATCCCCGGCATTGATGACGCCCTTTCAGTCGATATTTCCATACTTCCCGCCGCTCCCGAACTGACAGCGCTACCCGAAATGGAACTACCGTTAACTATTTCAAGCTGTTGGGAACTAATTACAAGATTGCCTCCGGCACCGGATCCCTGGGTTTGGATGCCTATGTCCGTGAAAAACTCAATTCCCTGGCTATCGATGCACAAATCATCTGTCCGCGGATGTATATCGCCTCCTGAACCCCCGGTAGTCGTAGCGTAAATCGCACCACCGCTCAAGATCTCCACGTGCCGGGCATCGATATCGATATTTCCGCCATCGCCGTGTCCTTGGGTTTGCGCCGATATTCCCGTGAAAAACGTACTTACCTGGCCGTCTATCGATAAATGATCAACGTCCAATCCGACCTGACCACCCGCACGAACTAAAGAACGGGCACATCCCTTAGGGTCGTGCACGAAATAACTTCCGGTTTTGGGTTTCGAGGCGCCCGTCTGGCTAGGCGCAAAAACGAAGGCATAGCGGGTCTACGTCGAGTTTTTGCAACGACGCCAGGCGGGATGTATCGGAGGCCAAAACCGGAAGTTATTTCGTGCACGGCCCTTAACGCCAGATTTTCAGCGATTAACGCTTTGGTGCCGCCTGGTGTGATCAATTTCATCAGCAAGCGTATAAAGTGAAATAAAAGTTCGAATTTTTTGTGCATTTACTAATAATACGATGTTGATTACACCTCGAAATCACACTAATATGCCGATATTGAGAAAAAATTAAGAATTCGCACAGTACACGTGGCAGAGCGATTTCCAGTGTGCTTTTTGGGTTAGTGCGTTAACTTTGATAAGTTGGTTGGGTCTGTTTTTTGAAAAGGTGTTTTGGTACCGAAAGAGGAATGCGCTCTGATTTTGTTGTAATAGTCTTGAAACTGATTAAGCTTGCGCTACAGTTCTCTTGCGCTCCAAAATGGAACCTGATCTAAAAGCTCTCGGCGGCAAATACCAATGGAGTGTTCTACGAAAGGGTGACTTTGATGAACACTGGGTATACTTTTGATTTCATCGAATTAAGCCGCTTCAACTCTCATTTCAATACGGAGACCCGCAACAGTTGCCATATTAACCAATGCGTCGAGACTGAATAAATTGATTTTACCCCGTAATAAGTCGGATACTCTTGGTTGCGTAACTCCAAATAATTTAGCAGCTTCAGCTTGGCTGAGGTCAGTGTTGTTGATATGATTCTTCAGTGCCATCATTAAAGCGGACCGGAGTTTCATATTCTCTGCTTCTGTGGGAGTATCTTCAATGGCATCCCAGACGCTAGAGTATTGTTCATTACTCATTGGTTTAACTCCTTTATTAATTCGCGATATCGTTTTGTCGCTAAGTCTAAATCAGGTTTGCTAGTTTTCTGAGTTTTCTTTTGGAAGCAATGAAGTACATAGACAATATCGGTAAACTTGGCTACGTAAATGATTCGGAAAGCGCCAGCTGAATCACGCACTCGAATTTCTTGAACCCCCGACCCAATGGTGGGCATAGGTTTCCAATCATCTGGGGCGTCACCTTTCTGTACTTGGTCGAGCTGGTATCCAGCTTCTCGCCGTGCTGAGACCGGAAAAGCGCGTAAGTCATCAAGTGAACCGCCGCGAAATTCAAGTATTTTCGATATTGTCATTTGTTTTAATATACAATATTTTATATAAATGAGCAAGTAGGAAAAGTTCAGCATGCGAATTGTTAATCTCTTGCTTTTGGGTTGCTTATGTGATAAGGGGTCTCCTATTGGAGGTAGGACAGCATTTGTGCCGACATGTCATTTGCTTGTCGGTTGTTGGGTTAAAGGATTTTGCCTGAATTAAGTATTCTAGGGGGTAATTCGTCCTACTATAGGTCATTGAGTACAAGTGATGGCTAATTCATCATACGGTTTCGCCCCGAGTTGCCTCCGCACCGCCAGTTCAAATTTTGTAAAAACTTCTCTTACTCCCCTAAAATTTTCCCAACCCCCCGGTATTCGTGGGCTGTGGGGAAGTTGTGCGTACCTTCGGCGGGCGGTGGTGTTAAACCGTTATGGTCGCTAAATAG
>JARROD010000404.1:0-2966 GCA_037384225.1 Exilibacterium sp.
GGAATATATTGCGGAAAAAGTGTCTTAATCCCCTTTGTACGGGGAAAATCTTCAAACCTGAGGAGGAACCCCCAAACCAGCTGCTAACGCCGTCTTAATCCCCTTTGTACGGGGAAAATCTTCAAACCCCTCGACGCCAGAAACCCTTTAAAATCAACAACCTGCAAAAGGGGTTCCCAATTTTTTCAAAATCCAAAAAGTTAGGGTACATCAGCATCCAATAAAATAATAAATAGTTATAAATACACTAAATTTATATAAGTAAACGCAAGCCAATCACATGACAGGTTTACTCACCAAGCCGCCCTATACCAGCGCCAAATCCCCCGGCAACCATGATATGCCAAGCTGTATCGACTCCGCCAGCGGTGAAACCGTATAAGCGCGAACATCATCCTGCGCCACGTCGATTACCGCTTCAATATCCTCCAGCATCGTCCGCAACTGCGCCTGACTGCCACGCAGATAGTACACCGAATACTGCACGAATACAGCATGGCTAACCGCCCGGCGGTGCACTTTTCCCAAGCGTTTCGGGTTGGCGATATCGTAACAAATTAAATAATGAGCCATAACAAAATCCCCTAAACTATCGCCTCCAGGCGGCCGGCCAATTGCACCAGCATACGCCTGACGGTGTACTCGATTTGTTCGGCATGGCGTTGGTAAAAATTTGCCATACTGTAAGCGTCGATACGCATACCACCCTCCACCACTGTCTCGGCGAGCAAATACAATAGCCACAGTTCACATACCCGGGTCATATCCTCCAATAATCGGCGCTTGCCGCGACTCTGGTTCGCCAGCCCCTGCCGGACAATCAGTTGGGAAAGATGAGCGCTCAGGATACCCTGCAACCAGGCTTCTGCATCACGGAACGCTGTACCGCCGAGCTTTTGATGGCAGATACTGCGCAGTTTTTCCCCTACCTGTTGTTGGCGGATTTCGCGGGCACCGCGTCTGAATCCCATCATCGACAAAATGTGCAAAGTCCCATGCGCCAGCCATTCATCGTACTGCTGTTTTGCCTCTATATCGAAATCCACATGCTCCAGCCAGTGGCCGATAATACTGTTTTCGTAAACAGGAAAATAAAGCTGGCAGCGCAGTTTCCCGCGCGCGGTAAAAAACGCAACGGGGATCTGTTTTTCAGCACAGTGCAAAAGCGCCTGGAACCCCTGTTCCAATCCACCCAGTACATGAATACGCGAAAGCCGACGCAGCGGGAACAGGCGACTGCATTGCGAGTACACGCGAATACGCAACGCCGGGCCATCGAGATCGAGGGATTGAAGTTTTCTCGCATCAATGACCAGACAGGTTTTAGCCAATTCCATGACTCTCTCCTTTCAGATCTTCGTACAGCCGTGCAAGCCAGTTGCGCGCGACACGGCGCATCAACCGCCGCCATCCGCGCGCCGCGTCCTGATAGTGGGCATAATAAACTTCTCGCCCGCGTTTGCCGAGCATACAGGGGAGGTCGCTTTGGGTGTTTTCCATAGTGAAATATTCCGGCCTCAGTATGTCATCGGCGAACAACGCCCAGATCCAGCGCTCGGCCAGGGGACGAAACAATTCAACCAGATCACAAGCCAGCGACTCGCGGCCGAAACAGGGCCGGTGGTAAACCCCCAGCATGGGATCGAAGCCAATGGAGAACAGCGCGCGCACCGCTTCGGCGTGCAGCAGGGTGAAACTGAGCGATAGAATCACATTGACCGGATCGCGCGGCGGGCGGCGATTGCGACCGTGAAATCCCAGCGCGGGGGCAAACAGCGTCCGGTACGCTTCGAAGTAGGCTGCGCCGGCGGCGCCTTCGATACCGAGCAGTGAATCGGCGCTGTGGGTGGCGTCGATTCGCTCGATCATGCCGCCGATCCGAGCTATTCCGCAATTCAGCGAGTAGCGGCACTCCGGCCTTTTTCCGAGAGCTTGTTTCAGAAAGCCGCGCTGGGCGCGCAGTTTATCGCGCACCAACTGTCTGGAATAACTCAATCTAAGATCGGCATCGTCGATTGCCCGATACTGCAGATAGCGGCGCTCGGCGTTATTGTGCATCATGCCGTGGGTCATGGTGCAACCTTCAACTTTACGAGGGTTGATAAATACCGTGGTAACACCCGCTTGTGTCAGGCGTGTGAGCAGTGTCGACGAAAATTGAACCGAGGCGCCGACCACGAGCATTTCCAACAGGCCGAGGGGTACAGAGAAATTCGGACGCACCCCCTTGATCCGTACCTGCAAACGGCCCCGGTCCACTTCGAGTAAGGCGTCCTTGCGGTCGATAAACAGTGTTTGCATAGATATTTTTCCTTGTAGTCGTTACCTGGGAATCGCCAATTGAAATGCGCCGCGATGTCAACTCAACCGAGATAGGTATAGAGTTCGTCCGCCGGTTTTACAGCGATGCCCAGGGTCGAAACGGCGTCGCGGTCGGTCAGGCGTATAATCAAAAACGCGTCCTCATTCTCGTCCATGGTCTGGCGTGCACGCGCCAATAACTCCCTGCGCTCCGCCGTCGACAAGTAGCATTCGAAAGCGGATTTTTGCCCGCCGCTGGCATAGTCTTTCAGCACTGTCAGCATTCGCCGCAGGCGTTTGGGATGCCTTACATCGTAAGCTACGAGATAGAGTGCTCTGTTCATGGGGGGTAGTATAAGCGGTGCTTTTTGGGGATGGGTAAGTTGCAACCTTGCGAATATTGGTAGTTTTCACTCGGGATAGTGGGAGAGATGATGTTAAACCGCGGATGCAATTGGGTAATGATTTAGGAAAGTTTCAGTCCCCTTTGCACGGGGAAAATCTTCAAACCATTTATAGACAAGCTTTATCACGTTATTTTAAGGTCTTAATCCCCTTTGCACGGGGAAAATCTTCAAACGAAATTCGCCGTTATACACTGCAACAATGGGGAGTCTTAATCCCCTTTGCACGGGGAAAATCTTCAAACTGAATATCACGGAAGA
>JARROD010000405.1:0-2955 GCA_037384225.1 Exilibacterium sp.
GGTCAAAAGGTTTGAGCAGAAAAAAATCGGCGCCGCTCAATAACATTTTTTGGCGATAATTTTTATTCCTGGAACTGCTCATACCAATAATCGTCACATTGCGACGAGATTCGTTATCACTACCGGCTCTAATCAAGCGGACAATGTCGAACCCATCCATTGTCGGCAGTTCGCAGTCGACGAAGATAAAGTGAAAATCCGCCACGCCTAACTGGCTTAACGCTTCATTGCCGTCGACGGCCTTGATTACGCGATAGCCCAGGTCCTCCAGCAACAGCGTGATAATAATATGTTCAAACGTATTGTCATCGATAACCAAGGCCGACTTTCGTCCGTCTGATTTATGATTCAGGCCCCCGCTACCGGCAGCATTATGCCTCATAAAATAACATATTCCATAACAATTAAAAGATGCATTCACAGATAAATGTAGCGCAAAATTAATATTTTTTGTCAAAAAGTTCTCAAATATTCCGGGCATCTCAAACTATACTAATACCCATTCAATAGGTATAGATACTCCAGCCATATAGAGCAAGCGAAGATGGGAATTTATAAGTTATCCCAAGTATCATTCAACACGGAATCATTTACCCTGGCAGCGGGCAACAGAGAAATCTATATTGGTCCTCTGGCGACAAAACTGCTTTTTTATATGCTTGAACACAGCGGCAAGACGTTGAGCAGGGACGATCTCGCCTATTCGGTATGGGGTTACCCCGCCAAGGATCACACCATCACCCAAGCCGTCACCTCTCTGCGCTCACATCTCAGCACGCTCGATAAGGACGCCAGTCGCTGTATCGTCACGGTTCCCAAAAAGGGCTACCGACTACGGCTGGACAATGGTACCAAAACCGAAAAAGACTATACGCCACAATATTTCCGCCCTTCAGCGATGAAATTTCTGGTGGTAGACGATCATCCGTTTATCAGAAAAGTACACAGTGAATTGTTGGTACAGCTCGAGTCCGCTGCCGTCGACACCTGTGCTTCGGCGGAAACAGCTCTGGAGCGACTCAACAGCGTGAGTTACGACTGTGTATTTGCAGATCTGGAAATGCAAAATATGAACGGACTGGAGCTGGTCAAGCGGATTCGCATGGGAAAAATGAAAAAAACACTGCGGGACGCTTACACTTTTGTGATTACAGCCCACACCAATGCCAAGGTTTTAGGCACCGCTTTGCTGCTCGACGTCAACGCTTTTTTGCCAAAGCCGGCCGATATAACCGACTTGCGGAAAAAATTCAGCACCTTATCCATGACGGAATTTGAATACAAGCCTCCCATTGCTTATGACATGGTTGACACCCATATAGAGAATTATTTTGACAATGCGAGTATCGAGCACCTGCGGCAGAAGCACGCGGAGCGAGTTATGGAGTAACGGATGCCGGCATCAATCGATATTTCCCTGGTACGTAAAGTAACCGGCGATCGTCCGGAGAAAATCATCGAACTCTTGCAATTGTATCGCCGGTCTCTGCTGGAAGATGCGGCGCGACTGGCCGCCCTTCCCAGACACACCCCCACCATTGCCAGCAAACACAGAATCGCCCACCGTATTGCCGGCGCAGCGAGGACTATCGACGCCCGACATCTCGTGGAGGCCTGCCTGCGGGTCAGGGAAAGTGACCATGAAACTATTGATCACCACGTATCAATGTTGCAGGAGCAGGCCGAATTCATTGAAATGTCAGTGCGGGCAACCATTGCTAACCTTCGACGGCAAATGCCCCAATAGCTGGTAATGTCTTAATAACCTGGCGTATTGTGCCTTCAATCCGGCGGCCATGCGCCTGGCATTGTGCCGACTCCGGGTTATTGAGAAGTTACAATATGCTTCAACAGGCCCTGCATTCATCGTCACAGCTTATCAAGCCCAATTTCAGTGCGTTGTAAATCGCCGCTGCCTGGGTTTTGGCGCCCAGTGATTTTTTCGCCGACGCTATATGTTTATTGGCGGTGTCCAGACTGATACACAGTTTGTCTGCAGCATCCTTGAGCGCCATATTACCTTTAACCATCACTTCGAGAAGGCGCAACGGCTTTTGTGCAATGACGTTTTTTTCACTCTTGTCTATTTTGTCAAAGTAGTTGCCATGCTTGGTGGCACCGATAAAATCCACCGCTTCGGCGAGCAGGTGTAAGACCGTTTTTGATTTATCGACGATTTGTCTAAACTCGTGTTGAGTGCAATCTTTGGTCATCACTGAAAGCAATGCATTACAAATTCCGGTACCCACCTTGGTTCTAAACGGAATAAAGTAGACGTCGCAGTAACCGTTTGAATGATAGCATTCAATAATATTGCGGGTGCGGGAGAACTGCTCCGATTCAAAGGTCGCACCATTGATAAAGCCTTCAACCTCGGATAGGAAAAAAGGTTTTTGACTGTGTTCGCAGTGCTGATAAATCATATCTTCACATTCTTGGTCTTGATTTTTATAGGCTTGAGGAAGTTGTTCCCAACTGGAAACAACATTGCCACTTTGGCCACAGCGCGCGGCGGTCAAGCCGTAACAGAAATCGGAAAAACCCAGTTTTTCGATGACTTCCAGGAGCCGCTGTTTGAATTCACGTATATCTTCAGCACCGAATAACTGCCAGTAAAACTGTACTTGTCCACTACCTGACTCAGCTACCAATTCGCTCATTTTTCCACCTCATTAACGCATTGCATCAGATTGTCTGATAATATTGTATCCCTCAGTATATAGTCATTTATACGTATGAAAACCTATTTATATACTCCATCGATCCGAATTCGTACACGGATCTTGGGGACCGGAAGTTATTCCGTGCCCGTTCCTAAGTGTCTATTCGAAAAATTTCGGTATAGAACGACGAGAGCGATATTTACAGGGCCTTAGCGTGCGTTTTTAGAATAAATTCACAAACGAATCGGCGCTATAGCGGTACAAACTCGTTGCCAACAACCTTAATTCGGGA
>JARROD010000406.1:0-5474 GCA_037384225.1 Exilibacterium sp.
AACGTTGCATAAGGCACTTGCGTGATGAAAATTTTGCTCGACGCGAAAGCGAGTACAACCGAAGAACCGGATGCGGGAAAACCGCACGTCCGGGACTGGGTGGGGGGCGCTGAGTAACCAGCGTTCCTACCACGAGAGGCAAATCTAGAAATTACGAGAGATATAGAATATGGAGATAGTACAAAAAAAGAAGTCCAATAAGCATACGTTCACTTTTAATGACGATCATTTCAACTTTGCGTATGAAGATAAGTCTGGATCTGGTGATACAGATGTGAGCTATGCCGACTTCCCTCGCAAATCATCTATCCAAATTGAACAAAATGAATGGCTTCGAAATGTTGGCTATCTTTGGTGTGCTCTAGGCGCCTTTCAGCTTGGATATGCTATCTATTCTGAAGCGTCTATTTCAGGAAAAGGTTTTTGGATCGTGGTTGGTCTCATCTGTGTGGCTTGGGCTCACTTTTCAAAAGTTAAGTACTCTGTCTTCAAAGCTGAGCGAGGCAATGTATTTGTCATTCATGATAAAAACCATGACAAAATTATCAATGAAATCAATATGCGCAGAAAATCTCAGCTTTTGAATTGGTATGGAGAAGTTAATCCAGAAAACGAACTGGAACAGGAGATTGGTAAGTTTAAGTGGTTGGCAGAGCAAGAAGTTATTTCTAAGGGCGAATCCGAGAAAAAAATTGCTCAAGCAGAACTACTAAATAAAGAAAACCATGAACTTCCCGGCAAGCAACTAAATTAAATGCCCAACAAAACCATCAATTTGACTGCCTTACGCTGTGCTCCATTCAGCAAATTATGGTGGCGTTAAGTCTTCAGAATAGGAATTACGTACCAGATGGAAAGTATCAAAATATTGGCATTGTCTGGGAGTTTGCGGGCAGCCTCTTACAACACGGCTGCTATTGAAGCAATGAAAATATTAGCTCCGAAAAATATCGAGATTACGATGTGCTCAATTGGTGATTTGCCGCTTTTCAATCCTGACCGTGAAGGAGAACGCATCCCATCCCTAGATAAATTGGTTCAGGCTTTGAAGGATTCAGACGGACTAATAATCGCTAGTCCCGAATATGCTCATGGGATAAGCGGTCCTATGAAAAATGCTCTCGATTGGCTGGTAAGTGGAATTGAATTTCCTTACAAACTAATCATGCTAATAAATACATCACCAAGGGCATCTCATGCGCAGGAATCTCTCAGAGAAGTCCTGAAAACAATGTCGGGTATTGTCGTTGAGTCAGCAAGCCTATCAATACCTCTACTAAGTAGCGACTTAGATGTAAGCGGTATTGTTGGTAATGTCGAAATTTCAAATACCTTAATGACGGGTCTCAATAAGTTCAGTGCCGAAATTGAGGCCCAAAAACTTAACAAACGCGTCAATTAAGACGCTCGCAAGCTCGCGCCTATTACGCGGGCGTTAGGCTACGTATACCAAAATTAGGAGGATTGATGTTACATAAGTTGCACAGGATGTCGGCGCTACTAATTGGTACATTCATATTATTTCACTTGATAAACCACTTGTTTATATTAGGTGGTATACAGCAGCATATTGACCTGATGGAATCATTCAGAGTCGTTTATAGAAATATTATAATAGAGAGCATATTGTTTGTATGTGTAATATTTCAGGTAAGTAGTGGTGTCCATTTTGTTTGGAAGCGGCTAAATCATATTGGAGCTGTATTATTTGGTAGAGTGTCAGCAGGCTTAGATACAAATATCTATTATGGTATTGCTGGTTTCCATATCAGTCCTTTTCAATTATATTTTTTGCCATATTATTTCTTGGCTGTTGTAGCCATATTTGTTCATCTGGCATCAGCCTTTAACTGGTTGACTCGGAATAAAATAACTGAAATATTGCGAGTAAGGATTGCCTATTCAGTTATTATAATTGGTATTACGGTTTCAGTTACATTGATGCTTGGGTTTAGTGGTGTATTTAGTGAAATCAAAATTCCACCAGAATATAGTGCCATTTATGAGTGAAAATCCTAACAAGTGCATCTTGCCGGACTTAGGTAAACTGCCACCTTTTTTGCAAAGACAATAAAAAAGCCGCCAGTTCACCCAAGCCGCAAATGCGGGCGTTATGGTGCTCTGCTCAAAGCTCAATTTGAGTCAGTGCAAAACTGGAATCACGTCGCCAGTATCCCTGGCTGTGCCAATCATCAGCCACAGTTTTTTTATTACCGGCTTGCTATTGTGGCTCCATCCGAAAGTCAGCCGCAAACGGAGGTTGCCTGCCTTCGTCGGGTGCCACTAGACAGCGCGGATGTTCTTGGTATCATCGACATCTATTGAGAAACAAACGGCGGTGGTAATTTCCTGGTACTTTGTAGCAAGTCCGAGGTATCGCAGCCATAACCAGCCGCGCCACCGGACAGCCATAAGCGTCGGCCTAAAAAGCAGGCCGCCACTTATGGCCGCCAATGCGCTCAGGCGTTTTAGCTTTTAAGGCGGAGTACAATTCTTGAAACATGGATTGGTAAAGGCTGGGTATTTTTCAGGTTTAATTGTCCCCTTGTGGCTCGGTATTGGAGTTTCAATTGCTGGGTTCTTATACCCAGGATATAGCCACATCAATCAAGCTATGAGTGAGCTTGGCGCAGTCGGAGCGCCAACAAATATCATCTCTCCAGTCATCAATAATTACCCACTTGGTTTATTATTTATAGTGTTTGGTATTTCTATCTGGGCTTCGTTTCCGTTATCCAAACTAGCAAAGTCCTCGGCGTTACTAATTATCCTACATGGTATCGGCAGCATTACAGCCGGATATTTTTCTTGCGACGTGGGTTGTAACCCCGAAACACCTTCAAGTTCTCAGGTTTTGCATAATCTATCTAGCTTGGTAATGTTCCTTTCTCTATGCTTGGCTGGTTTCCTTTGGGTATACCTTAGTTCAAAACTTTTATGCTCAAAGAGTTTTGCTTGGTTCTCCTTAATCTGTACATTAATTGCACTTGCAGTGTTGCCCGCTATGGCTTCTGCGATAGAATCAGGCTCAGGTTTCGGGCTATACCAGCGCATAAATTATGGTGTTTCAGTTATATGGGTGGCTGGGCTGGCATATGTTGTCCGCAAGCACGTTGAAAACCAAAGCTAATAAACTGCTCAAATGCGTTCCAGCCACAAAAAGCGTGGCCTCCACCGGACTCGCTAACGCTCGCCGTTTAGTGGGGCGTCATGCAAACTAACCAAGCTATTACCAGTAGGAAGGGAAGAGAATGATTATTAAAGATAAGTAAAAATGTTTAATTGCTGTTTTTTTATTAATCGTTGCGCACCAAGCTTCGTGTGGCGAGGTGTTTCCAAGACAAATATATGTCTGCCCTCCATGCTACCATGTTGAAGATGTATTTAACACGAAGTCTTATCACGAGGATGGGCAATGTCCCGTTTGCGGAATGAATCTTATAGAAGAGCCTTTAGTTAAAAAAGGAGTGATGCCTGATCTTCATGTGGGATCAGGAAATTTTCAATTTAATAGTCAGCGTTCAGGTGAGAAGGCACCAATAACGGTTTTTTATCATATGCCCAAAAAATACACACCTGACACTAAGATTTTGTTGGTCGTGCCAGGCGCGGGTAGAAATGCATGGGATTATCGCGATAGCTGGGTAGATCTGTCCGAAAAATATAATGTGCTAGTTGTTTCACCCTCCTACAGTGAAGAGGCGTATGACTATGCTGCATACCATCTTGCGGGGATAGTAACCGGAATTGAATTCAAAAATTATACGGTCTCGAAAGTTAATGGTCGGATCAATAAATATCACGTAGCAGATAAGGATGTAATAACAGGAGAGGTGACCCCGCCCAATGCTTGGCTTTTTAGAGACTTTGATGATATTTTCAATCAGGTGGTTCATTTAGCTAACTCAAATAGACAAAACTATGATGTTTTTGGCCATTCTGCGGGCGGTCAAATTCTACATCGCATGGCGATATTCTACACTGAGTCTAAAGCAGATCGTATAATCGCTTCAAATTCTGGTTCCTATACTCTACCAAGTTTCGAGAGTGAATATCCTTTTGGTGTCAAGGGCACCACACTTCAAAAGAAAAGTTTTACAAAAGTGTTTTCTCAAAACTTAACTGTATTGGTTGGAGAACAGGATAATGACACAGAGAAAAGGGGTACAATGCTTCATACCTCTTCTTTGGACAGGCAAGGTTTAGGTCGTTTATCGAGGGGAAAGACCTTTTATAATGAGTCCAGGCGTTCAGCAAATGAATTTGGTAGTGAATTAGAATGGGGGTTCTGCATGGTAGAGGGTGTCGGGCATGATCACAGAAAAATGGGGCAAGCTGCTGCCAGGCGGCTATATGATGGCCAAAAATGCACAACAAAAATGTCAATATGGCCTCGTTCCGCTTTGCTTCACTCGGCATATTACATTGGCGTTAGAAGGGAGGAAATATCAAAAGTATGAAACAAATACTCGTATATTCAGACAGTCTTACTTGGGGAATTATTCCAGATACAAGGAAGCGGTTACCATTTGAAAAACGGTGGCCGGGCGGGCTTGCGCAAGTTATTGAAATGCACTCCCCATTGAAGCTGGTCGTACTAATGCTTGGCTCAAACGATTTTCAATGCACACATGACAATAATGCGTGGTTGTCTGCGCAAGGCATGGCCAAATTGATTCAAATAATCAGACAAGCTCCAATAGAACCAGGCATGCCTATGCCTGAAATTATGATTGTTGCTCCCCCGCCTATCATTGAGCCCAAAGGGACTATAGCTCGCAAGTTTGAAGGCTCAGAAAAACGGTGTGTAGGTTTTTCCGCTGAACTAGAAAGTGTAGCTAAAGCCCACTCTGTACATTATTTCAATGCTGGTTCCGTTACGGAAGCAAGTTTAATCGACGGCATCCATTTAGATGAAAACCAACATCTTTTGTTGGGTGAGGCTATAGCAAATGCGGTTTCAAGGAGTATGAGCTTCTAACAATAAACGGTTTCCCGAGTTAACGGCTAAGGCAGACTGGGAACACATCAAATACTGGGGCGAACTTGATCAAGAATTTGCGTACTCGTGGTTCGAAAGTCTGGCGAAGGCGCTGAATGAGGAA
This sequence comes from Exilibacterium sp., assembly GCA_037384225.1. GTDB lineage: Bacteria > Pseudomonadota > Gammaproteobacteria > Pseudomonadales > Cellvibrionaceae > JARROD01. The sequence goes on from JARROD010000406.1 coordinate 5,106, forward strand.
ATGAGCCGGAACATTCCGGCTAAGAAGTATGCAGCCAATAACGGTCAGAAGCTGCTGTACGTGGGTGAAAAGGGTGTTTATGCTTCCTATACACAGTAGCTTATTGTCGTTTAATGCAGTTTTAAGTTCAAAGTTTAAACAGGTACAAGCCTCCTGCACAATTGCCAGCCCAAGGCCAAAATGATTCCGTTGAGTGCGCGACTCACCTTTGCGCCAGACTTGTAGACACGTTGATATCGTTCTTCGAATAACTGTGACATATTAGTTGGCGTCAATTGAGGTCTATCAAGTCAGATTTGAACCACCAGGCGTCAGGTGGTCATAACTCCTTCGTGTGAACTCTGAATTGAGGGCTATTGATTCCGTTGG
>JARROD010000407.1:0-2949 GCA_037384225.1 Exilibacterium sp.
AAAATCGCGGCTATCGGCGTTTCCGGGCAGCAGCATGGGTTTGTGCCTCTCGATCGCAATGGGCAGCCTTTGGCTCCGGTAAAACTCTGGTGCGATACTGCCACCACCGCCGAGTGCGATGAAATCATGCGTGCGGTCGGCGGTGAGCAACGCTGTATCGATATCGCCGGCAACCCGATCGCGGTCGGTTACACCGCGTCGAAAATACGCTGGCTTAAACACCATGACAGTGAGAGCTATAAACGCCTGGCGACCATTGTTCTGCCCCACGACTACCTGAACTTTTATCTTACCGGCCGCTACTGCATGGAGTTTGGCGATGCCTCCGGCACCGGGCTGCTCGATGTGCGCCGGCGCTGCTGGAGCGCGGACATGATTGCGGCTCTGGACGCAGACCGGGACTTGTCGCCGTGCCTTCCCGAATTGATCGATGCCCACATGCCGGTGGGCCGAATCCGCCCGGCCCTGGCACAGGCGTTTGGCATTCCCGCCGCGGCGCTAGTGTCGGCGGGCGGTGGTGACAATATGATGGCCGCTATTGGCACCGGTAACGTGACCTCGGGCCGTTTGACCGCCAGCCTGGGAACCTCAGGTACCCTGTTTGCTTATGCGCAAAAGCCGGTGGTCGACGGTGAAGGTGAACTGGCGGCATTTTGTTCATCCACCGGCGGCTGGCTGCCGCTGTTGTGCACCATGAACTGCACCGTAGCCACGGAGCAGCTCTGCCAATTATTTGAGTTGGACGCGGCGGCAATCGACTTGCAGGCCGGTAGTGTTGGCCCCGGAGCGGGCGGCGTGATCACTCTGCCTTTTTACCACGGCGAAAGAACGCCCGCGCTGCCCAACGGCAAGGCGGTGATATATGGGCTCGATGCGGACAATACCACCCGGGCGCATATGCTTCGCTCAGCGATGGAAGCGGCGGTGTTCGGTTTAAAACGCGGAATGCGGGCGTTTGAGCGCTGCGGTTTGACGTTCAACGAACTGACACTGACGGGGGGTGGCAGCAACAGTGCGCTCTGGTGTCAGCTCTGCGCGGATATTTTAGATCTGCCGATAAGCGTTTTTCAGCAGCAGGAAAACGCCGCCCTTGGCGCCGCCTTGCAGGCACTGTGGTGTTACACCCGGGAGAGTGATCCGGCAGTCTCTATCGGTGATATAACCGCCGCGCATTTGCGTGTTGACCAGTGCCGATACTACCGACCCGAGGCCGAAGCCGTATCGGCTTACGCCGATATTTACCAGCGTTACAAAACGCTGTTAAACGCTGTGGCCCCCCTTTACGACGAATTAAAATAACGATTTAACAAGAGGCGATTTTGATGGTTACCCCGTTTGTTGGCGACAGAGAATATTTTCCCACTGTACCCGTAGTTCAATATGAAGGAGCGCAATCGGACAATCCACTGGCGTTCAAGTTTTACGATCCCGACAAGGTGGTCGGGGATAAAACCATGCGTGAGCACCTGCGTTTCGCCATGTGTTACTGGCATACGTTCTGCGGCAAAGGCAATGATCCGTTTGGCGGCGATACCCAGGTTTTCAGCTGGGATCAGGCGTCCGATCCGATCGGCGCGGCGCAGCAGAAAATGGATGCGGCATTCGAATGCTTTACCAAACTGGGGGTGTCTTATTACTGCTTTCACGACCGCGATCTGGCGCCGGAGGGTAATAGTGTCGCCGAATCTGAAAAAAATCTGCAAACCCTGGTACAGCTGGCACTGGAGCGGCAGCGCAGCACAGGGGTAAAACTGCTCTGGGGAACCGCCAACCTGTTTAGCCACGCGCGCTATATGAACGGCGCGTCCACCAACCCGAACTTTCTGGTGTTGGCCCAGGCGGCGGCACAGGTCAAGGCCGCCATGGATGCCACCATTGCGCTGGGTGGCGAGAATTATGTTTTCTGGGGCGGGCGTGAAGGCTATGTGTCACTGTTGAATACCAATACCCGGCGCGAGCAAGAACATCTGGCGCGCTTCCTGGCCGCCGCCCGGGACTACGGCCGCGCACAGGGTTTTACAGGCCATTTTCTGATCGAACCCAAACCCATGGAACCCTGTAAACACCAGTATGATTTTGATGCGCAGACGGTTATTGGGTTTCTGAGACACTACGGTCTGGCCGATGATTTTAAACTCAATATCGAAGCCAACCACGCCACCCTGGCCGGCCACAGTTTTAGCCATGAATTGCAAATGTGTGTGGACGCCGGATTATTGGGCAGTATCGACGCCAACCGGGGTGATCCACAAAACGGCTGGGACACCGACCAGTTCGCGGCGGATCTCTACGACGCAGTCCACGGTATGATGGTGGTGCTGAGCAATGGCGGTCTGGGTTCCGGGGGACTTAATTTCGATGCCAAAGTGAGAAGAGAATCGATTGATATGGAGGATATTTTTATCGGTCATATCGGCGCTATGGACACCTTTGCGCAGGGGCTGGAAATTGCCTACCGTATTTTAAATGACAGCCGCATTCCGGCGCTGAAAGCGGAAAGGTACAACAGTTTCGATACGGGCGTCGGCGCCGAATTTGAACGTGGCGGGTTATCTTTACAGCAATTGCGGGATATAGCCGCCGAAAGCGGCGAACCCAAGCCCATCAGCGGCAAACAGGAGCTGTTTGAAAATATCGTTAACCAGTATATATTAAGCCGCTAAGGGTCGTGCACGACCCTTAGGGACGTGCACGAAATAACTTCCGGCCCCTTTATCAATAATAAAAAGGGGTTTCGAGGCGCCTGTCTGGTGTTGTTTCGAAAACGGCGGCATAGTGGGCCTACGTCAAGTTTTCGCAACGGCGCCAGGCGGGATGGATCGGAGGCCCTCTCTAATCACTAATAAGAGGGCCGGATGTTATTTCGTGCACGTTCCTAATGGAGCGTTGTTTTGATTTGACATGATACGCAGTAATGAATACGGTTGGTGCAAAAGCACTCCGACAAAA
>JARROD010000408.1:0-3461 GCA_037384225.1 Exilibacterium sp.
TGAAATTGTAAATAGCCGGGTTGCACATATTACGGAAGAATACGAAACCCGGCTACAGGAACTCGAATCGAGATTGAGAACCCGCTCGGAGCAAATTATCAATGCGCAGGAGGAAATTACCCGCACCAATGAAGTTCATTCGCTGTGGATGCGGGCGGGTCTGGAAGCCAGCCACAAATCAAAAATAGAAGTCTACGACCAAATACTTAACATCAACCCGAATGACCTGGAAGCCATTACCTATAAAGCGGATGTCGTGCTTGAGACCGGCGACAGTGAATGGGCGCTGAATTTAAGCAACAAAGCCGTTGAACTGGACCCCGATTACGGCCACGCCTACTGGCAGCGAGCCTGTGCCAAGGCTGAACTGGGGCTGGAAAAAGAGGCGCTGAAAGATATTCAAATCGCACTCGATAAATCACCCAGCCTCGGCACTGAACTCGCCAATGAGTCGGCTTTTAGAAAACTGAGGCGGGTGGATGAGTATATTGAACTGGTGGAACAATATAAAAATACGTAACCAGGCCGATTGGGGTCAACTGTATTTGTGAATAAACTCCGTTATAATCGGTTTGACGAAACGGCGAAACTTGGAACCGCTAAATATACCGTAATGCCCGGCGCCTTCCTGTAGATGATGCCGGCGCATTTTTTTGGGAATATTCTGGCAGATATCCTGCGCCGCCTCAGTCTGGCCGATACCGCAGACATCGTCTTCCGCTCCCTCAACGGTTAACAGGGCTGTTTTGTCAATAGCCAGAAAATTAACCGGCTGTCCTTTATAGGTAATTGCATTGCGTGCAACTTCATTATTTTTGAAAACCCGTGAAATGGTTTCCAAATAAAACTCCGCGGGAATATCCAACACCGCCATATATTCATCGTAAAAAGCCCGGTAGCGGTCAGCGTCTTCCTCTTCCCCCATTATCAGGTTGTGAAAAAATTCGTAAAACTTCTTAACATGGCTGTCCATGTTCATACTCAGGAAACCGCCCAGTTGCAGAAACCCCGGATATACCCGGCGACCCTCCCCTGCATAACCTCGCGGTACCGTCATAATGGCGAACTTACGAAACCAGTCCATACTGTGCTTTTGGGCGTATTCATTCACCCGGCTTGGTTTTTTCGTGGTGTCGATGGGCCCGGCCATCAAGGTCAGAGAAGTTGGCGTAGCCGGGTTCTTTTGCTCGGCCATCACCGCCGTTGCAATCAGCGCCTGCACCGTTGGCTGGCAGATGGCGATAACATGTGTGTTTTCGCCCAAAAATTCGATAAACTCAATCAGGTAGCTAACGTAGCAGTCAAAAGTGAAGTCCCCTTCGCTCATAGGCACTTCGCGCGCATCCAACCAGTCGGTCACATACACTTCGTGATCCAGCAACAGCCCTTCGGCAGTACCTTTTGTCAGGGTAGCGTGATGGCCGGAAAGCGGGGCGACCAGTAATACTTTGTGCTCGTCATTATGGCCACGACGCTTGAAGTGAATAAGATTACAAAAGGGTTTATCGTAAACCACCCTCTCGTAAACCGATACATCCTTGCCGTCGATAGGTACGCTGGTGATATCAAAACTTTGTTTTTCGTAACGCTGAGTCAGACGCATACCCGTTTCCAGGGCTGCGTTGAAAGCTCTCCCCGACCAGGTATGCGCATAAGGGTTTACAGGGTTACTACTGATATCGTGAATCAGGCTGTAGTACTCGTGCCAGAGCTTCAATGATTTGGCGTATAATTCAACCGTCTGATAACGCATATATCTTTCCTCATTCCCTGCTTGCTACAAATTAATAGGGGGTTATACATTAAGCAGAGTTTCGGTGGCTAAACACAACTCAATATATTTATATCCAGCGCCGTTAGGCTTGAGGGATATATCTATAAATAATCATTTATTAATAGTAAATAAACCACTTTCAGCCAAAAATATGAATTCAGACCCACAATTACACCCACCGCGTAGAAACTGTTAACAGTGTACGCAGATCATATGACGAGCTTTAAGCCCGCCATAGTCTTAGACCATCGAGGCTAAAGAGCTTTTTGTTACTTGCTTGCCGTAGCTGATTTTGAGGAGCCTGAAGTAGCACTGGCAGCCGCCTTGGTCGCTTTGGCTACTACCCCTTCGGCCTCTTTACTCACCTGGGAAAACATGTCTTTAAACAATTCTCCCGTTTGTTCCTGAGTTTCAGTTACCAGTGCATAGGCATCTTTAGTTGCAGAAACAAACTTTTCCTGCAAATCTTCGGCATAATGCTTTTGCACTTCCAACACACCATTGAGATCTTTTTGATCAGCCAGGCTACGGGTGAAAGTCACGCCATCGTTCATGACGCTTGTTACGTAGGCAGTCTGCTGCTGGACCATTTTCTCCATAGCCTTTGCATTTACAGCGAACAGTTCGCTGACCGGCTTGAATGACTTGCCAAACTGTTCTGAAAACTTATCAAACATGGGGGGGTCTCCTTAGAATTTAGCGACTTGATTGCTGCATTGCAACATCAACCCTCTCCAAAGATACACACACTGTCACGCCAGGTCAATATATTCTGTCGCGATGCAACAAATTTAATTGCAGCACTCGTTATAATTACGTCCTGTGGTTATTTCAACGCGAAGCCGGCCCGAAATACAACCTTTGTTTGGTAACTGCTCATATCCCGGGGCAGGCACAGTGTCAGGCGGACGTCCGGAGGTAGTTGGCTCAGACTGTCGGAGGCATGGATGCCGACGCCAAGCCTACAGGGGTGAGGCAAGCCGTTTGCAAAGCACTGCTTTGCGGCGCCGCCGAACACCCGCCATCTGTGATCGCGGGCCGGGCTCCGGAGGGGGACTTGCCGGCGTGTCTGGGCCAACTACCTCCAGATGGCCGCCGGATCGAAGGCACAAATACCCCGGGTTATTGAGAAGTTACTTTATTTGGGCGTATCAGAGCTGGTTTTTTAGCTTCGGGCACGTTGGACGCTCTAGGGGCAGCCGCAACCGAAGGGGAAGAGGCTTCTTCAACGACGGATTCAGAGCCGCAGAAGGCCTTGATTGTTTCGAACCAGCTATGCCACATCCGCTCGCGCTCTTCCCGCCATTGGTCGTTGAATTCCAGCATCTGTATCGTCGCGTCCTTAAACTCCTTCGGCAAATATGCCTGTTTGTCGATACTTTCCCTCGTCTGTGCCGACCAGACCGCCTGCACCATCAAGCTATCTTCGATGGCCTTTTCGTAAATATCCACCGTTTCCGTCACCAGGCTACCCATGGGGAAATCCTTACCGCTAAAGTTAGGTCCCGCCTTTAGCCATTTTTCAAACATTTGATTCTGACTGCCCCACCAGTGAGACATTGATTCTGTTAATTGCGAGTATGTATTCATTGACTAAACTCCCGATTCGCTAATTGAGCTCATCACCCTTGACAGTCTATATTTCAAACAACAGCCAACATCGCTGACCCCTTGCGCTTACAACTGC
>JARROD010000409.1:0-4038 GCA_037384225.1 Exilibacterium sp.
CCTCTTGTATCACGCAACCGCGAGACACCTGAATAGTGACAACCGCGTAACACTGGGGGGACTCTAGACAATAATTTTTCTGATGTAAAGAGCACCCGCAACACGATCAGAAAAATTCACGCCAAAGTTTTTTTATTTTTTAGTTCCATAGTATTTTTTATAGGGTGAGGGGTAAACTTAAGTGGCGGCACGAAATAACTTCCGGCCCCTAACCTCCCGCTAATGCCCACCTATAGCGACGCTTCACCAAGCGGGAGCAGTAGCGGCAGGACCACAAGGTACGGTAGCAGAGCCTCACAACGGCCTTATACGCCGCATGCAAACGAAACAAAATCTAGAACGCTAAGCGAAATGCAACGGGAGTTTGCCGGATCGATAAGTTTATTTGCCGAGAAAACAGGAAACCCGCCACACACTCTTCGTCGATGGCGTAAAGACGAAGATATACCAAAGCGTTTGAGATTTAGGTCTTCAGAGTGCGTCAATTTTTGTTCCTGGTTGGGTTGCGCTTGCGAAGCCCAACAAAATCGGAGGCATTGTCCTCCGGCCCGTTGGGCTTCGCTCCTCGGCCCCAACCCACAGAAAGTGCTTAATGTGCTATCGATGAAGAAGAGCTAGCGCGCGCCTTTTGATGAATCTTTCTCTTTCTTGATCCAATTTTGAAGCGTGCCTACCGGGATTCCTGTTCTCTCGGAAAATGCCTCCTGCGTTTCCATTTCCTTGCTGGCTTGCCAGTCGCTTAGCGCTCTAGATTTTTCTTCGGGGGTGTAAATATGCTGGCGCGGCACTGAACCTTCCGCTTGCCTGATCCAATTTTGAAGAGTGCGTATCGGGATTCCTGTTCTCTTGGAAAATGCCGGCTGCGTTTCCTTGCTGGCCTGCAAGTCGCTTAGCGCTCTAGATTTTTCTTCGGGGGTATAGTTATTACGCTGGCTCGGCACTGAAACTTTCGCTTGCCCGATCCATTTTTGAAGAGTGCGTAACGGGATTCCTGTTCTCTTGGAAAATGCCGGCTGCGTTTCCTTGCTGACCTGCCATGCGCTTATCGCTTTAGATTTTTCTTCGTCTGAATAGCGCCCTCTCCGCGTTGAAGTCCGTTGTGAGGCACTGCTCCCTGTGGCGCCGCCGCTTTGAGAGGCGCTGCCATACTCGATTGGCGAGACGCTGGTGTGCCGGCTTTGTGAGGCGCCGCTGTACGCCGAGGCACTGCCGCCGAAATCGATGGGTTGCGGGACGCCGCTACTGCGCCCGCTTGGTGACGTGTCGCTATAGGCGGGCATTTGCGGGAGATACCCTCCCGAGTATTCGTCGGGCAGTGGCGGTGATCAATGGTTAAATGCTATTCATATACCCAAAACGTTTGAGATTTAGGTTTTCAGAGTGCGTCAATTATTGTTCCCCCTTTTCTTTTAAGGACAGGGGGAGCGACGACGACACGTAGCAGGCCCCACGTAAGGGCGCAAGCGCCGCGAATGCCTGGAGCGGCTGGACGGAGCGACGCGGCCAGGGGCAAAAAGGGGCGTGCTCTGGAGGCCTAAATCTCAAACGCTTTGGGTATATATGGGTATAGTCTTTGAATGTCAGTGTTCAGTGTTTTAGCGGCTTTGAAATCGATCATCCTTGCCGGAAACTCACGATTACTCGAGGATAGTCTCCAGGTTCACCGGCCGAAGTCTCACCGTCGGTAACCCTTGGTTCTCACGTTTGAAAGGTTCGATTTATGAGCATGATCAAAGACTTCCATTTCTTTTCTTGTGAACTCTTCCATTTCTTTTCTTGTGTTTTCAGAGATATCTTTCCGCGAGGAGCCGGCTCCCGATGTTTGACTTCTATTATCCGGCTTCGAGTACGTCATCGAAATGTAGCTTGCTTTTGAGTCTCTACTTTTCGCATAGCTGCTATACTCTTGTTCCAACATGGCTTTTCTCCCCGACAAAAAGGCTCCAGCAGTCGCGCGATCACCGGGTCTCCATTCGTCTGCACGTTTACTATACAAATAAACCAATTCATTTGACACCCCTGGGACCGCGTCACCATCTCTTCCCAAAAACTTGCATCTTATGCTGGATTTGTATAATGCATTTTCCTCACGCGCTTTTTGCTCTCTCTCAGCTCTCGTCGCAGGTGGAAATGAATCGGCCACTTCATCAAGACTATTGGAGCTGTCGGAATTTTCTCTGATCCTAGATGTACGCGTTAGTGTTGGTGCGTTACTTATTCTGCCAGCCGTGCGGGCCAGGGATACCTGGCTCCTGGTATCGCGGTTCAAGGATGTTCCGGCCCTGCTGGATGGTTTATTTTGTTGCCGTTGAGTCGATGCCGTGAGGCATCTGAAGTATGATGATATGCTGTCCACTGAATATTACCTCTTTGGTTTCACTGGCTAGAAAAATTCGCGCACGTTCCTAAAGTTCCATTGGTTGGCTCACGAGTGTGAATCAACTGTTGGTTAACGGCTGTATTGTGAGTGTAATTCCTTGCCCTCTGTAAAGGGGCGGGAAGGTTTACGGAGGGGGTGGGCGCTCCTGAGAAACAAAGCAACAACCACGGGAATCCAGTATCCTGCCAGACTCCATTTCTATTCCCGAGGAGGCCAGCCAATTTGATACTCTCCGGTTAGCTTCTGCATAAAGCATTTAAATACCCTTATAAATTGGAATGCTGTTGTTGATTAAAAATCATCGAGGAGAGGATTTTTCCAGTACAAATTTGTAAGGTGAGTCTACCCTATCGTTGCTCCCGGCGGTTAAACAAGATACCCCCTGAGTGGTAAAAGTCTGGCTGAAGTTCCATCAGCATTAACGTTGGCCTGGTGCCAATCCCGGCCAGTACAGAAACCGAGGACATCCACCGACTACCTGCTATATTCCGTCACCACGCTCAGGGGCAGTCGCTGGATTCGGCTATGGGCGAGGGCAGCCAGTGTTGCGATGTGGCCTGTAAATGCTGTGCGGGCTGTTGCCGAAAGTGCGGATAATCAGACGTAGTGAGGGCCGCACTTCGCGTACCAGTTTTAATTGAATGGTAACCATCAGCTGCGCCTGCTTCGCCCAGGTTAGGATGTGCTATCGGGCGGCGTTTGCGTGGGATCGGCGCTGACCTGGTTGCGTCGTCCCCCGTTTTGCTCCTTGACACGGGGATGTATGCCCATCTTTTTCAATATTCGTGTACCAATATCCAAGGCGGAAGCAGCATCTTTCTTTTTAAAGGAAACGTCCTCCGCTGTGGACCAAACGCCTTCATTCCAAGGAACAGCTTGTTGTTTCTGTAAGCTGATAAACATAGATTTGGCGTTTTCATAATTGGCGGGGCTGGGATCATGTTTAAAATTGCGCATGGCGGTATTGAAGTTGTTCTTGAAGTTTTGGGCTTCATCCTTTGCGCTGGCTGTGTCGGCGTGCTTGCCGATAAAATCGGTAAGCACGCTGCTGTTTCTCTCTCTTATGCGGGCGTGATCGACTATGTCCGTGCCTGAATCAGACACATCCTCTGGATTTGTCAGGTTGTTCAGGCAGGCTTCGGCGTTTTTGTATTCTTCCGACTCGGGTGGTACTTTTTTAAGCAGCGTTGAAATTGTATTTTTCGCTTGTTCATATTCACTCACACGATCAAGATCGTCGAAAAGCCTGTTTAACGTTTTTATTGCCTCCTGTGTTTTCTTTTCTGTTTTGTTCCGAGATTGGTTACCGGAAGTATATTTCCCTATCTCCTTCTCCAGGGTGTCAAGCGCTTTTTCGGCTTTCTCAAATTTGGTGCTGGGTTGTTCCCCGGGTATTATTTTTTTATTGAAAATTTTCTTTCCTGCCAGGCCAAGTGAGTAAACTGTGCTTTTTCCGGGAGTGGGTTCTTTTCTGTCGTTCCAGGGTATGAATTTGAGTGACTCCCTCAGTGTCATCAAGGCTCCGTCTTTTTCATCGGCGGTGGAAGCGGTGCTGGTCAAAGCCCTGAGTGCCGAAAAAGCGGCCTCTCTTTTGCTCGGACTGTTTGTGCCACTGGAAAGAATACTCAATGCATTTCCAGCTCGATTTTTTTCAGTTT
>JARROD010000410.1:0-3214 GCA_037384225.1 Exilibacterium sp.
CGCTCCAGGCATTCGCGGCGCTAGCGCCCTCACATGGGGCCTGCCATGCAGCGTCGTCGCGCCCCTGTTGTTAAAGGAAGGGGGGAACAAAAATTGACGCACTCTGCACACCTAAATCTAAAACGCTTTGGGTATACAATAACGAAAACGGGCGAGGACACCCTATTATTTTCGCGCCATGCCGACACTTCCTTAAATTACTTTACAAATCTATAACGTCTCAATAACCCGGGGTCGGCACAATGTCAGGCGGACGTTCGCCGGATCGCAGGCACAATTCCCCGGGTTATTGAGAAATTACACTAATTTTAAACGCGTTGGGTATAAAGGCCGCCGTAGGCATGATTGTTTACGGCGGCTCCGGAAAATCAAATAAACTCGGGTATCGATATCGAATTGCAGTCGGGAAGCGCCGGAAAAGCGCCGGGCCTGGCGACGGTATAGGCGCTGCAGCGGGTGGCGAATCCTATCAGGTTTTGCAGCCGGTCTGAGTTTTCGATCAGTTCCGCCAGGCTATCGAGCCGGCTGATACCAAACAGCATGGCGCCGATAAAAGCATCGCCGGCAGCAGTAGTGTCCACAGCGCTGACCTCGGGCGGCGCAACGCTGCCGGATTCACCGCCCTGGATAAAATACTCTACCGGTTCCGGTCCATTGGTGATCAATATCAGTTGCACACCCTGTTCAAAACAGCGCTTGATATAAGCCTGCTGCTCGCTACCGGCCAAATAATCGAGTTCCTCCCTGGCGAACTTGATCAGGTCGGCTTTGGCCACCAGCTTATTGACCCGCTCGCGATCGGCATTGCCCTGCTGCCAGAGGTTGTGGCGCAAATTGGCATCGAAACTGACGATGCTTTGACCCGTCCGTGCCCTGTCCACGGCATATTCGGTTACCTCTGCAATCGGGGCGTGGGTGAGGGTGTTACTGCAAAAATGAAACAGCGGTGAACCATTGAACCAGTTATCGCTGACCTGGAATTTTTCAAACACCAGGTCGGCGCTGTTGTCGCGATAAAATGAAAAGCTGCGATCGCCTTCGTGATTTAACATCACAAAAGCCAAAGCAGTTTTCGCACTTGGGTGAAATGACAGCGTATCGGTTTTAACACCGTATTTTCCCAGTGCATTTTTGAGAAAATGCCCGAATGAATCGTCGCCGACCTGGCCGGCGAAATGGGCGTCTCCACCCAGTTTCGCCACTGCCACTGCGGCGTTCGCCGGGGCGCCACCGGGGTATTGGCGAAAGTTCGGGAGACTCAGCCCCCCGTCTTCCATCGTGCCCGTGTTGAGAAAATCGATCAACGCTTCACCAAAACAGATCACAGGTTTCATACAATTACCTAACAGTCAATCTTTAACGATGAAGTTTACATTGTGTTGAGACCGATATCATCACCAGTTAAACATGGTTCCATCTTCCAACCGGTTTACCGGGAGGTAAGCGCGGCGGTAGGGATATTTTTTGGCCTCGTCCTCGTCGATATCCACACCGTGTCCCGCCGTCTCTCCCACCCGCAGGTAACCGTCGTCAAAACTGTAGTCATGGGGAAACACGGCATCGGTTTCAGGTGTGTGGCGCATATACTCCTGAATGCCGAAATTAGGCACCCAGGTATCGAAGTGCAGGGCTGCACCCATGGTCACCGGGCTCAGATCCGTGGCACCGTGGAACCCGGTTTTCACGTGGTAGAGTTCCGCCAAGTGGGCGATGCGGCGCAAATGGGTGATACCGCCGGCGTGCACTAGAGTACTGCGAATATAGTCAATAAGCTGTTCGCTGATCAGTTGCTGGCAATCGTGTATGGAGGCAAACACTTCTCCCACCGCCAGCGGTGTCACGGTGTGGCTGCGCAGCCATCGAAAGCCCTCCTGCAATTCGGCGGTGACGGCATCCTCGAGCCAGAACAAGCGGTAGGGTTCGAGATCGCGCCCCAGGCGTCCCGCTTCAATCGGAGTCAACCGGTGGTGTACATCATGCAGCAAATGCACATCGAAACCATAGGTATCGCGCAGGCATCGAAACAACTCGGGCGCATGCTTGAGGTATTTATGGGACGACCAGAGGTTTTCCGTGGGCAGTTCGGCATCGGCCGGCTCGTAATACATTTTATCTTTGGAGACCCCGTAGGTACTGGCGAGACCGGGAATACCGCTCTGGGCACGCACAGCTTTGTAGCCCATGTCGATAAACTTACCCACCTGATCGACCGTCTCACCGATATCGGTACCGTTGGCATGGCCGTAGACCATAACCCCTTCCCGACTGCGCCCACCGAGCAACTGGTACAGCGGCATACCCGCCAGTTTGGCCTTGATATCCCAGAGCGCCACATCGATAGCGGCGATGGCAGTCATACCCACCGGCCCCCGGCGCCAGTAGGCACCGCGGTAAAAAAACTGCCAGATATCCTCGATACGGGCCGGATCCCGCCCCAGCAGACAGGGGATCAAGTGGTCCTGGACATAGCTGGCCACCGCCAGCTCACGGCCGTTTAAGGTGGCGTCCCCGATTCCGTAGACACCTTCGTCGGTGGTGATTTTCACCGTGACGAAATTTCGCCCCGGGCAGGTCACAATGACCTTCCCATCAACAATTCTCATACACAACTCCATCAATGTTTAGGCATAACAGCATCAGAAAATCAGCGTTCATGGGTTCTGAAACTCTGGGCTTGAATTGGTCAACCTAACTAACCAAAACATTAACTGGTCAATCCAATTAAAGCAAGGTATAGTTATGCCTACTTGTACGCGAAAGTAGGAAATCTCCTATGTCGTTGGAAACAGTTGTTACTCGTCGACGTTATTTGCACATCGCTGAGAGTCTGGCCGATACAATTCGCAGCGAAGGTATGGCGAGGGGCAGTCGCCTGCCGTCGGAACGGGAACTGGCCACTCAATTCGATGTCAGCCCGTTTGAAATTCTCGAAGCCCGGCGGGTATTCGAGGGCGAATCCGCCGCCCTGGCCGCGGAGCGAATCAGCAACGAGGAGTTACAAAAGCTCAAAGCGCTACTGCGCCAGATGGAAATTTCCTACCAAGAGCGCGAGCCGGAGGACATCGAACGCTACGACAGAAGGTTCCACCTGGCCATTGCGGAGGCCAGCCGCAACAGTGCCATAGTCACCACCATCGACTGGCTCTGGACGCTTCGCAGTCGATCCGAAATCAGTCGATTCTTTCACAAAAAATTCCGCGATCAGGGCTCTAAG
>JARROD010000411.1:0-3443 GCA_037384225.1 Exilibacterium sp.
ATTTTCGGCCCAGGACCGCTTCGCTCCTTCTATAGCAGCATTTTCAGGGCCGTGCTCAATTTTTCTAATCCTCACATAGGGATAGCTATGCTCCGGTTAGAAAAAACTGCGCGCGACCCTGAAAATACCGCTCTAAAAGGTCCTGTGCTCGAAAATTTATGCAACGATAGGGTCAAGGCATTACAGAAGGTGGTAGGAGATGATTTGGCAACAGGCGTCGTTTTGTATAACGGGCTGGGCATAGTGCCGTTTGGACAACACCTATATGCTGTGCCCTATGCGTCGCTTTGGGCATTTGAAGAAAAACATCCGTGATGTTGTCGGATTTTATCGTTAAGAATTGACTCAAGAAAAATAAACGGGTGCATCGGCATTTTATCCTAATCAGCTCATCCTGGCTTAATCTTATGGAGAGATTTTTCGGACTGTTGACGGAAAAACAGTTATGCCGTGGTGTTCAGCAAATTAATACACTACACTAGCATCGAGTTGTTAGACCTATGTTGTTTACATTCGGAAATCAGTATTGCAACAAATTGCAACGAGTAAATCTATTGGGTAGGCAATAGCATAGAATGGTAGGTTAGGACGCTATATCTGTAAGAAAAAACGGATGTAATTCTAATAAATTGAGAATAACCTCTAATTAATTACATTAATAAACTGATACGCTCACAGCCAATGTCACTCGTAACCCGTAACCCCTTATATGCAGCTGTATAACTGGAGAAAATAATGCTTAAACTTATTACCAAAGCGGCGTTGACCGCAGCGATAGTATTGTCCGTAAGCCCCACATTCGCAGGTTCCTTGGACGGCGCTTTCGGCAATACCCTTTTGGTTAGCGCCGGCGATGCGCAAACGCATATCTATCCCAACAAAGATGGAACCTACACGGGCACGTCGCCCGACGGGCAAGCCATTGCGGGAACGTGGCGTGAAGATGGCGACAAAATATGCTTCACACGCTCAAAGCCTAAAGCCGAAGCACCGATTTGCAATGCCTTGGGTCAAATTGCCGTGGGCGACACTGTGACCGCCACCGGTTTAGGCGGTGCAGAAGTGACCTTGTCCCTAATCAAGGGGCGCTGAGACGGCCACTCAGTCGGCAAAAATCTCTTTAAAGAAGTTCTACATGCCTTGCCAGGATTCCTGATCGGCCGCTTGATCGTACGCCAAAGGCATATCGAAACGCTGTGCGAATTGATCCGCGTCCGGATTGGTGAAACTGTGCTTGATGCCGGGAAAGCTGACAACCTCATAGTCAGCGCCGGCAGTTTGCATCTCCTGTTCAAAGCTTTGCACCACTTCACGATGAACGAGGCCGGATATTCTATACATAATTACAGCATCTAAGGAAGGTGCTCATGTCTCTGGCAAGGAATGCCACGGCGAATCAATCGCCAAACTACGAACGTCACCAACCTGAACAGACACTCCTCTACCCGTTGGTTGAGCAGCAATACCCAGCGTTCAAGGTCTCGCTGGTAGCTCAAGGGCAAAACCTACCCCTCTATACCCAAAGCGGTGTTGTGGCACCTTACCCCGGGTTATTGAGAAGTTATGAAAGGTGGCTTGAAGCCGGTGTTATCTTTCAAAAACGATATGTTGAATTTTGCAGTTTCTGGAGTTATCCACAATCCGCAGATAAATCTTCCTATTCTGCATCTGGGCTGAACGGATCAGACCGTACATTTCATTGGCGTTGGGTTCCGCGGTATCCAGGGCCAGATAGATATTGGAAGCAGCGGTACAGTTCAGGAGTTTTTCGTTGCCACTGGTGCCAACGTAAATATTGCCTGCACCTCTGATAAAAATTGAGTCGATATAAACTTTTTCACAGGCTTTTCCGGCGCAATCCGCTAATGTGTTATTCGAGAGCATAAGCAGAGCTGCTAGCAGGGGCAGTTTTTTCAATCTCATTTTCAACACCTCCAGAATCATGGATTCAATGTGTAATAGGTATATCGTACGATAAACCAAAATAGCTCCCAATAGGCAACAGGGCCGGGCTCGATTCTCGAATACATTGTTGTTTCGTCGGCTTCGACACGCGAACATTGATAACTGGATCAAATCGACTGTGGGGCTGTTGCAACAGGGAGGAGAGGGTGGGAGTAGCGTATTTCGGTCAAATCGACCAAAAAAAGGGCAGTTCAAGTCGGCCTGCCTCTCAACACTGTGATTTGAGCAGTCATATACCCAAAGCGTTTGAGATTTAGGTGCACAGAGCAAACCCCTTTTTGTCCCTGGCCGCGTTGCTCCGTCCAGCCGCTCCAGGCATTCGCGGCGCTAGCGCCCTCACATGGGGCCTGCCATGCAGCGCCGTCGCGCCCCTGTTGTTAAAGGAAAGGGGAACAAAAATTGACGCACTCTGCACACCTAAATCTCAAACGCTTTGGGTATAAATAAGTCAGATCGGGTTTGAGCCAGTACAATGACATGCAATGTATGTATTTTGTTTTATATTCTTCGCCTATGGGCAATAGGCAGAAAATATGGATCTATTTTCTAATAGTGGCGTATTTCTTTCTGTTGTTGATTTAGTTTTAATGATTAAATATTCAACTGTAGAGAATTATTTACATTAAGATCGATTTATAATTCCTTTTTTATTTTTAAAGCCGCAGTTTATGAGCGATACACGCAAAATTTTCGTTGTAGGTTTACCTCGAACTGGCACCACGAGCGTGTGTGTTGCTGCGGTTCAGGCCGGCTTGCCAACGGCCCACACGGCCTATACCCAACAGTGCTTTGAACACGCACAGTTTCTTTCCGACACCCCTTGTTTTAGCCACTATGCGCATCTAGCAAGCCGGTATCCTGATAGCAAATTCATCTTATTATGCCGAGAAGAGCGAGCATGGTTAGCATCCATCAAACGCTTGTTGGCTCGTATGTTAGCGATAGCCCCCCACCAAGATAGTTTTGCCCACCTCAACAAAGGTAATAAGGTGATGGCTTGGCGCGACTTTAATAGCCCACTGAAAGTGCCGTCAACGCGAAATGGCAAGGTAGATAACCTTGATAGCTGGTGGCAAAGCTAGAGTGTGTAAACCCTAGGTGATTAGCGGCGATTTCAGATTTAAGTGACTCTTATGTTCGAATTAGAATTTCAAACGCCTAATGAATGGACAGAAGCAGTGCTTGCCGACTTCGATACATTTTTACAAGACCATGCAGCGGCTGAGAAAAAAGCCTCTGCCATGGCACTGTCAATGCTTTCTCATTACCGAGATAAGCGTAAGTTAGTCAAAGCAATGACCGATTTAGCTCTAGAGGAAATGATTCACTTCAAGCAGGTAGTAAAACTGCTCACAGAGCGCGATGTAAACCTGAGTGATAATAAAAAAGACCCTTATGTGAACCAATTGCACAGCATGTTTCGCCATGGCAAACAAGTTTTCATGCTTGATAAATTGTTGGTTGCTGCGGTGATTGAA
>JARROD010000412.1:0-3333 GCA_037384225.1 Exilibacterium sp.
TGAATCGCCTTTCAGTGACAGTGAGCTGCGCGCTATCGCCGCCGTACCCGGCCAGGCGCTCACTTACACCTGCGTGCCTTTCGGCTCCGGCGAACGCATCGCCCTTGACCGCGAACTGGACGGCGTTCTCGATGGCGACCAGAACCTCGCTCAAAACATCGCCGATCAAATCGTCGAAGATCCGGCGGATAAGGATCAGGTGGTTGTGGATTCTGTCAATGAGGAACCGGTGGATGAAATCCCTGTCGTTGTGAAGCCAGTTGTAACGCCAGTCGATGAGGAACCCGTTGCTGAAGTTCCTGTTACTGAAGATCCTGTTGATGAAGACCCGGTGAGCGATGAGCCGAATGCTGAAGAAGACGATAACGCTGATGATAGCGTGGGAGGCAGTACTCGCAAACTACTGGGCAGATTCAGAAGATTCGGTTTATAGGTGAAAACATGTCCGTTAATAAAGTAAAAGGCGCCGGTCGCTTTGTGGTTGATGAAACCGAGTGATGCTCCTGATCCGGAAATAGTTTACCCTGTTGAAAGCCAGACCTCATGGTCGGCGCACGGGCCGGTGTCGACTGGGGATCCCACGGTGTCTCCGGCTCCTACTCCTACCAGCCGGTCGAAAATGCCCGACGGAGAAGTCCAGTTTAAAAGCCTGCGCGAGCAACTCGCCCGGGAGCTGGACGATCCCTTGGCCGCCGCGTTGTTTGGCCTCGGTGACGACAAGTCATTTGCGGGCGTCAGCGCTGCGGCGGAGCGGATGTTCGACCGAGGCGGTGAAGCGGATGCGGAGGCGCTGTTTCGCTATCTCGAAACACCGCTGACCGCGGCCTTAGATGAACAGGAATGGCAGGCAATGCAGCGCCGCATTGTCGATTACCTGGTGATGGAATGGCCGCAGCACGAGCGCGCTCAGGATCACTTGTTGGCGTTGTTTGAAAACCCGCAGACACAGCCCTCGGTGCGCAGCGCCGTGGCGAGGCGGCTGGATAAGCTGTACCAGCGGTCCGCGGCTCCCGAGGTCATAACCGAGGCGCTTTGGAGCAGCGCGGCTGTCCCCGGCGATGATATCGCGTCCGCCTCTTTGGTGGCCCTGGCGCGGATAAACGCAAAATCGGATGGCGTCGACACGGCCAGACTGCGGGATACGGCCACGGAAATCGCCTCCGACGGCCGTTCCAGCGTCATGACCAAAGTCACCGCCATGGAAATCGCCACCTGGCTGGGCAGCCCGAGAATCTACACCCAGGCGAAGCATGTAATCAAGGAAGATAATATGCCCACCATGCTGCAGTTGGCGGCAATTGCGACCATTATGAAATCCGGCGATGCCTCCAATATCGATGCGCTGGAAGAGCTGGCGGAAAACCGACCCTACCCGGTGAACAAGGCCGCCGCCGAGGCGATAAAGCGGTTAAACGGGGGCTAAGAAACGGGCACGGAGGACTCTGACTCCACCAATTCAATGTCCGCTTTTGTCCAAGTAGGACATCCACAAACCCGCATTTTTGCGGGTTTTTTTGTTTGGCGCCGCCCACCGAGCTTCATTCCGATTTCCGTTATTGATGAGGCAAAGTGCTCTGAAGACGAGATCAGCTTTACCTTTAGGCGTGGTCCGGGATGGCTCGGTGCTTGCCGTGCCCGTTCCTAAGCCCCTGTTCGATCAATGGGGGCGTCATATCGCCAGTTACAGCGACAGGGGCCAGCTTATACGATATTCTAGAAGCGATGGTACAACTAGAAGTGATGGTACAACTAGAAGTGATGGTACAACGAACCGCCGAGCCCGAGCTGATCTTGCGTCAAATGGGCGAGGCCATCGCCGAAGCCTGTGGCGGGCATCCGGAGCAGTTGGTGATAGGTACCGATTATCCTTTCGATATGGGTGATTACGATGTGTATGCGCTGGTGGGTGCGATTCCGGGTTTGACGAGAACGCGAGCAAATGCTGGGCGCCAATGCGATGCGCCTGTTGAGTAGCAAAAAGAAGTGACGATATGGATACAAATAAACAACCCACGGTTTTGATAACCGATTATGCCTGGCCCGATATCGCCGTGGAAAAAAGCATTCTCGAAGCGGCTGGTTGCAAGGTGGTCGCAGGGCCGGCCGCCCCGTCATCGGCGGAGGTCATAGAGCAACTCATGGCACAGCATCAACCGGACGCCGTGCTGTTCTGCTGGGCTCCGGTAACAGAAAAGGCCATTGCCGCCTCGCCCTATCTCAGAATTGCCGCGCGCCTGGGGGTGGGGCTGGACAACCTGGACGTGGATGCCTGTACCCGGCGCGGCATCTGGGTTACCAATGTGCCGGATTATTGCGTTGAAGAAGTGTCGGACCACGCCGTCGCCATGTTGCTGTCTTGGGCGAGGGGCTTGCTATCCTTCGACCGCGCTGTGCGCAACGGTGACTGGAACCCGGCGAGCGCTCGCTTGCACCGGGTCGCGGACATGACGGTGGGGATCGTCGGCTATGGCCGGATCGGCCGCCGCACGGCGGAAAAACTGTCGGCGTTCAATGTCGAGCTGCTGGCTTTTACGCGAACCCCGACAACAGACGTTGGCGTCAGGTTTTGCGACCTGCCGGAGCTGGTGGCGTGTAGCGACGCCATCATCCTGCACGTCCCGCTAACGCCGGAAACCCACCACCTTGTAGACGCTGACCTGTTGGCGCAAACCAAGCCCGGCGCTCTGTTGATCAACGTCAGCCGTGGGGGGGTGGTGGATACCGACGCCGCTGTAGCGGCGGTGGAATCCGGTCGGTTGGCGGCCGTGGCGCTGGACGTGCTGGAGAGCGAGCCCGCGGTGCCGGGGGCGCTGCTGGAGAATCCCGGCAACATGATCACGCCCCATGTGGCGTTCTCCTCGGGCGCTTCACTGGAAGAGCTGCGACGACGTGCCAGTAAAGATGTGGTCAGGGTGCTGCAGGGCGAGACTCCCCTGCAAGCGAGGAACAGCCCTGAGCAACCTTTAAGATAAAACCCCAACTCTTCAATCGATACCGGTCCGGTAACCGGGGAATTGACTCAGGTTAACGCCGTTTCATTGAAAATCTCCAGCATATCAGCCAAATCGTTCTCGGTGTATTCCCGCAAGCCCTTTGGCAAATAATCGATATCTCTCAGTTTGCGCTTAATATCCATAGCAACTCCAGAAAATCGTCAAACCGTCTAGAATATTTTTTCGACTACGTTCGCGTTCAATGTATAAAAAAGCTATTTCAACTTCTTTTCCAGTAATTTTTTAAAAACGTTTGTCAAAAACGTTTTTAAAAAAGATCCGACTGTTATTAAAAACACAAGAAATTAGAATGCGACACTGTTTTTCAATATTTTCCTGG
>JARROD010000413.1:0-2898 GCA_037384225.1 Exilibacterium sp.
CTGAACCGAATCGGTTGGCACTTTTTTAAAGTTAATCACCTATCATGGACGTGTGGTAATGAAATGGACTTCATTAAAAAAATGAAATGCAGTAATGAATAAGCTATTGAATTTTATCACCATCAGCGTCGTGCTCTCAAACACGGCGATTGTATCGGCAGACAATACCGCTTCGGACACCGTGGCAAACCCGCCGCAAACCGACGCAAAAAGAAAAAACAACCTGGAAGACACCATCCTGGTGACCGCAACCCGTTCAGAGATCAAAGCTTCCTCCGTGGCTGCAAGTTTGAGCGCCCTGCACGGGGCGTCGCTTGAATTCGTTGGCCACAACCACATACAGGAATCTTTGCTGCGCATCCCCGGGGTCAATTTACACCGCGGCAACGGCCAGGAATATCTTCCTTCAATCCGTTCCCCGGTGCTGACCGGCGCCGGCGCCTGCGGCGCTTTTCTGATGGCGGAAGATAACATTCCGCTTCGTGCCGCCGGTTTTTGCAACGTCAATGAACTGTTCGAAGCTCACACCGAGCAGGCGCAGCGGATTGAAGTGTTGCGCGGTGTTGGTAGCGCTTTTTACGGTTCCAATGCATTGCACGGCATTATCAATGTTATTACCCCCGGTGTCGACGACACCGAAACTGCCGTTGGCATGGAACTGGGCGCTTACGATTACGGGCGCCTGAAGCTGGCGGCTGGTTTTGAAGACTTCGCCTTTTCCCTGACCACTGCCCACGACGGCGGTTACCGGGACAAATCCGGATTTGATCAGCAGAAAATCAGCTTGCGTCATTTGTATGAAACAACGTCCCTTACCGTCAACACCGGTTTGACCTACACCAATTTAAACCAGGAAACAGCGGGTTTTATTACCGGTAAAGATGCCTACAAGGACGAAGACACCGCCCGACTCAATCTTGAGCCAGAAGCCTACCGCGATGCCAAAGCGCTGCGCGCCTGGTCGCGGTTCGAGTGGGAGCTGCTGGACCAGCGGCAATGGGTCGTCACTCCCTACCTGCGGGTCACGGATATGGATTTTCTGCAACACTTTTTGCCCGGCGATCCACTGGAGGAAAACGGTCAGAAGAGTGTTGGCGTTCAGTCGGCTTACTACAGCGGCACTGGGAATACCGGCTATCGGGCTAATGGCAACGGCGATGGATCAACCCAGGTCAACTGGGTTGTTGGCATTGATGCGGAGTATACCGAAGGGTATTTGACACAGGCACAGGACGCGCCCACGGAGGGTTCGGTTTTTTTACAGGAAACTGTGCCAGAAGGGTTGCATTATGATTACCAAGTGGGGGCGGCTATGCTCGCCTCCTTTGCCCATGTGGAGTGGCTTTTCGCCCCAGCTTGGAAGTTGACCGCCGGGCTGCGCTACGAGCAGATGCGCTATGATTACGACAACAAAATGCTTGCCGGACGCACGCGGGATAATGGCTCCGAATGCGGCTTCGGTGGCTGCCGTTATAGTCGCCCCGCCGACCGCAGCGACACATTTGACAACTGGTCGCCGAAACTGGGATTGAGTTACCAACTGGGTGCCGAGCATCTGCTCTACGCGAACTTGGCTCGTGGCTTTCGAGCCCCGCAGGCGACCGAACTCTATCGTCTGCAGCGTGAACAATCCGTGGCGGAGTTGGATTCAGAGCGGGTCGACAGTGTTGAAATCGGCATCAAGGGAAGGGCTGCCGGCTTGAATTATGCCCTGGCTGTTTACGCAATGAAAAAGGCCAACTATATTTTTCGGGATGCGGATTTTTTTAATGTCAGCGACGGTAAAACCCGTCACCGGGGTATCGAACTGGAATTGGGATACCCACTGAGTGAGACTGTCGATCTTGCCTTTAGCGGCAGTTATGCGCGACACCGTTACGATTATGACGAAATATTGGGTGGTATCAATATTAACGGCAAGGATATAGATACGGCGCCGCGACACTTCAGCAACACGCGCATTGGCTGGAATTTTCATCCCGCTGGCCGGGTGGAACTGGAGTGGATCGATATGGGGGCCTACTATCTGGAACCGGAAAACACCCACAAATACGCCGGACACGACCTTTTGAATTTGAAACTGAGTTGGGCGATGAGTCGAAACTGGACTGTGTATGGACGTATCAATAACTTGAGCGACACGACCTACGCGGAGCGGGCGGATTACACGACCTTTACCGAAGAGCGTTATTTTCCCGGCACTCCTCTGACCGTGTTTGTCGGTGTGAAATGGCGGCCTTAAGTGTAATTTCTCAAGTCTGGGCCAGCTACCGCCGAACGGCCGTCTGACATTGTGCCGACTCCGGTTCATTGAGAGGTTACGGTTTTGAGTCGTCACCTGGGTTTTTATTAAGGGAAGTCACGGCATTATGTTGAACGCTACGACAACTATTGCGCAAAAAGTTGTTTGGAATACTCACTGTGCCCAAAGCTGCAGGGCCGTTAAACACCTGCTATTACTGGGTGTAATGCTCGCCGGCGGGTTATTGCTGGGGGGGTGTGAAAAGCGGGATGAAAAACTGGCTGTCTCCCTGCCACCCGGGCAGCAGACGCAACAACAATCACAAGAACAATCACAAGAACAGTCACAAGAACAATCACAAGAACAGTCACAAGAACAATCGAAATCGTTATCGCAATCACTGGCCGTGGTCAGCAACGAAGATTCCGGTGAGCTGAGTGTTATCGATACGCTCGACAATAAGGTTGTATCCACGATAAAAGTCGGGCGCCGGCCGCGAGGGGTAAAAGCCGACGGCAGTGGTCGCTATGTGTTTGTCGCTCTCAGTGGTTCTCCGAAATGCCCTCCCTCCCTGTCGGATGAGGCGTGTGAAAGCCAGGCCGTGGACAAAAGTCAGGATGGTATTGCCCAGGTCGACCTGCGGGAGCAGCGGCTCG
>JARROD010000414.1:0-2896 GCA_037384225.1 Exilibacterium sp.
CATTAAGGAAAAAAATTGAGGATAATCCGCAGCAACCGGTATTTATTAAATCTATTCGCGATATTGGCTATCGGTGGGAAAATCAAGTTTGCTTGTGATGTCGAGCTTTCATGAAAACGCCTGGCGCCGTAACCGGGGCATGGATTCTGCTCCGGTTGCGGCGCCAGGCTTAGGGAGGAAGGGCGCCGTTAGCTACTTGCTACAGCTGTCGACCAGCACGGAAATTTCCGCCGCCGATGAGAAAGACTTACTGCCACTGGCCTGTTCGGAGAGTCCGACCAGGCGGATGTAGCGCCCGGTAATGATGGGGAAGTTAGCTTCTTTTTCCTCCGCGTTGTTGGCCCAGGTGCCGGTGCTTACCGGAGTGCCCCAATTCTCGGGGTCGTCACTGACGTAGAACTCATACTCAGTAATCGTCCCGTTCAGGTTGCCGTCCTGACGCGGCAGGTAAAGGAAACCGCCCACTTCGTAGGATGCGCCGAGATCAATCTGGATTTCGTGGGGGGGCTTGGGCTGGTTGTCGTGCCACTCACTGTGCCAGATGGTGCTGGGGTTGTTGTCGAAGGCATTGACGGCCAAACCGTTGCCGAAAGGTTCTTCACTGTCGACGAACACCAGCGACCAATCCTCCTGGGACAGAATGCCAATGCCCTTGTGAGTGGTGTTGTGCGCTTTGTTGGAATACAGCGACTCGCCAACCGAATTGTGGGCCCTTACGCGATACGCATAGCGGCTGGCAGATGCGAGCCGGTCGTCATTATAACGGCTGGTATCGGCGGGTAGAGTGGCGATGACTTCCCACTCCCCACAGCCGTGGTCGCAGTGGCGGCGCTCAACGGTGTATTTCGATTCATTAGTGGCGGTATCGCTCCAGCTGAGTTCTATAGCCCGGCTGGAAACCGCACTGGCCTGGAGTGCAGTCGGTGTTGCCGGAAGACCACCGGGATCGGAATAGGCGAGAGGTGAACGCTGGTCACGGTAAACCTCCCCGGCCGGTGTCAGGGTCATAGGGTCAAAATTGGAGATCAGCTTACGGGTTTCTCCGACCCAGTTATAAAGCGAATAGCGCTCGACGAATGGGGTGCTGTCGAGCATATCGATAAATTCACCGATTGTTTTTTTCTGCTCTTCGAAGGTGGGTTCGCAGCAGGTCCAATTGGCACCGTTGTTCCACTCGGTAATCCACAGCGGCCGGCCACCGACGCGATCGTGGATTCTTTTAAGCCAGGCTCGAAAGCTCTCGGCTGTGTGGTTGGCCTGGTAAAAGTGTACCGGCACAAAATCGACCCGGTAGTTCAATTCGTCAGCTCTGTCTATGAATCTATAGAGCCAGTTCAGGCCGCCATCCGAAACCGCGGGTGCGCCCAGGCGCAAGCCGGAGGCTAACAAATGGGGCCATTGCTCTAACACTTCATCCACGGTCATATCCGCCTGGTCCGGGCGGTCCGGCTCGTTAAAGCCGAGTACGTGGGTGGAACCGACTTTGACGTTGATGTTTTCATAGTTGTTCCAATTGGCATTGTGGCGCATGGGAATATATTCAGCATCCACCGGCGAGCTGGCGGCGTTATCCCAGTCGTAACTCCAGCCGCACTCCAGGGCCAGGGTGCCATCAAAACCGCCGCCGGCAAATCCCTTTTTATTGGTCCAGTTCCAGGGGATGACGCGCACAAAAGAAACCTGATCGTTCAGCGCTTCCGGCAGCTCGAAAATCTCCAGATCGGCATCCTGAGCGACATATACCTTGCTGATGCCGGTGCCGTCTTCTTCCTGGGCGAAGGTTGCCATATAACCTCTTTTCAGGCGGAAGGAGCTGATCGCGTTGTTCATGCTGCCCAGCAGTCCGGTGCCACGATAGTAGTCGTAGCTGTTGATATCCATGGATAGCCCGGCATAATCCGAATCGCTGTATACGGTAAGCCCTTGATACGCCGTGGAATGGGGAACAATGACAGTACCGTTGATATAGGGTATGACGCGGGCGTTTTCATTCGGCGTGATCTCATCACCGAACACAGTCACCTGGGGCAGGTGGTTTTCAATGACCACGGAAGGTTTTATGTGTTCGAAAAACAACCAGGCGTCTTCTGAGTTGATGGACACCGTGCTGCCCGGCAGTGGATTGCCTGTGGTGGCCAGGTGTAGTTCGCTTTTGCCGGATAGGTTAACGTCTGTGTCACTCAAACTGTCATAGTTGTGCACACCGCTGGAAATATCCAGCGCCTGAGCGCCAGCGGTTAAGGATAAGAAAAGGAATAAAATTATTAGAGGGTGTTGAAGGATTTTATTGGTTTTCATCATTATTTTTCTCTCGTTATGATTTCATTATTATTTTTTCTCTTGTTATAAATTCACCAGCTCATGCGATAACAGTAGGGTGCTGAACATACCAGTGACAATTGCAAAACCATTAGCGTATAACTTGTGCATCTGCATTTTGAATTCGCGCTGTTGAGTTCAGGCACAGTCGAACAGCGAGTAGATCTCGCCCAATTTGATTGATGGATAGTATTATTTATGTGATAAATATAGTAAGAGCGATTCAATCCTAGGCTTGGGCAGGCTGCTTGTCAATGCTCTTTTAAGCCTATATTTACCGACTAAAAAACATCTAACTCAGGGTTTGTTATGTTAGAAGATTTCTGCTAATACACCTTTTCGGGTATCACTAACTTTTTCTAGTTCTCACATAGGGTGAGCTATACCCAAAGCGTTTGAGATTTAGGTGTGCAGAGTGCGTCAATTTTTGTTCCCCCTTCCTTTAACAACAGGGGCGTGACGACGCTGCATGGCAGGCCCCATGTGAGGGCGCTAGCGCCGCGAATGCCTGGAGCGGCTGGACGGAGCAACGCTGCCAGGGGCAAAAAGGGGCGTGCTCTGTGCACCTAAATCTCAA
>JARROD010000415.1:0-2888 GCA_037384225.1 Exilibacterium sp.
AACCCTATGGGCAGACCGCCGATTACGCCCGAGCGGAAGGCGAGGGAGGCAGTACCACCCAGGTTTTATTCGGCGTCAGTCTGCAGTTCTAATATATACCCTCTATCGTTGCATAAATTTTCGGCCCAGGACCGCTTCGCTCCTTCTATAGCAGCATTTTCAGGGCCGTGCTCAATTTTTCTAATCCTCGCATAGGGATAGCTATGCTCCGGTTAGAAAAATCTGCGCGCGTCCCTGAAAATACCGCTCTAAAAGGTCCTGAACTCGAAAATTTATGCAACGATAGGGTATAGTCGTAGCACGTCTTTGATTTTACGCATTGTTTAACTTCTTCGATCTCACCGACCCCACTCCTCGCAGTCAAAAAGGCGGGAGAGTTGCCGGAAGTTATTTCGTGCACGACCCTTAACTGGCGGTGGAGCCGTTTCGATTCCTGTTTCAGCATTTTCTGCCAATTTGTGTCCCACTTTAAAATATTTGACGGTCTGAGCAGTCTTATTTGAGGCAATATTTTTCGCAATGAGTTGTAGTCTATTAAATAGAGCGGAGCATGTGTATGACCTGCGTATGCAAACAGATTACACCTATGAACAACACGAATGAGAAAACACGGATGAGAAAACACGGATGAGAAAACACGGATGAGAGCCCCCGTGGAGAACTATTAGAAGATGTAGATTATAGCTACCTCCACATTACCCTCACTGGAGAGACGTCATCATGAATACGAAATTTCCGTTTCGCCGCTCGATTTTAGCGAGCGTTATTTGTCTGACTGGAAGTGCAGTTACTCTGGCTGAAGATTCCGCGATCAGCGAGCTGGAAGAGATTACAGTGGTCTCTCAGAAACAACCCTATCGTGGTGATGCACCACTAAAGTCATTGCCACAAGCGGTCCAGATCCTAGATAGTGATCTGCTGAGCGATATGGGAGTGGTCGAATTGCAGAATGCCCTGGACCTGGCGGGGGGCGTGACTCGCCAGAACGACTTCGGCGGCCTGTGGGACAGCTTTGCCGTGCGGGGGTTTGCCGGAGATGAGAACGTGCCATCCGGGTATCTGGTTAACGGCTTCGCTGCCGGCCGTGGATTCAGTGGCCGCCGGGATGCTTCGAACATCGAGAGTATTGAAATCATAAAGGGGCCGGGGTCGGCCCTGTACGGTCGCAGTGAGCCGGGCGGAACCATCAATCTGATCACTAAAAAGCCGCAGTTCGAAACCGAAGGTTATGCTCAGATCTCAGTTGGGCGCTTCGGCGGTTATCGGCTGGAGGGGGATTACACGGGCGAGCTGACTGATACTATTGCCTTTCGGATCAATGGCGCCTATGACGAGGCCGAAGGCTACAGGCACAACGAGCCGCAGAAGTACGCATTGACGCCTTCCTTTCTGTTTGCCTTGTCCGACAGCACCTCTCTGTCGTACGAGCTCGAGCTGGCCAAACAGGAGGCCCTGTTCGATCGCGGCGTCGTTGCCATAGACGGGGATGCCAGTGTCTTGTCTGCCAGGAGGTTCCTGGGTGATCCGCGCAACGGGCCGATGGAAGTTGAGGCCACAGGG
Source organism: Exilibacterium sp. (assembly GCA_037384225.1). Lineage (GTDB taxonomy): Bacteria > Pseudomonadota > Gammaproteobacteria > Pseudomonadales > Cellvibrionaceae > JARROD01. The sequence continues at coordinate 1,561 of JARROD010000415.1, forward strand.
CATCAGTTCGTACTCCAGCATGATCTGAATAATGACTGGTCGATTCTGGCGGGACTGGGTTATCGGGAGTCGTCCTTCAAAGGCTACTCTGCCGATACGGAACTCTCCGGAGGGCGGCAGCTCCTGCTGGTGGACGGCGAAACCCTGAACCGGCAACGCCGCTACCGCGATTACGATGCCGAGGACCTGTCGGGTCGAGTGGAATTGACAGGTGCCTTCGATACCGGCCCTTTCACCCATCATGTGTTGATCGGCGCGGACGCTTACGAGTTTGAGCTCGAAAGTATTCAGAATCGTTGGCGAGTTGGCTTCGGTACCATGGATCCGACGTACTCCGTCAACATCTTCAACCCCGTTGAAACCTATGACCAGCCGATACCGGATCCTCAAAACAACAACCTGGAGGAGCAAAGTTCCCTGGGTTTTTATATACAGGATCAGCTCGATTTGACCGAGAAATGGAAGTTGACGCTGGGGGTGCGCTACGACGACTACGCCCAGGACATCACCAACCGGTTGGCGGGCACGGTCACAAAGACGTCCCAAACCGCCACCAATCCGCGCGCCGGGCTGGTGTACGAGATGAATAACAACGTTTCGCTTTATGCCAGCTATTCGGAGGGTTTCCGGCCCAATACAGGCATCGACTTCTTCAACGAGGCGTTCGCGCCGGAGGAAAGTAAGTCCTATGAAGCCGGCGTAAAAATGTCGACTCCGGATGAGCGCTTGTCGGGTTCCATCGCGTTATTCAAGGCGGAGAAGTCCAACGTGCTGACATCCGACCCGGTACACGCCGGCTATTCCGCCGCACTGGGAGAGGCGGAAAGTCAGGGGGTTGAAATCGATTTGTCCGGTAATATCACCGACAGTCTGCGCCTATGGTTCGCCTACGCCTACATCGACGCCCAGACCACCAATGATGTGATCAATCGCGATTGGGGGGTTGAAATTCCGGCGGGCAGTCGCCTTATCAACGTCCCGGAACACAGCGGCAGTCTCTCGCTGATACAAAGCTTTGAAATTGGTGATTCACCGGCCACTGTCGGTCTCGGGGTGAATTATGTGGATGATCGACTGGGTGAAACCATCGACCCGGACTACATACTGCCGTCCTATACATTGGTAAGTCTGTTCGGTTCCTATTCACCCATGGACAAGCTGAAGTTCTCCATCGGTATCGACAACCTGTTCGATGAGGAGTACTCCGCCAGTTCGTACCATAAGTGGTGGACCATGCCGGGCTCTCCCCGTACCTACACCGTGAGCATGCGTTTCAGCCTGTAACACCCGCACAAAGGCGTCGGGTGGGCATCATGGGCCTCGAAACC
>JARROD010000416.1:0-6475 GCA_037384225.1 Exilibacterium sp.
TCAGACAGCTTTCACTGATGGAAAATCGATCTGCAAATCCATCAGACATCCAGAGCAGAAACTGCACGAGAGTCTGCTCCTGCGGCGCGATCAGGTAAGGCAGACCGTGAAGATAAAGATTGTTTTCCCCAAGGGATTCACCGTGGTAGGACAAATATATCATGGCGCTATCCGCACCCTTTCCATAGGACTCGAGTACCTCGATTGTCTGGGATAAAAAATAATCCATATAGAGAATCGTGTTGTCATAGGCATTGCGGATTTCCGCCTGGCTGCACTTTTGCAGCTGAACATAATGACAGGCCGGCTGTCTTTTTAACGATACACTAAGACTTTTTGGACTGGCTCAACCTGAAAAAAGTCATCGGTATTTAATATCTGGTCAACAGCGGCTTGGCTTAAACTCAATATTGATATTTCGGGCTCTGAAAGTGAATATAAAAATTCATTGGATGCCCCCAGTTTGATAGCGCCTGACACCAATATTGAGTTAAATGGGAATGTGCTGACCATTAATATTATGAAAGAAAAAATTACTGAAACGGATGAGAAGCAGCATTATCCTATAAAGCATCACGCTTGCCGCTTTCAGCGGATAATATTATTACCTGATGATGCTGTCGCCAACAATCTAGACGACCGATTCCTGAAGAACCGTTTTTAGTGTTCACCACCAACCCCTCAAAGTAAATATCCCTAATATATTTGTATTTTTTTCTACAGCTACCTATATATTAGGTAGTCATCATTTGGTAATCGAACAAAAACCGATAGCTTTTTCAAAAATATAATTATTTAAATATCGCTAAATAAAATCGACCATAAATTTTTCAAAATATTGCTAAATGAAGTCAATCATTTATTAATAACTGACATAAACCGTCCGCGGCTATACCCAAAGCGTTTGAGATTTAGGTGTGCAGAGTGCGTCAATTTTTGTTCCCCCTTCTTTTAATAGCAGGGGGCGCGACGTCGCTGCATGGTAGGCCCCATGTGAGGGCGCTAGCGCCGCGAATGCCTGGAGCGGCTGGACGAAGCAACGCTGCCAGGGACAAAAAGGGGCGTGCTCTGTGCACCTAAATCTCAAACGCTTTGGGTATATTTATCCGACACATTCATTTTTCACATTTGACAAAAAAGGAGCTTTATTTATGCCAATACAAAAATATTTGTTACCATTTCACGCGCTTACATCCTGCGTACTACTGATTACGCTATCGCCCCCCATGCTTGCAGCAAACATAGTCAAGGGAACAACATTGACAAGTCAGGTAGCCAAAAAACTGTATGAGCAGAATACTAAAAACAATATTTCAAAGGCGGAAGAATACAGAAAGGCCCTGGGATTAGAAGCTGAAAACACTCTATCCGCGAAAAAAACAACTACCGACAGAAGCGGAAACTTACATACCCGATACCAACAGATCTTCAATAATATTCCGGTGTGGGGGCATGAAATAATTCTACATGAGGACAATCAGGGCAAACTGCGCGGCATAAGTGGCAATCTTGTAAAGAACATCTCTCATGATTTTTCCTCCCCTCAGTCATTATTATCCAAATATACCTCAACCGACGCTTTACACTTTGCCAAGCAGGCATATAGCGAAGACAGGAACATCACTACTGATGCAAGCCTATATGAAAATGAACAAAGTGAGTTAGTTATCTATATTGATGACGATCAAACTGCACAGCTTGTTTATTACGTTAATTTTTACACTGACTCAACGGCTGGCGGACAACCGGCAAGACCCTACTTCCTGATCGATGCCCAATCACTCACTATCATTAAACAGTGGGAAGGCCTGACCCATGTCAAAGTCGGTACAGGACCTGGAGGCAATATCAAAACAGGACGCTATGAATACGGTACGGACTTTGACAAACTCGATGTCAGTGTAAATGGCTCAACTTGCGCAATGTCAAACAACCATGTTAAAAGCGTCAATCTCAATCACGGCACCTCGGGAAGTACAGCATACTCCTATACCTGTAATAGAAATACATTCCAACAAATCAATGGTGCTTATTCTCCCATCAATGACGCCCACTATTTTGGCGGCGTAATATATGACATGTATAGCAACTGGTTCGATACTGCACCACTGAGATTTCAACTGAGCATGCGTGTACACTACAAAAACAATTATGAAAATGCTTTCTGGAATGGTTCATCCATGAACTTTGGCGATGGCGGTACAACCTTTTATCCTTTGGTTTCCCTGGATGTCAGTACCCACGAAGTAAGCCACGGTTTTACAGAACATAATTCCGGCCTTATCTACTCCGGTCAATCGGGGGGAATCAATGAGTCCTTTTCCGATATGGCGGGAGAGGCGGCGGAATTTTACCTTTACGGGAGTAATGATTGGCTCGTAGGCGCGGACATTTACAAAGCAGCAAGCGGGGCCTTGCGGTATATGAATGATCCACCTGCGGATGGCCATTCGATCGATCACGCCGATCAGTATTACGACGGTTTGGATGTTCACTATAGCAGCGGCGTGTTCAACAAGGCTTTTTACTTACTAGCCACAACTTCGGGATGGGATACACGAAAAGCTTTTGACGTCATGGTGAGGGCAAACCAAAATTACTGGACACCTTCCACGGATTTTGTCGACGGCGCCTGCGGCGCAATCAATGCGGCCAATGATAGCTATTACGATTTTATGGATGTTCACGCTGCGTTTACCGCCGTGGGCGTGGAGTGCGGGACACTTCCAACACCCGCTATAGCCTGGCTACCGGCCGTGTTACATTTGATATTGGCTCATTTTATGTTTGTCGCATAACGGTCTAGAAACTTCAATGTGTTAAGCCACCTAAGTACCTCTTTTCTTTCTGTCGGTTTCAAACAATATGGAGTCAACTAGACCACGATAAAGTACCTTTACAAAAAAGGAAACCGCTATGAATAAATCATTAAAATTACTATTATTGTCAGCATCACTTTTTTTATCCCAGCTGACCTACGCTATTTGTGTCCAAAACAATAATTCTCTCAATGGCCTGGTGGGATTGGATAACTCAAAGGGTATGGTGTATGCCACTACAACCTCAAGCACCAATGAATGTTCATGCAGGCATGTTAGATTCAGAGAGCAGAATACAGATACCAAAATGGCATTGAGTATTCTGCTTTCCGCGAAAGTCACCAACCAAAAAGTTCGAATTGACCTGCTTGATGAAGGTGATTGCGATTCGGCTTATAGAGTGTATTTACATTAACAGTGTATTAATGCACCCTAAGGCCCGCCATTTTCTGCGGGCCGCGCCTGACTGTAAACGTCTGGAGGGCTTTCTATCAGCAACCTCTATTTATTACACTGCATTAGAATACTGCATCTGCAAAGCTGACACCTACCGGTACACACCAGATGCTTACCCGATCCAGGTCATCCAGTGTTTTATTTTCTGGAAGCTGGACGATGAAGCTCTCACCTTCATAACCCACTCGGTTAACCAGATTTTTGCCCATGCTGAACCCACCTCTATATTCGGATCCAATACCGCCGTAAACGTGCACATCTATTCCTTCCCCATCATAATAAAAGCTATCCACTCTTATACTGCAGTCGTCAATGATCGTTGCTATACCCTGTATGTCGTGAAAATGCATCTCGAAGGGCGCGACCTGTCCAATTTTTGGGTGCGTTGAACTGCACTCGCGCTGCGCGGGTTCGTCATTGTCTTCATCTCCACCGCCTTCATTGGGGTCCTGTGTTGTGCCGAGTAAAAAGGATATTACATCGACCAATTGTGCATCGCTGATTCTATCCTGGCCCCAAAATGGCATGCGTCCCCCCGCCAAATCAGGGTAAACGACACTATCCGATCTGCCACTCAGGCGAACTTTTGTCGCAACGTAGTTGGCGTCATCCACAAAGCCTCGCAGATCCGGGGCACGTTCTGTCCCTTGCGCGCTCTCACCGTGACAAACAATACAACGCTCATTAAATAGGTTTTCCCCTGCGACGGGGTCGCCACCCGCATCCCCGGCATCGGTAAACTCCAATGGCGTTGCGAATTGTATTGTAATCGATTCAGCCACTCCCTCGCCCTCGTCCTGATCGTCAATATATGCTTTAAGCGCCTGAAAATCTTCAGATTCCGAGGTCCATGGCGTAGGTACGACCATCCATTCCGTGAGGCATACATTGGCAGCTTCCAGGAATGTGGTCAGTTGTCCATTTTTAAAATCCTGACGTCGCAAGGCATTTCCAATTGGATGCCCTGGCCGAACCAGGCCATCTTCCGCGGGTTCGCTCAGGGCATGACAGGTAGCGCAAGCGAAAGTGTTGCCGTTTTCATTCGGCATGGCATACACCAGCTTACCTCTGGTTAACTGTGCCTCTTCGCCCTGATCTCCCTGATCTCCCTGATCGCCCTGATCTCCCTGATCGCTACTTTCATCCCCGACGGGAGCTGGATTCTGGCTGGATGAATCGCTTCCACCCCCACCCCCACCCCCACAGGCCACCAAAACGATAGATAATAAAGTTGAAAAAACTATTGGAACAATTCGATTAAACATGATGCACTCTCTAAAAGACCATTAACTGGCTAAAAGACCATTAACTGGAAAGTTTATATTTATCGAGCCATTCTAATCGAACGACGGAGCTTAAACTTCACAAAAGTATAACAAAGAAGCCGAAATTACCGCTTGCACTCACTGTTTTCGGCCAGGGGACACTGCCGGTTTCGGAGCCTTCAGTAGGCGCGACTATTCGGTCTTCGGCAAGGAATGCACTTTAGGCGCATTGACTTTTTGGTCACTTTTCGCTGTTACGGCTAGAATGCAAAAAAATATTCATCCAGTTAAGGTGGAATTTGTTGCAGCCGACTTTTATCCTTCCCCTGTTTCCGAAAAGATCAATAGGGCGCCAAGCGTGGCATATGACGACGCATTTCACTCTACCTCAAATTCCCAGTGGATGGCTTGCTCAAATCAAGGATCTGGATAAAGTACGCCTCGTTACTAACGATAACAGTTATGCTAAAACGCTCGGTTTAGAAACCGCTGGAACCTGGCGTATTCCTTTTAAGCATTATTAATAGTAGAAATGGATTTGCAATAAGAGTACCTAAGGAACGTACACGAAATAGACTCCCAATCCAAATTCCGGGTTAAATTCTTTTAAAGTTTTTATCGAGAAATACCCAACCACACAAATTGTAGCCAGCAAACCGAACCAACAGACTCTACGCCCACAAACGCTCGGATAATGAGCGAGTAAAGAAACAGAATAACACACGCTTGATTTAAGTATTTTATCAAGTGGTATTCAGGCCAAACACCTTCATTCATGATAACGCCTTCGATTATTAAGCCTGACTACCTACACGTTTGAAAACAACTCAATGCCAGAAATTTTTGCCACCTTCCTGATGGTGCTTAATGGACAGCAGCGCCACATCAGGCAGCGTACGCCATGACTCAAAAGGAATTTCGTCGGCAGAAGTTTCAACTCCGGCACTGGACAACATCTTCCTGACATACTGGGTACCAGACCAAAGCGCTTCATCTTCTGCATAAATACCCATACCGTTTGCTATGGCCTTCATTTCCGAATACGTCTTTCCCAGAATATTGGCAACAGGCGCAATTGCGCACCCTGTGGTTTCATCCTGTATTACTGGCTTCAACATTGGCTCTTCCTTCATATACCCAAAAGGCACAGAGCCTGCAGCGTCAGATTGAAAACTTCACACGCTTGTATTGTTTGTGAGCGATGTCAGCACATGATTTTGCCACTTACCCCCAATTTTCAGATAGTTTTTAGCAAGCCCTTCTTTTACAAATCCTAACCTAGCCAATAGCCACGCCATACCCCATATAACAAGCTCGAAAGGGGCCATGCACTATTTGAGTAAGACTGCAATGAGAAAGAATTTCACTGTTGGACACTGCTACAAAATATGCAGCCTCCTTTTTATCTTGAGAAAGCACACAACCTCTAGCTCTTTCTCTCCAAGAGGCAACGGTATGGAATCCGTCGGGCCGTAACGGCTCCCAAGGCTTAAAATGCGCCGCATTATCCGTATAGTAAGCAGACAACCACTCCGCATCTTCTTCTGTTATTAACCTAATGTGCATAGTTACTTACCGCATAATAAGACCAAGCTCAGTGCGCTGGAGCAATAGCGCTTGGTCTTATTATGCACTACGCTCTACTCTCCAGGGAGGATTTAATCTGTTTTTACCCGCCCAATATAGCTTGATTTCATTTCCTGAGGGATCATGCAAGATCGCCTCTCGCCAAAGATAATCCATATCCGTAGGCTCTTGATCAAATTTAAACCCTTTTTCTTTCAACTTGGTTACCAGGTCATCCAGTTTTTCATGTTCAAAATATACAGTGCTACCATTTTTAACATCTTTATCTTCAAGTGATAGTGAAAAAGTAGCTTCACCTTCAGGACATTCGAAACGAGCATAATGCGGTGTATCCACTATCTGAAGAAA
>JARROD010000417.1:0-2864 GCA_037384225.1 Exilibacterium sp.
AATCTAGAATCCAATGCCCTGGTTTCAATTGAAGCCTGTAACCGCTTGTTTTCAGCCGGCATTAAGGATGAATACTTACTGGAAATTATTGTCAGAGCACTATACAAACTGGGTAAGTTTGGTAGAGCAATTTCCTATTTAGAGGAGCTTCTTGCATTTCAACCATCTAGATTTGAATATACAAATCAATTAGTTGACTGCTTTAAGTTAACGGCAAACTACGCTGGTATAGCTACTGTTTACAATAATGAATTCGATAATTTTGAGAAAGATATTAATTGGATATTATTGGCTAACAAAATTTGCAATATTTTAAAGAAACATGCTGAAGCTGAGCACTATTCCAAACTTCTGGTGACATACGACAATTCAAAGCCCGAATATCATTCGATGCTGGGATGGCATCAACAAAGCCTGGGAAAGATTGACGAAGCAGTTGAATCCTATGAACAGGCAATATCGATTAATCCCCAACACGTCAGAGCCAGATATACATTGTCAACATTAAAGAAGCAGTCTCTGGCTGACAACCATATTTCGGCACTTGAAAAGCTGACATTGAATAAGAGTATAAAAGACTTTGAACTCGCCTCTCTTTATTCTGCATTGGGCAAAGAATACGAGGACATCGGACAATTCGATAAAGCCTTTCACTATTTTTCTTCCTCCGCTCAATTGAGAAATTGTCATCAACAATATGGATTTGAAGCTGACACTAGAGTCCACAAAGCAATGCAGTACTGGTTTACTCAATCTTTGGAACGATATACCGGCACAGGTTGCAACTCGATAAATCCCATATTCATTGTTGGCATGCCTAGAACCGGGTCGACCCTGCTAGACAGAATACTCTCTTCGCACTCCAAAATTTCATCAGCTGGTGAACTGATGTGTTTCAGAATGGCCTTTCAACACGTAGTGGGTGGAGAAGCTTATGGGAATTTTTTTGAAGACTTTTTCGAAAATGCTGCGCCTATTGGAGATTTAACGGCTGTAGGGGAGCGATACGCAACGCTTTCTTCCCCCATGATGGGGGAAACACCTTACTTTATAGATAAGATGCCACGCAATTATTTCTTTTTAGGTTTTATCGCCATGGCATTGCCAAAAGCCAAGTTTATTGTCAGTCAAAGGGGGGCAATGGATACTTGTTTCAGCAATTACAAACAACTGTTTGGCGATAGATTTTATTCATACTCCTACGATCTCATCAATACAGCTGACCATTTCAGTATTTACCAGAAGACTATTAATTTTTGGAAAAATCAATTTAAAGACCGAATATACATTGCCGATTACGAGAGATTGATAGAGAATATTGAAGGGGAAACCGAAGCCCTTCTCAACTTTGTTGGCGTGCCATTTGAACAGGAATGTGTAAACTTTTACAATAATAAAAAACCTGTTGACACAGCCAGTTCCACCCAGGTAAGACAACCATTGTACTCCTCCAGCGTGGAAAAGTGGAAATGCTATGAGCAACATTTAGTACCTTTAAAAAACAGATTAATTATGCATGGAATATATTCGTGATGAGTGGACTCGCATTGGAAATTAATCCTGCTTTATCCCCGGCACAGTATGCTGATCAGTATGTTGCAGGTAGACGAATACACATTCCTCAATTCTTGACAACGCCTTCGGTTAGGGCCTTAGTCTCATACATTGAAAGTTTTCGGCACTGGAATCTCCATCTGAATGACGGTAATAAGCACTTCGATATACACCCCAATCAGCGTATACAAATGTCAGCAGAGTATTTTTCCACTCTTCGGAAATCTGTCGACAGGGGGGCAACTCACGGTTTCCAATATATTTTTGAAAATTTCCCAATTTACGACGCTTGGCATGCAGGTACCTGCCCGCAGCCATTAAGCATTCTATTTGAATTTCTGAATAGTGAACCATTTCTATCGTTTGCACGAGTTTTAACCGGCTTTGAAGATATCGAATTTGCAGATGCCCAGCTTACAAAATATTCGAAAGGTGATTTTCTAACGGTTCATAATGATGATGTACAGGGAAAAAATCGACGCGCGGCCTATGTATTGAACCTTACCACCCAATGGCGAGCAGATTGGGGAGGTTTGTTGCAATTTCACGCCTCCAATGGCCATATCAGCGACGCCTATACTCCTTGCTTTAATGCGCTCAATGTATTTTCAGTACCTCAACCTCACTCTGTCAGCCAAGTATCTACTTTTGCCCCTCGGTCACGCTACAGCGTTACCGGTTGGTTACGTACCGGATAAAACCCGTATCGACACCCAGAACTGTACTAGTGCGAGGAAAAATTTTACAACCAGTCCGAAAAATTGTAGAAAGCGAATGGCCTGGTGATAGCATTGGAGCCGTCATAAACAGGTGACCAATGTCGGCCAAGTGCGAAAGTTATTCGAGCCGCTTCACCCCGATTGAACGATCAGCAACTTTCACCTTCATTTCGTAAAAACCAAAAAAATTACGGGTAATAATTACCTCCGGGTCGACAAGCTCGGTTTTCCACCTGCCGTTATGACGCTGTTGCCAAACTTGTCCGTTTTTTAGATGGAAGTGGGTCTTGCCGCTCCAGCCGAAAAATTTCCCATCGATATTCGAGTGAATATCTTTATCGGCTTCTTCTTTAATTTGTGTAACCTGGTTTCGAAGAATGGATGCATCGCGCGCGGTGTATCGAATCAGCCAGGCATTTAAGGCCTCTAATTCACTATCAGAGAGTTTGGTTAAACCCGCTGCCTGCCATTCCTGCGCGGACATTAGGGTTTTAATACCTGGAAATTCTTTGTTATGCTTCTCAACGGTTTTATTTCGATCCGCGGTCGATTCAGCGTTGACAATCGGGGCTGAAATTAAAGTACACATTG
>JARROD010000418.1:0-2827 GCA_037384225.1 Exilibacterium sp.
GAAGAAAGTGATGATGGTATGAAAGAGAAGCTCAAGCAATAATCGCATGAACAGAATGATACAAGGTTGTATTAAGTTGGCAAGTCGAACATGATAAAAGTTAGATAGATTTTGCGATTAGTGTGTGATTTTTTATCGAAATTAGTGATTCGTAACACACAGGATGGCGAAGAATAAATTACCGGCTTTTACCTACCAGGAGAAATTGTTGGTATTGATGGGCTCAGCGAAAACTATTTCTCAACATCATCCATCGCCTTAGAAGCATCCGCTATTTGTGAAATGCCTTTTCATAAATTAGAAGAATTAATCCATTCGATACCCTCTCTACAACGGCATTTATTCCAAATCATGAGCAAAGAAATTATTGCCGATCTGGAACTGATTATGCTGTTCAGCAAAAGCTTTGCCGAACAACGTCTGGGCCTGTATATACAGTGTGAAAACCAGAAAACGTTAATTTATTATGCAACTGTAAGATAAAATTTTGAATCAAGGCATTTAATTGTGCCTGGTTCACGAGTCCCGATTGTTGAGTAGTTACCTGGCAAGAGAGGGGTATATATCCTTAATATATAATGTACTAAGTGCTGGACTGGTTGCAACGGACCAACTACTATTTTAAATCGTTCGATTTGTTTAATTCGACACTTCGAAAAATTGCTTTTCCTCAGTACGATATTTTGTTTCATTATTAATCAATAATAAATAGAGCATCTAGCAAAAAAGATGCTCGTTCATGTTAATTTACTCTTTAATAGGAGTTTTTATGAAAACATTTCTACTTGCACCTAGATCCTATCTGGGTAGAGCTTTTGCTGTAGCAGCGTTAGGTTTAGCTGTGGGTGCCCAAGCCATGGCAGATGTTAGGGGATTGAATAGCGACAAGCGTGTACCTGGAGAATACATTGTTGTTATGAAAAAAGATATCGCTGCTAGTAAAGCCTCAAGACTGGCCGCCGTTCAGAGCTTTGCCAACTATGTCGAAACATCTTTCCAAGCCAAAGTCTCTCACCAATATCAAAATGTGTTTCCTGGTTTTGTCGTAAATGCGAGCGAGGCAGCAATTTCTGAATTGGCAAAAGACGAAAATGTCGCTTTTGTGGAAGCCAATCAGTATGTATCCATCAACGAAATTCAGCCTAATGCACGTTGGGGCCTCGATCGGATCGATTCCCGATCCGGTTTAGATTCAACTTATTCTTATGCAGCAACAGGTAAGGGGGTTCACGCTTATATAATTGATACCGGATTCCGTAGTACCCATGAAGAGTTTGCCGGAAGAGTCGGAGAAGGATTTACTAACCTTGATGATGATGTCGGAACAGAAGATTGTCATGGCCATGGCACCCACGTTGCGGGGATCCTTGGCGGTACTACATATGGGGTTGCCAAGGAAGTCATCCTTCATCCTGTTAGGGTTATGAATTGTCAAGGTACTGGTACCAAAGCTGATGTGATCGAAGGTATTGATTGGGTTGCTGCAAACGCCAAGCTACCCGCCGTTGCTAATATGAGCTTGGCTGGTCTAGCTTCAGCTGCAGAGGATTTGGCTGTTGCTAATGCCGTTTTTGAAACAGGCGTTGTGTTTGCTGTGGCTGCTGGAAACTCCGATACAGATGCTTGTGCCACGTCTCCGGCTCGCGAAGATTCAGCGCTTACAGTGGGTGCGGTAGCGGAAGATGATGCTAGAGCTTCTTTCTCCAATTTTGGACCATGTGTTGATATTTTTGCCCCCGGCGTAGCTATTGAATCGGCTTGGAATGGGTCTGATACCGATACCAAATATTTAGCCGGTACCTCAATGGCCAGTCCTCACGTGGCAGGAGCCGCGGCCCTATTGCGCGAGCAGTTTCCCAATGAATCAGCCTATCTGATTACTAGAAGAATTATAGCTAACTCGGTAGCAGACGCCGTTCCAGATGCAGGACGCGGCTCACTGAATCGCTATCTTTATACAGCACCTGAAGGCTCTGCAGAACCAGCCCCGACTCCTTTTGAAGAACCTTTCGGTGATAAGGTTACACACTTGTTGAAAGAAGCTGTTCCTATGGGCAATGAAGCCGATGGCAATCTTCTTTACGGTTGTATCGCTTTCAAGAATGATGCATTTATCCCAGGAAAATACGGGACTCACCTTAGTGCCTGTAATATTGCTCTAAACGGCGTCGAAGACCAAGGATTCACCTTCGGTTTTATTACGGGTAAAAATGCCAGTTGGGTTTCTGCCAGTACGAAAAGTATACCAGCTGGTAGTATAGTTTATGGCGATCTTGGCGGATCGGATCAATATCTGTGTCGCGCTAAATTGTCCGAGGGCCTCCATCTTGGCCAAGTCACTGATAACGGCGACTGCCTCATTCCCTATGGTGGCAATGTGGAAAGTATAAGCAGCTTTGAAGTTCTCGTCGCAGACTAAGAGCTGATAACTGATCGACTAATCCTCAGACCTAGGCTGTGGAACATGGTCAGGGGGTTCTTCAACAAATAGCGGGGGCACCAGCGCCCCCGCTATCCCTGGTCGGAAAAATTCGATAATGATTCTAAAGGACTCAACTACCCTCACTTGAAAGCCGCGTGACATCCTGTGTGTTGCGATTTACTAAATCATACTGCAACGTTCTACCAATGCGCGGTGAAATTTCAGAATTGTTGCAGGTTGTAAAATGATGAAAATTTTAGTAAGCCGGTACATTGATATTTCGTATCGCCGGGTTCGCAGCATCGGAAGAAAGTGATGATGGTATGAAAGAGAAGCTCAAGCAATAATCGCATGAACAGAATGATACAAGGTTGTATTAAGTTGGCAAGTCGAACATGATAAAAG
>JARROD010000419.1:0-2825 GCA_037384225.1 Exilibacterium sp.
GGTGTGATCAATTTCATCAGCAAGCGTATAAAGTGAATTAAAAGTTCGAATCTTTTGTGCATTTACTAATAATACGGTGTTGAATGCACCTCGAAATCACACTAAAATGCCAATATTGAAAAAAATTAAAAATTCGCACAGTACGAGCTCGCGGCGGAATGTGCCTATTAGCCTTTCCTCTTCATATTCACTCATTAACTGACAACATTCTGCATAAGTTTTATTTCGCATCACCTTCGGATTCACAAATTTTGGACGTTGTCAGGAAATGAAGATGTCTTTAGTTCTGTCGTTGCGAATTACAGCCGCGCACAGGCTATTGAAGATGGCGTCCCGATCGATGTCACCACTACCGTACGCGAGGCAGGATTCAGGTGGCCAGTCCCACTCGCTTTTTTGTTTATCTGGTAATCGCAGTTATTTGTTGACCGTGCGCCGGCACTGTTTAGTCACGATCTGTTCGATCCGTTGCAGCGCGGCATAGTCCCCGTACAGGCTTTCAAACTTTTCTCTCGTCGGTTGTAATTGTTCCTGCAACCTGGCAGCAACATCCTGAACCTGTTTCTGAAGAAAGCGGGGACGTAAGCCGCATTGCTGCGCCAGGTTATCCCAGTTTTTTAGCGAAACCACGCCAGGATTTCGTTCGTTACCAACGGAAAACGCCAGATGGTAGTCGATGCGTTCAATCGCACGCGTACACACCAGGTCATAGAAGGGGGCTAATCGAATTTCACCGTTGGGTTGGTATAGCAGTGAAAGATTCTTGCCGTGGCCATCCGAATTGCCTGCCAGCACATTGAAGATTTGCCAGCGCAGTAAATACTGCAGATCGTTGGCGGGATCACTGGAAACGTCCTGGACCAGCCGATAACAATCGGCGAAGGAAGGGCCGCCGTCCTCCTGGTACTTACGTTCATGCCCTAAGCCCAATGCCTGGCAAAAATCTTCCTGGTGTAGTCTCACAATCTGATTTTTCTCATTGCCGCGCCGGTCATAGCGCTCAATCAAGGCATAGTGCTTGTCTGCAACGGATCGCAGTTGAATATCGACCACAGGCAAACCGATAGCGCCTGCCAACAGTGTCGTGAAGGTCTCGTAGGCGGGCAGGTGGCGGTAATCAGGCAATTCGAACTTTAGGATATGGCTAGTAGGAGATTCTTTTTTAGGCAGCCAGTAAGCATCGTTCTTAACCAACACAGGGCACTTGTCTTGCGCCCCGGCCAGAGACAGCCGGGGGCGTTCGTTTGCACTCCATGTATATACCTGACCACGACGTGCCACCAGATTGGCGAGATCTTCATCCGAGACCTTGTAGTACTCGTGTTCAGTTGATGGTTGATACTCCGCTTGCAATACGGAAAGTGCCCCCGCGCATTCGCCGCCTATGGCCCTGAGCAGATCAAAATCGGTATTGGCGATTTTTAGATCGCGAACAATCTGGTCGCGAACGCCACCCTCCGGAAGCAGATTGGCGAAGAAGCGGTGGGCGAGTCCTTCTTCGGGCGTAAAATCCTCGTGTCGCAGGGGCAATGTATGAGAGACCGCAAATCCACCCTGTGTCAGCCAGTCTTCTTCATAGCGAAAGCCAATCTGCCCCTGAGTATTGCGCCATAGGTAACCTACAAGCTGTTGATCGCTCCAGACATTGAGACCATCCGGATCAAGCATGGCTTGCTCCGTCTTGCTTGGGTGGCGGTTTTAATGGGGCCTGCCCGCGGGGCTGGATGACCACTTCCAGTCCCAGGGTACGCAACGCTTTTAGCACTTTGCCCAGTTCGGCAGTTTCTTTACCACGCTCGAATTCGGATAAAAAGCGGGTGCTCAGGTTACCCAGACCCGAGATCGTTTCCAGCGTCAGCTTTTTCTGTTTTCGATGAGCACGCACCAGCTTGCCGAGATCCTCAGCGGATCGGATTGCACCGTATTGCACCTGATCTTGAGCCATAATCTATCCATAAAAATGATCGTACGGTAAAAAATAGCATGCAAACGCGGTTAAAACAATAAATATTTACCGTACGTGACAAATATAAGCATCTTGGCTTGTTTGAATGCATATTTATCATGTACGGTAAAAATGGTTGGCCGCAAACATACAGCGACACGGTGGTTCCGCCTAGGCGGAACCGGTCAGGCTATGTACCTGCTGGTTGGTGTGGTGTGCGAACTGCCATCTTTTTGATTAATGATTAAATCATGCGATGGGCTATTCCAATGAGTAGTGGAGTGGTTTAAACAATCACTACATAAGAATATAATATTTTTAAAATGAAAATTGAAATTGCTTTAATGGAGTTTTACTTAACCAGCCTCATTTTGGGGGCATTTATGGGGGCATTTTTCAGGAGCGAATAAGGTGAATCTCTGTAAAATTAATCGGTTACAAAGGCATTGCGGTAACTTCTCAATAGCCCGGGTTATTGAGAAGTTATTTCGTGCACGTCCCTAAGGGCCAACCGGCCCATACAGAGGTGGTGTTACGCGGGGGACGACGCCAGCTGTCGGAACACCAGCTTTTCCAACAGCAGTATCAGTATCAAGGATACGGCTAACAGAGGTAGCAGCGCCGCCATCAGCAATACAATGGCGGCAACCGTTTTGCCGATCACGGGATTGGGCAATGCGGGCGGCGCACCCACCAGCAGCCCCACGGGCTTGCGTTTGCGCCACAGGACGAAACCACTGATGCTCATAGCGATCAACCCCAGGGTGGTGACAAGCCCGAGCAGTTGATTGAACCAGCCGAATAATTGTCCTTCGTGAGCCGCTATGCCTATTCCTACCACCCGGTCTATAACTTTGCGGTCGGCAAAGGTTTTCACCTC
>JARROD010000420.1:0-3158 GCA_037384225.1 Exilibacterium sp.
AAAAATATCCGATCAGTACCAGGTGGTTTCAGACAACGAACTTTACGATCCCTCCATCGACGAGGCCCGAATTAAAGCGGAGCAAATGAAAAAAGCCAAGTCGAACACCCAGCTTGACCGCGAAAGAAATGCTTCCGTTGAAGATGTGGACGTGGCGAAAAAAACCGAGCATATAAAAAGTGGTGATACAGCGCTGGCGATGGGAGATACGGATGTAGCGCTGTTTCAATACATAAGCGCACTTATTATTGATAAAAACGATCCTGATCTTTATGTGAAAATCGGTGTGATTCACCAGCAGCTCGGCAATACGGAGTTGGCGGAACTGGCCTATCGCAGGGCGCTGGAGGCGGACGCCGCCTTTGTTCCCGCCCTGGAGCGTTTGGGGCGGCTGGAATTGAATCAGCGTCAATACGAGAATGCCGGTAAAAAATTTCGCCGGGCTATGCCGGTAAAAAATTTCGCCGGGCTCTGGAGGAAGACGCCAGACGTTTGGCTGCGTTGGCCAGTGAGAATCAGGAGCAAGCGGATGAAAACCAGGAGGTCGCCACTGATAATCTGAAGCAAGCGGATGAAAACCAGGACGTTGCCACTGATAGTCAGGAGCAGGCGGGTGAAAACCAGGACGTTGCCAGTGATAGTCAGGAGCAGGCGGGTGAAAATCAGGAGGTCGCCGCCTACGATAAACACTCGCCTTATCTGGCTTACACCGGGTTGGGTGTCATTGCGGATTTAAATAAAAATCATACTGCCGCGATTAAATATTTTGAAACGGCTGCAGCCATTCGCCCGAAATCCGCTTCGGCGGCCAATAATATTGGTTACTCCTACTATTTGGCGGAGAATCTGGAGCAGGCCGAAGTTCACTTTAGAAATGCGTTGATGCTGGATCCTGATTTCGATAGGGCACTGCGAAACCTGGCGCTGCTCTATGTGCGCCGCGACCGCCTGGATGACGCTCTCCACCTGTTGCTGAACCGTTCCGGCAATGAGCCGGAGTCTTACAATACCCTCGGTTACCTGTGCATGATGGATGGCAAGTACGAAGTGGCGGACGATTATTTCAACAAGGCAATAGAACTGTCACCCACTTATTTCGAAGTGGCGGTTCAGAATCGGGAGAAAAATCGTCAGCGTTATTCACATACGATTTACAGGACATTAAATTAGTGTGGTAGAAAAGTGTGGTAGAAAAGTGTGGTAGAAAAGTGTGGAAAAAAAGCAATGCCATTGAAAGGAGTTTCCATTCTAAAACTCGGTGTCTAAATCTCCGTGTTGGCCGATATTTTGAGTGCGATGACTTCCGACAGCGAAGTGGGTCCAGAACCGCTTCGCTGTTTTGCGTTGCTCGGATGATCGGTCGCTGTTGGGGAATTCTCAATGTGGTTCTATCCAGGCCCGGCCCAACTGGTAAGGGAGTGGGATTAAGGGCGAACAGTCTACCTTCAGTGGTGCCCGCCGTTGGGTGCCATCAATGTCGCTTGATGTTCTCCCTTAATCCCACTCCCTTACCGGCTGGGCCTATTGGGTAAGGAACGGGCACGGAATAACTTCCCCTTTTTGTTTTATATACCTAAATCTCAAACGCTTTGGGTATAGTTTATTGCGATACAGAGGAAGTTATTTCTTTACAGGCCCTGGTATCTTTCATTTTGGCGCGTCTATCATTTTTTGTTTTTGTGCCCGTCAATTCTTGGCTGTTTTGCGTTTGTTGTTCTTGCTTTTTAATTTATTAGTGATTACCATCACAAAAAATTAATGCTTGGTTCTTTTGATTTTGTTTTTTTACATTTTCGTCACTGCAGTACGGAGTTTGCTGTGTTGCGTTAGTGTTTTCCTCCTCCATTCACTAAGGGAAATTTGTGCTGTGAAAGTTTTTAAATTGGGGATTCTCGCTGTATTCTTTTTTTCCAACGCCCTGTCTGCAAGAGAGTATGTCGCACCTTTTACTCCCGATGCGGTTATAGTTGCGGACGGTTTTTTGCAAATCCGTTTACCTCACGAGTTAACGCTGACAGAGTGCTCTAATAGAACCGAAATTGTTTTGCCTGATGACCATAAATATTTTCAATCTTATCTGGCAATGTCGTTGGTGGCTTTTACTGCAAAAAAGAAATTAACCGTTGCGTTGGAAAGTCCCTGTTTGACCAGCAATAGCTGGTATCAGATAAGTATTATGTCTTTGCATGAATAATACCCTCCAAAGCGTTTGAGATTTAGATTCACTGAGCACGCCCCTTTTTGCCCCTGGCCGCGTTGCTCCCCCTCACATGGTGCCCGCCATGCAGCGTCGTCGTGCCCCTGTTGTTAAAGGAAGGGGGGAACAAAAATTGACGCTCTCTGCACACCTAAATCTCAAACGCTTTGGGTATACCCAAAAAGTAGGAGTCTGGATATACCAGAGTCTCAGATGTTTTGGGTAAATTTGTGTGTTGGTAAAAAACTGCGTTGCGCTGTGTTGATTTGATGACGGCCTGATTGATAACAAACCATGGTTATAATTGTTTCCGTTTTTTCTAATTTTGATCTATGCGCTGAAAAAGGAATTTTATCATGAAGAACTTTAGGTTGCCTGCATCGGTTCGTGGTCCGGCTGGGGTATTGCTGGTATTTTTATTGGCGATTTCTCAATCATTGTTTGCAGCCAGTTACCAAGGCTACGATATTTATCTCGGCGATCTGGACGGCGACGGTGAGAGTGATTACTACTTTCACAGTGAAGGGACCTTTGTTCTTGTTGGAGTGGACATTCCTATTCCGGTTTTTGTCGACGGACCACCCCCTTTTGCTCTGTTTTTCGATTCTGCCACGCAAACCTATTCTCAACCGAGGGCTTATAGCTTAACCGCTGATCAAATCAGCGAACTCGGTTTAGTGCTGGCAAACCTCAACAGCCACTATGCAGTGCTGCCTGATATGAACGGCGATGGCGTGGAAGACCTGTTCATTCAAGGGGCGGGTTCGCTGTTAAACGGACTGGTGGTTGCCAGCCTTAAGAGCCAGATTCCCACGGCCAGTGACATTCCCGACAGCGGTATCTTAACGCTGCCCAATGGTGAGCTGATCCTTTCCGATTATAACGGCGACGGTAACCTCGATTTGTACGTTGCCGGTATCGCCGGTTCGGTGACTCAAAATGCCATGATCGCCTACGGCTC
>JARROD010000421.1:0-3443 GCA_037384225.1 Exilibacterium sp.
TGCTGACGGATCTTGAGGCGGTGTTCCGTTCGCTAAAATCTGAACTTGGCTTGCGACCGATTCATCATCAAACTACCAACAGGGTTGCTGGACACCTGTTTATTACAGTACTGGCATACCATTTGGTGCATACCATACGGTTCGGATTGAAGCAGGAGAACATCTACAGTAGCTGGTCAAAAATACGGGAAGTCCTGTCAAATCAGAGTCGAGCAACAGTATCCATGCAATGCAAAAACGGCAGTACCATTCATGTTAGAAAAAGCACACGACCCGAGCCAAAGCAGCAGAAAATATATTCAGCTCTGGGGATAAAGACTTACCCCGGAAAAATGATAAAGACGACAATATGAAACAAAACAACAAAAGTAGTGCCATAAACGAAAAAATAAAACCTTAACATATTGTTATTGCAGTATTTTATTGTTTTGGGTCGCAAGGTTGGGCTACCATCTGAAGGCGCTTGATACCGCTATGCGTTATCAAACAAACTAAAGCTCATTGAAATAGCTGGTACTCGGGTCACAATCCAAATGGGATGCAATATGGTCCCAGCCTCCTGACGATACCACGCCGTCAATATGCGTCTTGTGAGCAGCTTGGGACTCCCAAGTTTCAACCAATGTAAATAGGCAGGGGTCCTGGGTGTCGTTGTAGATACGGACAGCAATACACCCGTCAACTTTCGGTAAGTCTTCTTTGACGCCGGATAGAATCTCAGTGAATAGTTTCAACCAATGTGAACAGGCAAGGGTCCTGGGTATCATTGTAAATACGGACAGAAAGACACCCGACAACCTTCGGTAAGTCTTCTTTGACCCCGGCAAGTATCTCAGTGAATGCGGCCAGTTTTTCAGGTTTCGCGTTGAATGTGATGATAACGTTTGTGCTCATGGTGGTTCCTTTTGTTGAATGAAAATTATATTACGAAGCCAGGTCCGCTTCCGCGAATCGCTTCGATATCCGCGCGGTCAACCGGTCGAGACAACAAGGATTTGTATCCGATTAAATCCTCCCGCACCATCAGGGGCACGGGAATGCCGAACACTGTAACCAAGTCACGGCGGGAGAAATCGATTTCGAGGTTGACCCATGTTCGGGTATGGGCATTCTGGATCAGGACGCCTTCGGCGCTGCCAACCTCGACCTTCACACCCCCATAGATGAACTGGACGTAATCGAGATCCCAACCTGCCTCCCGGTAGTGCCCGGCGGGCTTGGAAATAAAGTCCTTGCCCGCCTCGACAATCTTCTCGAAAGCCTCACCCGGTACGAAAAGATCGATATCGTGAAGGTCGCGTTCGGCACCGTAGCCGATAGCCGCCAGTCCGCCACATATAAGGAACGGGATGTCTTTTTCCCGTACCAACCCGACGATCCATTCAAATGCTTTCCGGTGAGCCTTTTGTCTTTCATATACCATAATGCTGCATCACTCAGGTACGCCCACTTCAATCTGGCTTTAGCCATATTCTGGCATCCGAAATATCTGAAAAATACGCCTCTCTATCATCAATAATCTCAGGTTGATGATGGTGTGGGGGGCTTACGAATGCTACCTTTCTGATACTTTGCCTAACTTCAGGGGCTTGGGTTAAAAACTCTTTTAGCCACTTTAGACAGGTAATGGACTCAAAGTTGTGTGGCCCCGTATCAATCAAAAGCCCCACACCTTCCTTTCCATTGAGTTCGTCAACGAATCGTTGCCCCCAACGCTTGAGCGATTGCAGTGTAACTAATTCCGGGAATATGACGACAAAACATTTGATCTCGGTATCGAATTTTAATGATATTTCCATAGCTAATGACTGTGAAAGATTATGTTTGCCCGGACTGATAGATGTCGAGCACCTCGTGGCTCTGTATAGTTCAGCATGGACACCGTTCAGGCACTCTGCACCTCCACGGGGTCGTCAGTTTGGGCTGCCGCGGTGAATAGCCCCCATTTGAATGAACGACGCCGTGCGGTTTGACCAAGCACGATGACCAGCAACACGAACAGCAGAATCTCCGCGGTCGGAGCGGCCATCCAGATGCCCTCCTCGCCGAAGGCGAGTGGAAGCAAGAAGGTAAGAGGAATGGCAAAGGCATAGGGTTTCGCCAAGCTGATGATAGCCGCCCGCCCGGCATCGCCAATCGCCTGAAAATAGCTGGCGATCATCACCATGGGACCAGCGGCGAAAAGCATGGCAACCATCACCGGCATGATCCGCGCAACCTCGTTAGCCACGCGAGAATCCTCGACAAAAACAAGGCCGATTGGCCGCGCGAAACCAACCAGAACGGCTTCTGCGGCCAGACAATAGACGAGCGCGACAACCATACCCAGCCGCAAACTGTTGTCGGACCGGCGCCACTGCTCCGCGCCGTAATTATTGCCGGTGATCGACTGCAGGGCGTGGGAAAGCCCCAGCAACGGCAGGAAGACGAAGGTCATGATGCGGGTGATAATCCCATAGGCGGAGACAGTTTCTTCATAGGTACCGCTCGCCGCCATCTGCAATGCCGCGATAATGGCTGCAGAGCCGAGCGCTATGCCGATAAAATTCAGGCTTTGCGGCGCCCCAAGTGCGACGATGCGCCACCACCCTGTCGCCAGTCCGTGATGGATAAGCGCGCCCGGCCTGAGCTCTGTTCGACCACGGATGCGGAAGCCCAGGATGATGGAAAAAGCCAACGCCTGGGCCATTACCGTGCCATAGGCCGAGCCCGCGACGCCAAGCTCCAACATCGCTATCAATACATAGTTGAAGCCAATATTGGCGAGGGAGATGAGCAAACTCATCGCCGCCATAAGCCCCACCCGGCCCTCATTACGCAAAGCATCCGAGTTTACCGAGAGTACAAACAGGAGGGGAGAGAAGAACACGTTAATGGCAAGATAGGTGTACCCCATCTCCGCTAAGGGCTCCGAGCCGGCGGCGGCAAGCAGGATGACTGCTCGGCCGAATATCAGAAACAGCGTGATCAAGCCGGCACTGACCGTAAGCGCCAGTCCGTGCGCACCCGCGAAGACGGCCTGGGCTTCGTCGAAACGTCCCGCGCCCAGGTGTCGGGCCAGAAGGCTGGACATACCGCTACCGATAAGCGTGGCCAACGCGACGATCAACATAAAGAGCGGGAACATCAGTGTAACGGCGCCGAGGGCGTCCGCGCCGACAAATACGCCCAGAAAGACGGCGTCGACAACCGCGAGCAAGCCGTTCATGCTCATGACAAAAATGATGGGCAGGGCTGTACGGGCAAAGACCACTCCAAGCGGTCCCTGAGTGAAGGTATTGCGGGTGTGGCTGTTTGACGATTGCGCGCTGGTTGACATTCCTGTCTCCTTGAACAATAAATTAAAAAAACGCTGTGTTACTGTGGATGTTCCTGTGAAGCGAACACCTTGCTTGAAAGCTGTACCAAGTGATCACGAATATCCGCCGGCCAGGCATCCACCT
>JARROD010000422.1:0-3438 GCA_037384225.1 Exilibacterium sp.
CGATTCGTTTTGGGTTTTCTTGCTCAATTTATATCAATGTACCGGCTTACTAAAATTTCCCTCATTTTACAACCTGAGAGTGAGCAAATTCATCAAAGGTTTCCCTGTTGTTTTTTGTCACTTTATTTAAAGGTTCTTGCCTTTTTCCCTTCAATTAATCTGAAATCTCAGTAGCTGATTTTTACATTTTTCTGTGGGCTGAATCGATATTCATTGACTGCAATAGATCCTCTTGGGTTGCAGATTAAGAGGGTCGTTGGCAATAAAAATATAATTGATAGGAGGGGGATAAATGGCTGACTTGGGGATTGCTGTAGATTCCCTCTTAGGCGCTTGACTCAAGCAACCTAAGAGGGCTGTCTCTATTTTCTTTGACAAGAGGAGAGACAGCCACAGTGTGCCAAGCTTTTATTAATAACGCCAGCTTTTATCGACTTCTCTTTCTTCTGGATCAAGACATAGCTCAGCAGGTCCAGCAAAATGGATGTCCCTGTAATGGACCTCTTCACTGCGCTCCCTATCCTCGAAAGCCGCGGGGGCCCCGAAGCTGTCTCAGCGATGATGATTTCTACCGGTTCAGTTTTTGCTGCGCGATAGACGGATGTCGTCGGCGCACGACACCGCCCTCAGTGCGTTTCCTGGGGCGGAAAGTCTATATGGGCGTTATCATTGTACTGATGACCACGCTCCATCACGGCTTAACACCGGCTCGTCAGCAACACTTGATCGCACAGCTCAATATCAGTCCTCAAACCCTGGCGCGTTGGCGTCAATGGTGGTTGAACACCTTTTCGGTCAGTCGCTGCTGGCGAGCCGAAGCCGGCCGCTTCATACCGCCGATCGATACCGCACAATTGCCCGATGCTTTACTGGCCCGCTTGATAGCCCCCGACCTGGCGACTCGGGTTGCCCGCCTCCTACTGCTGCTTGCTCCGATCACCACGACGTCGACAGATTATTTGCCGGTGGGCATCGACCCGCAGAAGATGGATTCGTTATAGCGATTGCCTTTACGTAAACTCCTCGCACTCATCAACAATGACAAGAGGAGAAGTAAAATGAGTCAACAACAAGGCGTATCACCGCATCAGCGGTGGGCCCAACTGCGTTTTGCCATTATCGGCCCCTTGCTGGCCGCCCCGCCGCCGCCGGGGGAATTGCGAGCGCAATTGAAAGCGCTGGCCCAAAAGCACTGGCGCCATCCGATCAGTGGTCTGCAGGTACAATTCAGTTTTTCCACCCTGGAGCGTTGGTTTTATCTGGCCCGCCGAGTGCAGGACCCGGTGTCCTCGCTACGACGTCGGCGGCGGGAGGACGCCGGCAATCAACGGCGCCTTTCAGCCGCGTTAAGCGAAGTCCTCAAGCAACAGTACCGAACCTTTTCGGGCTGGAGCATGAAACTGCATTACGATAACCTGGCGGTGAGAGTTGCCGACGATCCCGGACTTGCCCCCTTGCCCTCCTATGCCACCGTACGTCGCCATATGAAAGCGAAGGGCTGGCATCGGCGTCGCCGCCCACGTGGACAAAGCCCCGGACAGCTCCAGGCCGAACGCCGATTGGAAACTCGCGAGGTACGCAGCTATGAAGTCGACCACGTTGGCAGTCTCTGGCATCTTGATTTTCATCGATGCTCACGGCCGATCCTGACTCCACAAGGGGGTTGGGCAAAACCGCAGTTACTCGGTATTGTCGATGATCACTCCCGATTGATCTGTCATTGCCAATGGTATTGGGAGGAAACCGCCGAAGCCTTGGTCCATGGCGTTTCTCAAGCGATTCAACGCCGCGGTTTGCCCAGAGCTATCCTCAGTGATAACGGTAGCGCGATGATCAGCGAGGAATTTTCTCAGGGCTTGGAGCGATTGGGTATTTTGCATGAAACCACACTGCCGTATTCTCCCTACCAGAACGCAAAGCAAGAAACGCTTTGGAGCACCGTCGAAGGGCGGTTGATGGCGCTGTTGGAATCGGTGGAAGATCTTACACTCGATCAACTCAACGACATCACACAGGCCTGGGTGGAAGAAGACTATCACCGGCATCACCATAAAGAGATCGGCACCACACCCTTGCGCCGTTTTCTGGATAGCCCTTCTGTGGGAAGGCCTTCGCCGAACACTCGCCATTTGCGCCAGGCGTTTCGCCAGCAAGTGACCCGCCGCCAGCGTCAAAGTGACGGTACCCTCACCTTGGCTGGCAAACGCTTTGAAGTTCCCAGCGTCTATCGGTCGTTGCGCACTATCACTCTGCATTATGCCCGTTGGGATCTCAGCACCGTGGACATGGTCGACCCGCACACCCAGAAGATCCTTTCGCCACTTTATCCCCTGGATAAATCCGCCAACGCCAATGGTTGGCGCCGGCCGCTCTCGCGCGAACTCCCGGCAGTGCCGCCGACAAGTCCCAATCCAGCGGAAAAGAACGTATGGCCGCCGTTGTTGCAGAAAATTCTCGCCGATTATGCCGCTAGCGGGAGACCACCGGCGTATTTGCCACAACAGAAAACCACTGAATCATCGATTAGACAACGGGAGACAGAGACAGATGAATAATACTTTACTGGCCCTTTACGGTTTGAAATGGAACCCTTTTTCGCCGGAACTACCCATCGAAGCGTTATGTGTGAGCCCGGGTATCGAAAATTTTTGTTGGCGTATCGAGCAGTCATTGGTCCGAGAAGGAGGCTTTGCGTTGATTGCCGGCGAGCCAGGCACGGGGAAAAGTGTTGCCTTGCGAATACTGGCCGATCGTTTACAGCAGATGCGCGATGTGACAACCGGTGTTCGGGATTGAACTCAAACCCCACAACCGCTGGGGTGGATTCAAAGCACTGCGCGAACGCTGGCTGTCCCATTTGGAGGGAACTTTTTTACGTCCGGTACTGCTCATCGATGAAGCCCAGGAAATGCATCCGGCCGTGCTCAACGAATTGCGTTTATTGAGTAGTAAGGAATTTGATTCAGCCAATTTGCTGACCGTGATCTTTGCCGGCGATGGACGCTTTAACCAGAAGCTTCGCTACCCGGACCTGTTGCCGCTGGGAAGCCGTATCCGCACTCGCCTGAATATGGAATACGCTTCTCGTGAGGAGTTGATGACGTGTTTACATCATTTGCAGAAAAGTGCAGGCAACACACGATTGATGACGGAAGCGTTGATGAAAACACTTTGTGATCATTCCGCAGGAAATTATCGCGTACTACTAACGATGGCAGGCGAATTACTTGCCTGTGCTGCCCACCGGGAATTACCACTGCTTGATGAAAAGCTGTTTCTTGACACCTTCAGTACACCCAAAAATAAAGGCCTTGTCGAACAGTCATTGGTCCGAGAAGGAGGCTTTGCGTTGATTGCCGGCGAGCCAGGCACGGGGAAAAGTGTTGCCTTGCGAATACTGGCCGATCGTTTACAGCAGATGCGCGATGTGACAACCGG
>JARROD010000423.1:0-3382 GCA_037384225.1 Exilibacterium sp.
TGGTTATATCGAACGGCCCTGAAATCTATCGTTGACGAAGAAGGCTGGCAAAAGGCCCACTGGAATTACAGTGACGAAGGCTATGCGATTCAAAGTTACCTGGGTAATGCTGATGAGGCTACTGATATCGTCGATCTTGTGCCGGTGGAAGCGGAAGAGGGAGCCCAGCATCACGGATATATTACCAATGCCTACGGTTGTCGTTTGATGTACACGTATTATTCCTACCGGGCGGGACAGGCGTACCCTGTTTTACCCTGGTTAAACCGAATAGACAGTGATGATATCAGCGAAGGCTGTGACATGATCGGCAATGTCAAACACTACAGTAATATGCTCGAAGGCCATGATTCGTCCTATGGCGGTCTCGGCGAAGGTGGCTATCCCAATATATTTTCCAATAACGTTTTTGATGAATACTCCGGCTGGCAGGCTGATGTGCGAAAAAACACCGAGTTCCGTCAGTCTGTACTTAGCTCTGATGGTGCAAGAAAAGAAGTGGTGCGTCGCGATGTCTATATCTACCACCCGGAGCATGAAGATGCGACCAATATTAAACGCTACGAAAGCCTGGACGACTCCTCCTTGTGGCAGGAAATACAATACAGCTACTACGATGGGCAAATCGATCCGGTCAACAACGGACGTATCAAAACACACACTATCATCGACCGCAAAACCGCCGGCAACGGTAATATCGATCAGGTCAGAGAGCGGTGTTAATGAGGCCCTACAAGCGCCAATATTTGCCGCATATCTAAAACCATAGACAACCTCTTTCTAACTGCCATTTCTCTTTTTTGCTGAAATTTTACTGCCAAAATGCGAGAAAGATCTTACTTTAGTGCAATAACAATCGGAGAGAAAATAAGGTAAATAAAGCGGCGCCGTAGAGAACCGCATGACACCAGCCCTGATTTGGCCGTCACCGCTGATGCCATGCGTAACCGTGCTTTCGCACAGCCTTGAGTATCGCAATTCCCAAGGCGTAAATCCAGCATAATCGCTGTTCTCGTCGGCTTTGGAGTCGACGATCAAACAAGCCCGCTTATACAACTGTGCCGATTGCCACAGACAGGTTTTTATCTGCAGAGACTGTGACTTTGGCAACACCTACTGCAATACCGGCTGTGCCAAACAAGCCCGCCGGGAGTCTTTGCGCCGTGCAGGACGTAAGTACCAAAAAACCTACCGTGGCAGACTGGCCAATGCCGCCCGACAACGACGCTTTCGAGAGCGTCAGAGAAAAAAAGTAACGCATCAGGGTTCCGTGCTACAGGCCGTAGTTGTTTTACTCTCCACCGTTCCGGCTGCGCCGATAACACCTCGGCGGAAAGAAAAACGCTGTCAACAGGTGGTAAATAAACATTCAATTCACTGTCATTTCTGCGGTTGTGAATGCGATCCACTGTTGCGGCTGGACTTTATTCGTCATCGCCCCCGCGGTCGACATCGACGCTCCGGTTCATCCATCGCATATCGAGGTTCTGATTGATCTGGAATTGGCCGGATCAATCAGTTTCGATGAACTATCAGGAGTAATATGTGAAACGTGATAAAAAAGCCTTGAAGGCAGAGATTCTGCGTTGCCATCATGTAGAGAAGTGGCCAGTCTGTACGATTGCTCGTCAACTGGGCGTCCATCACACGACGGTTGATCGTGTACTGTCACGGGCTGGCGAACCAAAAGTGGAACGAACCCAAAGAACGTCGATTATAGATCCCTACCTGCCATTTATTGTTGGGAAGCTTCAGCAATACCCCACATTGAGTGCTGCCCGCCTTTATGAAATGGCCAGAGAAAGAGGTTTTTCCGGTGGTCAAAGCCACTTTCGCCACCGCATTGCCGAGCTGCGTCCCCGTCCAGTGCCCGAAGCCTATTTGCGTTTGCGAACCCTTCAGGGAGAAGAGGCCCAGGTTGACTGGGCTTCGATGGGCCACATTGAGGTCGGCCGCGCAAAACGCCTGTTGTCGGCATTCGTCATGGTACTCAGTTGGTGTCGACTAATTTTCCTACGCTTTTTTCTCAATCAAAAAATGGAAAATTTTTTGCGTGGCCATGAAGCCGCATTTTACGACTGGAAGGGGGTGCCTCGTATTTTAAAGTACGATAATTTACGCAGTGCTGTTTTGGAACGGCGCGGGGATGTGATTCGCTTTCACCCTACGCTTCTTGAGTTTTCGGCACATTATCGCTTCGAACCGCGACCTGTTGCCGTCGCCAGGGGGAATGAAAAGGATCATACTTCATACTGCACCTCTTTTAATCTCTGAGCCAATTTTTCTAATGAACTATTTTTACGGCCTGGTTTAAGGTGTTTTTTTAGATTATCAATTAAACTCATATCTGGAATTTTGTACAACCGTTCTTTTCCATCCTTGGTATAAGGTAATGCCCCCAAACTTGCCCAACCCGATACTGCGGTTGGTACAACTCCAAGTATTCTTGCAAGCTCTGAAGCCGTAAGATAGCCTTGTTCCTTCATTCGTTCCCGTCTCGATTTTAGGTGATAAGCCGTCCTGATATGATGGATAAGCCCTCGGGAAAAGGGTATACCTGAACCAGTTACTTTCCCTTCTCGATTAAGAATATCAGCAATTTCAGCGGGCGTATACTTGTCAAGTAACTGATCAATACGCTTAATGATGGCTTTTTCTGTTTTACGGATCATCCATGCGGGTTGAGGAGGAGGTAATGTAATAGTTTCCGTAGCGCCACCTTTGAACAGGATTGCCAATTTAATATTTTTTCCACGCGTAATTGTCACATCTTCAATGATCATTTTAATTTGCAGTTCCACTCAGCTTCCAGGGTGTCAGCTACCAACCTATTGGAGGGGTCAACTTTCATAAAACGCGCACGCGCCATATCAGCCTCATAGCGAGCGCGTTCCACTTGCTTATACAATAGTTGAATCACTTCGCCTGAGCGCGATTCCAATTCGTGTTGCACTTCAAGTGCAAGATCAATGTTTAATGCGGTGACCGATTCAAGTACTATTCGGTTGATTGCATTGTCAATTTGTTCACCAGGAACACATTGACAAATCTTTCCTGCATTATCGATAACCTCGCGCTGACAGATATAGTCAGGCACTTGCCTTCCATCACTTCTATTATGATATCGCAACGTCATACGATCACCGCAACGACCACAAACAACAAGTCCCTGAAGTAACGCGGGGCCTTCACGGGGTGGACTCCGCCTGCGATCATGGCCGTAAGTCTGCGAGTTTTTTTCGAGCTGTTGAACATTGCGTTCGTACTGTTGCCAAGTAATATAACCCGGATGCGCATCTTTATGCAGCGCTATCCACTCCGTCATAGGACGAATCTTATGTTTTTTACTCCCCCCTGGTAGAGTTTGTTGTTTACGTCGACC
>JARROD010000424.1:0-2772 GCA_037384225.1 Exilibacterium sp.
AGCGACGCGGCCAGGGGCAAAAAGGGGCGTGCTCTGGAGGCCTAAATCTCAAACGCTTTGGGTATAAACGCGTACAAAATAGATTGCTCGGCCAACGAGCTGGACTTTACGGAACGGGCAGATTCGCTCCAACACTGGCTCAATTCGAATTCCGGCACATCCAGAAAAGATGCTCGCGAATCCGATTTTATTGCGAGACAGTCACAGGTCCGGGGTGCAAGCACATTATGAACCCTTAGGGACGCGAATGCTTAAGCGCTAATTTTATCCAATACCAACCCCAATTTAGCCACAGCTATTTCCAGTGCTGCGGCGGAACAGTAGGTAAAATTAAGACGCAATGCCGGTTGCATGCCATCATCGTTGTGATAAAAAACATTGCTGGGAACAACCGCAACACCATCTTCAAGCAGTGATTGCGCCAGTGCCATCGGGTCTACCGCAGGCAGTTTCAACCAAACAAACATACCACCATCCACTTTATCAAAATAACAATCTTTATCAGCGAGTCCGGTAAGTAACTCGCTAAATTGCTCATAGCGAATTTTATAGGCAGCGCGAATACTATCGATATACTGTGGAAATGCAGGATTATTTAGTACTTGTAAAAGCACGGCCTGCATTGGTAATCCCGTATGAAGATCTGCAGCTTGTTTTACTTTGATCATAGACGACAGATCATCATGGGGTGCAGAAACAACACCGAGACGAATACCAGGTGCAGCAATTTTTGAGAATGATCGCAGAATGATCGACTGTTGTTCACAAAAGGACGAGACCAGCGGCAATGCCTGACCGCTAAACCGTAAATCCCGATACGGCGCATCCTCAACAAAGACAACACCATAAGACTGGCAAAGTCTGGCAACCGCTTGCCGAACATCCAAGGACCAGCAGACACCGGTTGGATTGTGAAAGTCAGGAACACCGTAAAATAATTTTATTTTATTGGACGCAAAGAGTGACTCCAACTGATCCAAAGCCGGACCTGTACTGGTTTGTGTGACCGGGACTATATCTGCCTGAGCCAAACCAAACACCTGTAATGCGCCAAGGTAACTTGGCGCTTCAACCACAACCTTATCGCCGGGGTTTATAAACGCGCGCGCCACCAGATCCAACCCCTGCTGCGATCCATTGCAAATCATGGACCCCATAAGCGATGAGACCTGATAGCTTGCCTGAATATAGTCCAAGAGCGGCTCATACCCCTGGGTTTCACCGTATTGAAGCAAATCTGTGTTCGCCGTCAGCGACTGTATAGCTTCGGCAAATAGCTGGACTGGAATCAACTCCATTGCAGGTAATCCACCCGCCAGTGATACCACCTGGTGAGATCTGGTCACACTTAAAATTTCACGGATATAGGAGGGACGAATATTTTGCAGGTGCCGACTCACTTCCATTATTGCCATTCTCGCTTGGTTAAACGTAAAAGGTGGCAGGAATATTAACGCCAGAAAAAGCGTTATGTTTGTCGATATATGCGGTAAGATAGGTTCATTTATGCGATAGATTGAGCTACCCAAATGACCAACAAACTGCAACGTTCACAAATCAATAAAGTCCTGTACGAGATCCATCGAGACATCTCTGCCCCATTATCGGCAAAAAAACTAGCCCAAATTGCCGCCTACTCGGAGCAACATTTTCACCGCGTATTTAAAGAAGTCGTTGGCGAAACCGTCAATCTATACATTCGTCGCACTCGACTTGAGCATGCTGCCAGTCAGCTTATGTTCGATCACACTAGCAGTGTGCTAAGTATTGCCGAGAAGTGTGGCTTTATCTCCCTGTCTTCATTTAATAAAGTCTTTAAAACACAGTTTGGTATAACCCCAGGAAACTGGAGACAGATTGATAGACATAAATCAGACCAGCCCTACCTGGCCGATGCGGAGATTAATGCTGGCTACCAACGCATTAAAGACAGACCGCTACCAAAACCAAAAATTCTCCTTTTAACCTCCCAACATGTGGCCTACCTGCGCCACCAGGGCTATGGCCGCGCCATTGGCAACACCTGGGCATTACTACACGCCTGGGCAAGAGAGGAAGCGATTCACTGCGACTACAGTCCACTGGATGACGTATCGTTAAAAGGCCAACAAATCGGCCTGTATCACTCCAACCCCGCATGGGTAAAACTTGATGACTGCCGTTACGTCGCCTGCATCACGATTGACACACCCATAACCCACCGGGGAGTGGTGAACAGCTTAACTATTCCGGGAGGGCTGCATGCCGCCTTTGACCTGCAGGGAACATATGGTGAGCTACTACCCTGGATTGGAAAAATACTGGCCCTGTGGCTACCCGGCTCGGGTTACAAGCTGCAAACAACACCGGCATTTGTTCACTACCGAAAAAACCAGTTTTTATCGCCAGATGACGCATTTGATGTTCGATTATTTTTACCCATTTCCACTGTGTAACATTAACAACGATAGACATTGCACTACTACTGGAAACCTTGAACAGGCTGACTTCCTATACCCAAATATCCTTGGACATTTCATCCATAATCCAGTGCTGAAAAACCATCATGGAATAGGTTAGTGTTCTATTTTTTTGATAAACCAGATAAAAGGATTTATCGGTCTTTAAATGGTGATCAACAGGAGCGATTAATTTTTCCGTCGTGATTTCCTCACTGATAAAACCAACATCGGCCAGAGCAAAGCCCAAGCCGTTAATCGCGGCGGCAGTCGTTAAGGAACCACTGGAAAAATACATTCCCTTTTTGGTTTCCTTAAAGTCGACACCCGTCTG
>JARROD010000425.1:0-2770 GCA_037384225.1 Exilibacterium sp.
GTATAAGTATAGCTTATTTTTGGAGGCAATCGTGTCAAAAGAAATGGCATTGTATCAAAAAATAAAAGTAAAAAAAGTAAAAGAATTATTAGAAGAAAGAAGATTATTGCCGTGGCTGAGTGTTGCTCTTCTGAATTGGGGAGTGATTATCCTGACCACATATCTGGCAGTTTACTGGGATCATCCGGTTCTCTATATTGTAGCCATAGGTATTCTCGGTACCAGGCAGCATGCTTTACAGCTTCTCGGTCACGATGGAGGTCATTATCTAGTCTGTAAGTCGCGAAAGTTGAATGATTTATTAACAGTTTTGCTGGCTTTTTGGCCAATATTTATTTCATTAAAAGCATATCGAAAATTTCATTTTTCTCATCACAATCATCTAGGCACGCCAAAAGATCCAGAGCTTGAGTTCAAAAAGATGATTGCAACTGAATTCAGTCTTCCCCAAAGGAAACAAAGTGCTCTTAAGCAATTTGCAAAAAATATTTTGGGTTTAAATGCACTGGAAATGTTTAAGACAACTGCGTTAGTCTTTCCTGGGCGCTACAAGTTAGCTAAAATGCTGATGATAGTTGCTATGGTTTTTGGACTATTTATTCTAATCGGCTTGTGGAAAGCATATTTGTTATGGATTATTTCATTCAGCACATCATATCTGGCAATTCATAAATATAGAACCTGGATAGAACATGTAGGAACTACGAGTACTCACCGAATTAAAGCAAAATTATGGCAACGGTTAATTTATCTTCCCATCAATACATGGTGTCACTATGAGCATCACCTATGGGCGAGTGTGCCCTTTTGGAAATTGCCATTAGATAGAAAACTTGTGGCAGACGAAAAAGTTATAACCGTCGATGATGTCTGGGAAATGTATAAAAATGCACCCGAGATTCCTTCCGGAAAGTCAGTGTTGGAAATGGATGATTTCGAAGGAACAAGTTTGGTTTAATCTGCAGTTGTTCGGTCCACATGCCCACTTTCGAGTGGGCATGTGTCTCTTTCTGCGTGGAGCTGCGGGGCAATCAATACTTGACTCTATTTGAAGGATGCACGCTGAGTCAGCGGTCACTCAGTTAAGGTTCTAATTCTATTGCCAAATGGTGGCACCTCTTCCGGATCGATATGCACATCGAGAAGTGTTGGTACCTTGGCCTTAAACAGCGCTTGCGGATCCAGTTGTTTGAAATCATCCACATCTTTTAACGTATATGCTCGCGCACCCATGGCCTGAGCGAGGGCGGAGAAGTTAGTCGGCGGCATGTCAAACCCCACAGGTTCGGCGTTAATCATTCGCAGGCCGTGTTTAATCATGCCGAAGCAGGAATCGTTCAGCACAATAAAAACAACCGGCAACTGCTCTTTTACAGCAATAGAAATTTCTTGTCCGCTCATTAAAAGACTACCGTCGCCGGTAATGCATACCACCGGATCTTTGCTTCCGAAGGCGCAGCCGATGGCAGCGCTTATTGCCCAACCCATGGAGGTAAATTCCAGGGTCGCATGAAAGTAGCTGTTGCTTGCGTGGATGCTTTTTTTCTGGTTGTGATTGTCGGCGTGCAAATAATGTAAAGCCCAGGCGAGGCTGGAACCGGAATCGGCTAGGAAGGTGGTGTTTTCAGGAAATATTTTGGGCAATTCCCGCATCAGTCGCTGTGGCTTAATGGGTGTGCCGCCACTGTTAAATGCTTTTTCATCATCGAGTGTAAATTTCGGGCTGTTTATGTTTAGTGGTAGGCGAGAAGGTTGTGCGTATCGGGAGTTTTTTGGGGTGGTGAGCCGGTGCATTAGTTGTTCAAAAATGCTGGCAGTGCAACCTTTTATATGGTGATGCGCCATCGGTGTATGGGCGAAGTGGGTTTCTATTTGGTCGATATGAATCAGTGTTTGTTCCGGGCTGATTTTTTTCAACCATGAATTTCCAGCACGTTCACTCATCAAGGTTCCGACACAGATAATTGCTCTGCAGTTTGATCGTTGCAAGGACTCTATAGCGGTGCGGTGTCCGCCGTAGCCGAGAATGCCGCGAAACTGCGGATGAAAGGGGCTGATTAGCCCTTTACCGTGAGGAGTGGCGATCAAAGTCGCTCCGATGCGCTCAGCGACATTAATAATTTGACTGATTGCGCTAGCGGCGCTTTTACCGATAACAAACGTGGTGGAATGGTTCTTCGTAAGCGTTTTTTCCAACGTGTCGATATCGTCCGGATCGAATAGCTTGGGTTGTCTAAGCTGTCGTTTAATATTAAAGCAGGATTTACGCTGCGCCGGCGCGCTCAAGACGTCGAGGGGAATGCTCAAATGAACCGGGCCGGGTTGCGGGCCAAAGGCGGTAGTAATCGCGGTGATTAATTTACTTTCCAATTGATTGGGGTGGGAAACCAGAGTGCTGTACAAAGTGATATGCTTAAACAGTCCGACACTGTCGATACCCGTGCAGGATGAGTCTTGAAAAGCGCCCTCTCCGAGTTTAGGTAAGGCACTTTGAGCAGTTATTATTAGCATGGGCACGTTGTTGGCGTGGGCTGAAGCCACACCGGTGACAAGGTTTGTAGTGCCTGGTCCGGTGGTAGCGCAGCATACGCCGAGTTTACCGGTTTGCGCGTGATAGCCGTCTGCCATAAAGGCGGCGTCAGTTTCATGCCGGGAAACAATTGCCCTGAGGCCGCCGCGTTTTTCGCTGCGGGCCAGTGCGTTGAACAGCGGCACTATGGCTCCGCCCGGAATACCGAAAACGTAATCTATTTCGAGTTGCTCTAAATAG
>JARROD010000426.1:0-2758 GCA_037384225.1 Exilibacterium sp.
CTGTTCCGGCCATTTGTGGAAGCATTGCCGACGGATGTTTGCACATTGGTTATCGCGTACCCGCCGAACAAAAGGCTTTCAGTGAATGAACTTGCTGAGTTTGTGGCAAGTCGGCTTCCACCGGGAAGGGTGGTGCTTTTGGCGGAGTCTTTTTCCGGACTGGTTGCGCTTGCCCTTTTGGCTTCCGGTGTTAAGGGGATTGAAACTGTTGTATTTTGTGCCTCCTTCGCCGAACCTCCGCGGCCCAAGCTGCTGTGGCTTGCTAATTTAATTGGGTGCGGCTCCTTTTTAACGACGCTTGTATTCAGGGTAGGCATGGCGCAAAAACTGTCGCTAAATTTACTTTAAATATCGAGAAATTTAGCGGCTTGCGACATGCTTCTAATATATTTTGTGATACATTTGGCAAGTTTGTCTCAGATTAAAGCCTCATAAATACGTCGTTAAAAAAGAGCCGCACCCAAAGGCTATTGTGCCGGTCCCAGTTGGGAATATCCTGGCAAAGGGGAAAGTTAATGACACGCATTGTCGATACAGATAATAATCGGCTTGTTAATCAGCGCCCATTCGACCATGTACTTATAATCATGTTTGAAAATGAGTACCGTGGCTATGTGATGGAAAACGATTATATGCGCAGACTGGCGGCGCAGGGTATAGAGCTGTGTAACAGCTTTGGCGTAATGCATCCTTCGCAGACGAATTACATTGCATCTATTGCCGGAGAGCTTTGCGGTGTCAGCGATGATAAGCAGCCGTCGCCTCTGCCACAGCAAACCATTGTCGATTTAATCGAAGCCTCAGCGCAAAACCTGCGTTGGAAAGCGTATATGGACAGCTACATCGCTGAGGATACACCCTGGTGTGCGCATAACTTTACCCCCAAAGATCATTTCCCCTACGTTATCAAACATAACCCTTTCTCCTCGTTTAAAAATATTCTGAACAATCAACAACGCTGGAACAATATTGATAATGAAGCGGGGTTCTGGCGCGACCTGCTTAACGGCGAGTTACCTGAATACGCCTGGTTCACCCCGAACATGTGGAACGATGGTCACTACCTGGCGGGTAGTTTAAATAATGATCTTAAAGGCGAACGCGCGCCCATACTGGTGGATCAGCAGGCGCGTTGGCTGGAGTCGTTTTTTGCAGGGTTGAACTTCCCCGGCCCCGACAGTAAACTTCCGCCGCGCACGTTGGTCGTTGTCACCTATGACGAAGCGGACTTCGAAGCTTTTTACGATAAAGGCAAGAAGTACACCTATGACGGTCCCAATCAAATTTACACTGTGCTACTGGGGGATATGATTGCACCGGGTCAGCAGCACGAAGGCTATAATCACTACAGCCTGTTAAAAACCATAGAGAAAAATTTCAACCTCGGTGATCTGGGTAAAAATGATCGCGATGCAAACTGGTTTCAGTTTCTGTGGGGCAGGCAGTTTCAATGGCAGGTGCCACAGCAAACACCGTTAAAACCGCTTCGACAGCTCTGCTCCGCCAGCTACGCCGACAGACTTTATCTGATTGGCTCAGACGACAATGGCACGCTGTGCTTTAGTACCTTTGATGGCACTCACTGGTCACAAGCGCTGCCCTTTGCCGAAGACGCTGACCGCGACCCTAACCCGCCGCTTATGAGCCTAAGTGCAGCCGCCAGTGAGACAGCGTTGCTGCTCGCGTATCGCAATAACGAGAAACAGCTCGCGGTTAAACACTATGATCTCAACCAGGGCTGGTGCGATATTGATGTGCCCGTCAACGCTAATATTGGTGATGTTGCACTGGTGGCTGTACCCTACCAGTCCCGTTTTTTATTGGTTTACAGCGATCAGCAGGGGAGCTTGTATAGTCTCGATTATCGCAACGGAGCCTGGCAGCAGACAGAAAAGCCTATCTGTACACACAGTGAAGGCCGTTTTAGTTTAGTCGCTCTGGGCGCTACGATCTTGTTGATTTATAAAATTGGCGCAACGGCACAACTGAGTTGCTTAAGTTATAACACGGCAGAATTTAACACGCTGGATATCAGTCAAAGTGAATATGCCGGTCCCTATGATGATACCGCTTGTAACGCCTGGTCCGGCAGTGCCTTTCCCCTCCACCATTTTAGCGAAACGGTGAATGCCCTCACGCCGGGGGAGAAAGAACCACTCGCCTGTGGATTTCAGGCCAGTGGTACACTTGCCGCCGCGACTCTGGATGGTGTTATCCATCTTCTGCACAACGGTCCCAACAACACTCAACTGCTCAGTGAAACCTTTTCGCTCAGCGGCACACTGACACCGGTCAACCCGGTTTCCTATAACCCGGCAAAAAATGACACTACCAGCAATGGCTACGGCACTTTGTTGGAGGCCGGCTGGAGTCGGCCTGTTTGTGTCAGCAATGTATTTCGCGGGTCGCACACACCCTTGACGGTTGCGCGATTGCGTGAGCAACTGTGGTTGTTTTACCAGCCTCTTGATACGCAAACTATTTACGCCTGCAGTGGCTTTTATCGGTCGCTGTAACCTCAGTGTAACTCCCGTCCGGTGACCCGAACCCCGGCGCATTGCAACCTATTGATATCCAGCGAGATCCTGTCGGCTGAGCGCACCAGTCTTCAATGTCGATGTTGAAGACTCGCTTGAGAGGTTGCATCCAGGTTATTGCCAAGGATGGCATGTATGCCGGTTTTGCAGGAGCAAAAACCGGTCATGGTGCGGTGGCGCTCCTCGGGACTCTTGTCGAGCCAGTCCGTATCGTGTGATTC
>JARROD010000426.1:2813-4070 GCA_037384225.1 Exilibacterium sp.
ATTATGTGTCTCGCGGTTGCGTGTTATGCTCGCGGCTTCCGTGCACGAATGCGATTGTGGACACCTGAACCGTTACGTTTAAACAGGATTGGATTGATCATTGAACCTGAATTCTATCCGCCACGGGTATTGTGCTGGCCGAAAACCTCTTTTTCAACCAGGCGCTAATTAATCATTGATCGTTCTTTTCGCCAACTAAACCTCAACGCTTTACAGGAGCAAAAAATGGATAGTTATGACTTTGGCCGGTATCTGGGCAGACCCGCTTCACCGCCACTGCCGGACGAACACTCGGGAGACTATCTCCCGCAAATGCCCGCCTATAGCGACACGTCACCAAGCGGGCGCAGTAGCGGCGTCCCGCAACCCATCGATTTCGGCGGCAGTGCCTCAGGGTACAGCGGCGCCTCGCAAAGCCGGCACACCAGCGTCCCGCCAATCGAGTACGGCAGCGCCTCACAAAACGGCGGTGCCACAGGGAGCAGTGCCTCACAGCGGACTTCATCGCGGAGAGGGTATTCCTATCCAGACGAAGAAAAATCTGCAATGCTAACAGCTTGGCGGGACAGCGAGGAATCGCAGTCGGCATTTTGCAAGAGAAAAGGAATCCCGCGAACCACCTTTCTTGGGTGGATTAAGGAAGCAGGCGTTTCATCGAAGAGCCGTTTAGCCGAAAGAGTCGCAGAAAGGAGGTCTAAAACGGTAAGCGATTGGCGGGACAGCGGGGAAACGCAGATCGAATTTTCCAGGAGAACAGGAGTCCCGATAAGCACTCTTCAATATTGGATCAAGAAATACGAAGGTTCATCAAGAGACGCGCGCTAGCTCTTCTTCATCGATAGCACATTAAGCACTTTCTGTGGGTTGGGCCGAGGAACGAAGCCCAACGGGCGGAGGACGTTGCCTCCGATTTTGCCCACAGCGGCGTCCCCTACAGGGATGTAGGGGTGGGGCGAGAGCAGGATGCGGTAAGCTTTGCTCGTCGGTTAAATAGCGGGCTATTCGCCGACCCAGCCGTTCCAGGTATTCACGGCGCTTACGCCCTCGCGCCTTGCTGTTAACAAAAAGAGTGATGCGGCATGCCGACGCACTCTGAACACCTAAATCCTATCCGCTACGGGTATATTACAATTTTGAT
The DNA here is from genome assembly GCA_037384225.1 of Exilibacterium sp. GTDB lineage: Bacteria > Pseudomonadota > Gammaproteobacteria > Pseudomonadales > Cellvibrionaceae > JARROD01. The sequence continues at coordinate 3,952 of JARROD010000426.1, forward strand.
TCCATCCGTTAATTCATTTTCAATACGGCCTTTAAGTTTACCCCTCACTCAATAAAAAAATATTATGGAACTAGAAAATAAAAAAACTTTGGCGTGTATTTTTTTGAGCGTGTTACGGG
>JARROD010000427.1:0-4965 GCA_037384225.1 Exilibacterium sp.
CATCACTCGTCGATGTGGCGTAGGTAGCGGCAGTATCCACAGGAATAACATTAATACCTGCCTCTTTCGCCGCCTGAACGAGTTCCTTGAAACCATACTGGCTTGGCTTGTCTCCTATTTTTCTTTGCCCTCTAGTCTGGGTATCCAGATATACCTCCAGGCGTTTGGGCATTGGGGCGCCTTTCGGAGCGCTAAAATAGTTGGCCAGATCCTTCCCGTGTGAGTCAGAGCACAAATGCTCCATAAATAATGTGGTAACGCCAGCTGATTTCAAATCTTTCATATTCTCTATCAGCACACGTTTACTCGCTACACAATTATGAACCTCTCCGATCACTAACCCTGAATCTCCCTGGAGAATTTCCTTGATAATGTCAAGAGGCTCGTTATTACGGGGCATCGCCAATGGGGAAAGATCAGCTCTATTCTCATTTTGAAAAGCTTCAAAATACGAATCAGCTTTTTTGATAAGGGAGTCACATTTTTCCACTACATTATCGGCAGGCCGGTCCCAGGGTAGTCCTCCACTTTTGAAGAATTTTTTAAACTCAATATGGTTAAGATTAGCAGCTAAAGTTTTACCATCATCGTGTACCAATACATCCGATAATTGCAGCCCGAAGCGTCCAATACTAGTTTCCAGCGTTGTCTTTGCGGTCATTAAAATTTTCTTTTTTCCCCCACGCATAGAACGAGGGTCGGCTATGGAAGTCTGTTCTATCTCGCTCCACTTAGCAAGTTCCTTTAAACTAGCTGCAAATACCGGGTTTCGTGCATTAGCATGCCTTCCCGTTGAGGTGGAGGCTGTGCTGGCCTCTGCCGAACTTGCCTTTTTAGTCCCACTGCTGCTTGCTTTATGAGTGTTAACAGTAAAATCTGCTCTATAACCTCGCGGTGGAGTGGCAAAGGAGGGCCGTTGAGTGGGTTGTGGTTGGGCATTCCTTGCCGCTCTGGCAGGAGTGGCAAAAGGCGGAGGAGTATGATAACCCGCTCTTTCCCCAGGTGTTCTTTTTTCATTTAATACTTCAGCGATACGTGAGCTGCGTGAAGACAAACTCCCCTCCGCCAAACGGTGGCTGAACAATTCAGAGGCCGAGTTGAAAAAAGATGTTTGGCCACCTTCATGCCGATTGACTATGAATTCGCCATTAAGTTTTAGCTGAATTTGATATTCTTTGCCTGCAACTTTAAGAACACCATGTCTGGAGAGCTCTCTGGTATTGACATCGGCATGTCTTAGCGCATCAATGCTTGAGAATGAAGGAGGTTCTGTTCATGAATCGAAGTCTCCATTGCGCGCTGCTGTTTTCTGACTTACAGCGGATTTCACAAACCTTGACATAACTGTGCGGAACAAAAAGTTATTTTAAGCTAAACATTCACATCATGTGTCAGTAATTGTGAAAAGCGTTGTAGGTTCGCTATCCGGATAATGGCCAAAGGGGGATTCCCAAAAAGTGGGAATCCCCCCTTGGCCAACACCAGAAACCTCAACGTTTCAACTTTCGAAGCATACGCCGATTTCCCTGAAGTGGAAAGGCGCTTCTCGAATACGTTGAAATAATCAGACCTGATCCTCAATACACTGACAGACAATTTCACGAAAATATCGAGAGGCTGTGGACAAATGTGCTGAGTATTGTGACGGTGAACCTGCTGCCGGTGGCCGCCAGACGTTTATAAAACAGGATTGGCCTCTGTTTTCTCAAATACCCGCAGGCAGGCATTTGCCTTTTCAACATGCCGTTCTTCCAGTAGCTGATGGATCAACATCTGCCGTGCCTGACTATTCAGCGGAATAAAAAAAGCTTGGATCGCCCGATCCCGCTCAGCATATTTGGCGTCTTTGAATACCTTATCCGGAATCTGCAGCAGATATCGATTCAGCTGCGGTAACCCTGGTATGCGAACGGCCGCATCAATCAGGGTACTCAGCCCGGCTTGCTGTTGTTGCGGAGATTTGCTTTCCATGTCTGCCCGGCACATCAACATCTGCAGTTCCATCAGGTTGGCGCGTCCAATGGCGGATATACCCGGCATGCCAGAATGAATCAACCCCTGCAGCAGTTCATCGATAATCTTGCGGTCAGGCTTATCGCACCAATTATCAGGCCCGATTATTTTCAGGGTGATATTTCCCATATGGTTCACAACAGAGGCGATCTTATTCAGTGTCAACCCTCTTGCGCCATTACTTTCACGCTGTTGGCGGAGTCTGGTAACGCTCTCTGTCAGCAGGGTTTTCTCATCACTATGAGGTCGCTCCTGTCGGTCAATCTGCAGTAGACGTTGCGCGAGACTTTTGCGCTGGTTCGGGGGTACAGAGTCACGTGGCAACGTATCGTCAATGAGCTTGTGCACGAGTTTATAGGCCTGTGGCCATCCCCAGTGGCTGCCTTGGGAGTGCAACATACGGCTGGCCATGAAGAAACATTCTGTCAGTTCAGCCTGGCTTTCCTGACCAAAGCTCATCCGAAAAGCATCCTTTTTTAATAGAGACACATGACTTATAGTGGTATTGGCGTAACCAAAACCACCGCGCAAGCCTATCATATTGAAGTTTAAATGGTGTGCCTGCATTATCGGAATCTTCACATCACGTCTATCGATAATCAAGGATACGAAATGATTATAGTCATCTGATTTATACAGCGTTCCAAAGGGCAGGGTATCATCCATACCGTCGAAGCGGACATGACCATGTTGACCATGAAAACAAGACTCGGCCACAACACGTGCATTTTCAACCGCCCTATCTCAACAACTGGGATTCGTTGCTGTTCATCCAGTTCAGATCCTTCTCTACGCCCATGAGATATTTTTGGGCATTTCTGGCAGCACGGTCGTCAGCCGATATCAGGGCTACGCCACCTCCCATGACTTTGCCGCTACCCAGATTGGAATACTTCTGATAACTCTTGCAGACAACCATACGCAAGCGCCCTTTTCGAAGAGAGTCAGCAAAGTGGCTGATGAGAGTGTCCATTTCACCGCGTTTTTCAATGGTGGCATCCAGCATTAACACTACCGGCCGGTTAAAAAAGGGTTTCGCCTGATCCAAACGCATCTGCAAAGCTTCGATCACGTCGTTCACACCCCAACCGCTATGAGTGCCTGCTTTATTCGGTACGCTGCTATGGAGTGTTGTGGTAAACGCGTAATTGTTATTTTTATCTTTGATGTTCAATGTGTATTGAGCTTCTTGAAGAAAGGTAGAAAGTCGAGAACCCTGCGGCTTACGCGCCCTTAAGTCGTCCAGTTCATAGTAGATGGGCGTTTTCCCCATGGAAGGGCTGACCAGGTCCTCAATACCAGATCTTCCGGTGAGCATCTTGGTCAGTTCCTGACCGATAGCCAAAGCCCCCATGCCAGAGCTGACCAATTGTACCTGAGGCACGGGAAATGTTTCGGGCAGACTATGAGAAGACACCAAAGGGGCGGCAACCGTACGGAAATCCTCGATGTCATAGGGTTTGGTGGCACTCAGGCAAACTTGCAGTTCTTCCATGAAGATCTGGTAACCATTGGTAAACTTAATACTGTCGTGACTCAGTGTCGGTAAGCTGTCTGCTACGGCATATAACGCCTTCAGCCCATTTTCCAGGACAGGATCATGGCGATGTTTGATATTCAGACCACGCATTTCCAATACGTTGATTAACTTATCCAGTAACGAAGCGGCTGTTTTGGCCAGCACCGCCGATGAGTGATCGTCCGGAATAGCGCGCAAACGATCGCTAATCGACTGGCTTTCTGTTCCTTTGAGAGTGGCCAACCAGGTATCATTATTGACTTCAGGATCAGTCTCTACTGGCTGTTTTGGCCCGTATTTCTCCGCCATAATCGTGTAAGCGGATGGACCAGCACCGAACAATTTACTTAAGTCCCGGGCTGAAGCCATAGTGAGCAGATCAGGGATCTTCAGCACAAATAGCCCCGGTAGAAGTGCCTGAAACGAGGATGAATTCAGATAAGCCGAGGGTGTTGCTCTCCCCCCCTGTTTGGGCAAATTCCCCTCTTTACCATTTAAACGCACCTTATCGTACACAGGAGAATTGACGAGTACATCAATAGCGGCCAAACTGGCTCCATATTGCCCGGCAATATCTTCTGCGCCCTTGATAGCCCGCAAGTCTGAGCGACGCTTTTCCGCGTAGGATCCTTTTGCTATTCCGTCCTGAAAAACATTCTGATCATAGCGCCAATGCCGATGCAGAAAACCATGTAATTCCTGTTTCAGCGTCCCCGGGGATACAGAATGACGCAAAGCATCAAGCCGTTTTTCCATTACTGCAGGGTGTGATGTGAACCCCGTATCATCGTTGCCGAGAACAGGCGTTCCTTTTTGCATAGCGGACTCAGATGTCAGCGAATGATGACGAACATGCACAGTACCAGGAATTGAATGTATCAATTTTTTTCCACTATTAATCTTATAACAGTCAAGTGCTATTCAATATTATAGTGAGTAACCGAAAAGACGGAGAAGTTTCAACTACCTCGTTGGCGAATATGGCCAGACGGCCTTGTCGACCAATTTAAATTGGAATACTCTGCTGCGGTGCGGAATAAAAATTTTTGTTCCATCCCAAACAGGTCGGAACGAACCTCCTCAGATATAGCGGTACGTTACAGAGCTACTATGTGCCTCTTGATGTACCTTCGTCTTTAAGCCAATAACTAAGAGTGCGTACCGGGATTCCTTTTTTGTCGGCATATGATTTTAGCGTTGACGTGTTATTCTGCAGCTCCTGACGCAATCCGCTTAGTATGCTAGCTTTTTCTTCGTTTGAATAGGTACGATGGACCCGCGTTGCTATACTCCCACGCCATGTCCTAAGGGTGCTATACGGGATTGTTGATCTATTGGCATATGATTGTATCGATCCCCCTCTGGCCAACTCCTCTTGTATTTCGCTTAGCACTTTAGATTTTACTTCGTCTGAATAGCTTTGATGGTCCCGC
>JARROD010000428.1:0-3303 GCA_037384225.1 Exilibacterium sp.
AGCACGCCCCTTTTTGTCCCTGGCAGCGTTGCTCCGTCCAGCCGCTCCAGGCATTCGCGGCGCTAGCGCCCTCACATGGGGCCTGCCATGCAGCGTCGTCGCGCCCCTGTTATTAAAGGAAGGGGGAACAAAAATTGACGCGCTCTGCACACCTAAATCTCAAACGCTTTGGGTATAGAACGCCTGACAAAATGAACTTTCGAACTTTTCTAACCAATGTAACCAAAGTGGTAATATTCAGTGGACAATATATCATCATACTCCGGTCGTACCACGGGACCGAATCAACGGCAACAAAATGAACCTTCCAGCAGGGCCGGAACATCCTTAAGTCGCGACACCAGGACCCACGTATCCCTGGGCCGCACGGCTGGCAGAATACTAACTCGTTCAAATGCCACCGTAGGATCTTCCGAATTTGCCAGAACTGGCGAGACAGCAAGGGAAAAGGCTGAAAGAACGCGCCGGGAGGATGCACTATTCGAAGCCGCCATGACACAGAAGTTTCCAAGAGGCGGAGTGACTGAGCGTACCATGTCTAACACTGACACCTGGATCCCGGGGGTGAGAGCCGAAATGCCAAGTGTATCCAGGGAATCATATAGGGCAGGCATGTTGGCACTTAGAGATAGCGAACATTCAGAGGATCGTAAAACATATAATCAGTTGTGGAACGCAGATGAGATCAGTAATAGAAGAAATGAAAGAGGCAGATAGAAATACTATGTCTAAGTTGGGAATTTCAACCATAGCGATACCGCCGTCGGACGGCACATAAGGGCCGTGCACGAAATAACTTCCCCTTTTTGTTTTATAGATTCCCATGCATCCCGCTTGGTGTCGTTGCAAAAGCTAGACTTAGGCCCACTGATTCCAGCCCGGTGTTTCAGAAAGGGCAGAAACAGAGCGCAGGCAAGATGAATTCTTTGAAACAGCCATGAGTCGGAAGTTTAGCAAAAGGGGTACCGATTCCGCCAGTTCCGATAAACCGATCCCAGATGTAAGATCCGAAGGGTTTACGATGTCCCGCAAGGAATATACGTCTGCGTTGGATGAGCCCGAAAGGAGCTAGTCGAAGACAACATATAAAATCCTTGAGGGGAGATCGAGCACCCCGCCCTGGGAAGGTAGAAGGATCAGGCCTCTTTCTTTCTCTACCTCAAACCGGAAGCGTTTTATTGCAGCACTATACCTAAATCTCAAACGCTTTGGGTATATTACCACTAATTCCAAAATACGCATATAACTGACATCCAAGTTTAAGCGTAGGGTGTCTAATACTATCCGTATTTTTTCCATGAAAAACATGAAGGGTAAAAAAATTCCATTCTTCATGTTCTTCAAGCTCCTCATGGTGCATTTAACCCGGAATCTTCAGGTCCATTTTTCGGGAAAGAAAAAAGGCTTGAATTGAGCGTTTTTGGACACCCGGGTTTAAGCGTAACACCGGGGGCATTCTAGGTAATAATTTTTCTGAGTGTGTTGTGGGTACTCTTTGCATCAGAAAAATTATTGCTTAGAGTCCTCCCTTGTGTTACCCATCCGCCACGGGTATAGAGATAACTGAAAATTGATTCCACACAGCGAAAGGAATTGAAATACCCTGCTGTGGTGCGGAATAAAAATGTTTGTTCCATCCCAAATAGGTCGGAACGAATCTCCTCAGATATAGCGGTACGTTACAGAGCTACTATGAGTTTCTTGATCTAGCATCCTGACGCCATTGAGTAAGAGTGCGTAGCGAGATTCCTGTTCTCTCGGAATAGTCTTTTATCGTTCCCCCTCTGTCCAACTCCTGTTGCAATTCGCTTAGCCTGCTAGCTTTTTCTTCGGCTGAAGCATACCGACGGCCCGGCCTTGAACCGCTGAGCTGGCCATGCCACCAAGTAAGGGTGGCATACGGGATTGTTGATCTACTGGCATATGATCTTATCGTTCCCCCTCTGGCCAGCTCCTGTTGCATTTCGCTTAGCGCTCTCGCTTTTACTTCGTCTGAATGATACCGCGCATTAGTCTGTTGTGAGGCTCTGGTACCGGGCCCTGTGGTCCTGCCGCTTTGTGAGGAACTGCCGTACTCGATTAGCGGGGCGCTGGTGCGCCGGCTTTGAGAGGAGCCGTTGTACCCCGAGGTACTGCCGCCGTACTCGATTTGCGGGACGCTGGTGTTCCGGCTTTGTGAGGAGCCGCTGTACCCCGAGGCAGTGCTGCCGAAATCGATGGGTTGCGGGACGCTGGTGGTCCGGCTTTGTGAGGCGCCGCTGTAGGTGGACATTTGCGGGAGATAGCCCATCGAGTAATCTTCCGGCAGTGGCGGTGAAACGGGTCTGCCCGTTTCCCGGCTAAAGTCATAACTATCCATTTTTGTGCTCCTTTACAGGGTTGAGGTTTGGTTGGCGAAAAGAACGATCAATGGTTAATTGGCGCCTGGCCGAAAAAGAGGTTTTCGGCCAGCACTATACCCGTGGCGGATGGGTAACACCGGGAGGGACTCTAAGCAATAATTTTTCTGATGTAAAGACCACCCGCAACACACTCAGAAAAATTCACGCCAAAGTTTTTTTATTTTCTAGTTCCATAATATTTTTTAATTGAGTGAGGGGTAAACTTAAAGGCAGTATTGAAAATGAATTAACGGATGGAGCCAAAATTGTAATAAATGGAGGCGGGCGTTTTCCGGCATGGTCGCAGGCAATGTGAAAGCGCAGGGCATACAATTGATCCGCGAGCACGGGCCTTACAGCCTGAAAGGCGAACCGGGAATCAGGGCGGAAATGGAAGAGCTGTTGAAGGGGATTGTCGCGCAGCGGCGCATGAAACTGGGCTCCTGAGAATGCAAGCCTGGTTCCGCCCTTTACCCATAAGTTGATACGGAGCGGCTGGACGGAGCAACGCGGCCAGGGACAAAAAGGGGCGTGCTCTGCACACCTAAATCTCAAACGCTTTGGGTATATCATTTCACTAATGAAAATTTTCCCTGAGAAAGAGAAATAATATTGAATGAATTGGCCGCTACATTTCCTTTGACAAGACCTTGATCAATCGCTCTTAGAATCAACAGGCTTTTTTCCCCAGGTGAAAAATCCGGAGCGCCTATCACAAACTGCCTCGTGTTGCCTATCTCCCCGCCGGGAAGGTACACGACAATATTTTCACTTGCAATTTTACCGCGCAAAACTGAATTGACCTTGAATGTTGCAGCTGTATAGATATATGTCTTGTCAGCAGACCAATGACTGTTGATTTTCAATAATTCTGCCTCCACAACATGTGTGCTTTGCTTTACCAGCTCAGTAACAGTGAGCG
>JARROD010000429.1:0-2749 GCA_037384225.1 Exilibacterium sp.
CATTGCTGGTCCTTGAGCAGTTGGACGGCCAGCGCCATGGGGTCTTTTACTCTTACACAGCCGGAGGAAAAGGGTCTGCGGGCTTTTTTGAACAGGGATTTGCCGGGCGTGTCGTGAATGTAAACGCTCTGGGCGTTGGGGAACAGGAATTTGATCCGGCCCAGGGCATTGCGCGCGGCGGGTTCCTGGCGCAGGCGATAGGGGAAATGGTCTTCCGATACCCTTGACCAGTCTATGGCCAGGGGGTCCAGGGCCGGCGCGTCCTTTTTCCAGCTGTCAAACACCTGAATCCCCTGTCGGGCCAGGAACCCGGGGTCGGCCTGGATTTTGGGCAGCAGATCCTTGCGGGCGATTTTCTGAGGGACGTTCCAGTACGGATTTACTTCCAGATAGGTCAGCCGGCTGGACAGGACCGGTGTGGGTCTTTTTTTCTTTCCCACGATGACGCGCATGGAGAGCGTTTCGGTGCGGTCTTGCACCAGGCGCAGTTCGTAGGCGGGAATATTGACCATCACGTATCTTGGCCCCAGGTCCTCCGGATACCAGCGCCAGCGTTCCATGTTGAGCATCAACTGAAGTATGCGCGTTTCAACGGGGATGTTGAGGGCCTCCAGGGTGCGGCGGCCGACGACGCCGTCGGCGTTCAGGCTGTGGCGGCGCTGAAATCGTTTCAAGGCGGCTTCCAGTGGCGCACCGAACCTGCGGCCCGGCAACCATGGGACGGCCTGTAGATCGCCGGTGATGGCGAGGCGGCGGCGCAGGGCCTTCACCCGGTCGCCGGTGTCGCCGATCTTCAGCCCCGGGAACTTGGGCCCGGGCCCCTGTCCGATCCGCGGCCAGCCGCCGTGGGCCTGGATTTTCCGGTAGCGCAGGAGTGTTTCTTTCAAGGTCCGGTACTGCCGGTGACGGGGGCTCAGGCCCTGGAGGAAGTTTTCAAGACGGCCGGTATTTATCGCGTCAGCTAATTCTCCGGGAAGATCCCTTATGGCGGATGCTTCCTCGCCCGCAAACGACGGGGGAAGTTCTGCCGGTCGAACCCGGCCGGAGGAAAGATGTGCGGCATACCGGAGCATTGCGTCTGTCAGGGTGGCGTCCAGCGCGGCCAGGTCCCAGGCACCCAATTGTTCGATTTCATCGGAAAAGAGGGCGTCATGGCTTATGACGGATTCAGGCGTCCAAAAAACATAGTCCCTTTCCCGCAGACCGTTGGCAGTCGCACGGCCAAAGGTTTGCAGCAGGGTTTCCAGTTGCGGCAGCGGGCCGCCATTGCCGATCCAGGCCGGTTGGAAACCCCGGCGCTGATAGAAGTGCATCACTGCTGCGCGCGGATTCCGGCGCGGGTCGGAAGCGATGTCGAGGTCATCCTGTGAAACCGGTTTGAACCAATGTCCCAACAGGCCGCCGGCCGGGCCCGGCCCGCCTGCGAAAGCCGGCTGCCACCCGATCAAAAGAAAAAGGGAAATTACAACAATGATGATGACGACGCCAATCTTTTTCATGGGACGCTTTGCTGTGTGTAATTTTGGTTATATGGAAGCCTGACCCAATATGTAGCGGAGGTTATCCGTTCCGCCATTATTAAAGGCCTTTCAAAAATCAGGCCAGATGTGATTATCAGGCATACAGACAGGTAACCAGTTGTATATACTGTCTATTTCAATAGAGAAGCCAGGATTGCGGATATCCGCATCTGGCAAAGTGAGAGGTTTTTTACCTATTTTTTTCAGGAAATGTGAATCAGTATGGACAATAAACCCTATGGTTGCAGAAAAAGGAAGACTTGGGATCAATTCTTCCTTGCCAATCTTCCTATTGACACATCCATGAGCCCTGCAAATATTATATCTTATTAGTATAGTAATGATTTGATCTTATGGAATAATATTCCTAAGGTCTGATGATTAGCTGTTGACAATCGACAGCGCGGTTGCCTTTAATAGTTTTATAGGCGTTTGTGAGGCCTGATTTCCGACAGTGGCTCAAAGGGTGCTATTGATCAAAAGAATTTGGTTGAAGCCTGAAATTCCATACCGAAAATCCCACTGACCCCGAGCACACCCCCCCAAATGATCTCCGCTTTCTGAAATGGGTTGTTGCATTATCCTGGAAAGTGCCAATCCCGTCTGGTCAGTGATGACCTTGCACCGGCTATTTTAACGCGATTTGAAGGCAGGGGGTGTATATGGGCGAAACATCCGGGTTGGATCGGCGCAGATTCATGGAAGTGGGAATTTATACCATCACCGGGGCGATTACCGTCGTAAGCGGGGTTGCTTTGGTTCGATTCGCCATTGGCCCCTCCTTCCGTCAGGAAAAAGTCAGATGGATTGAAGTTGAACTCGATGATGCCGCAGAGCATAATCCAGGTTTCAGTCGGGTCGTTCTGGAATATGAGAAAAAAGATGGCTGGCTCACCGCCAGTGCCAGATCGCTGGCCTACGTGAAGCGTATAAAGGAAAATGAAGTGGTTGCGATCTCTGCCACCTGCTCCCATCTGGGTTGTATCGTGACCTGGGACGACGACCGGCAAATCTTCAAGTGCCCCTGCCATAACGGCCTCTATAACGCTGAGGGAGAGGTCATCAGCGGTCCGCCTCCCAAGCCGTTGAGGCGGCATAGAACCAGGATCGAAGATAACCGGATACTTTTGGCCACCGAAACGGTGCCTTACGGGGGAATTGCGCATGAACGTTCTTAAACGCATTTATTTTTGGGTCGATGAACGCCTGGAAATGCATGCTTACATCAA
>JARROD010000430.1:0-2749 GCA_037384225.1 Exilibacterium sp.
TCATATCCTTGGATGGATGCCCATAGAAAACGGCTGCCAGCTCCGCCAGTGCCTTGCGTGAGTTTTCAACAGTTACAATGGCGGCATTCACGTCGACCGGTCGCTCACACACCACAGCCGATGCACCCGATTCAACAGCCTGGCCGATGTATGCATGACCGTCTGCGGCGAACCCTTTGACCGCCACGAACAGCCCCCCGGGCGCAATATCCTGGGAACGACAGGTAATGGCGTTAATCTCCGGATTGCAAAGCGGATCAGCGCTTGATGCATCGCATCCTTCGGGCAGGGAGCCCACATTACTGATCAGTTCCGCCAATTTCATCCGCTGACCTTGATCTCTCTGGATACCCTGAGTCTTTGCATGCTTTTGCCGGGTTGGATGTTGAGGTATCCCAGAGACTCTTTGATGATTTTTTTAAAAACCGGCGCTGCGACGATGCCCCCGTAATAGATCCCCTTGGGTTCGTCCACAATCACCAGTACTGTCAACGCCGGCTGTTTGGCCGGCGCGAATCCAACAAAAGAGGCCACATATTTGTGGGGCGCATATCGTCCTTTCTCATCGATCTTTTGGGCCGTTCCGGTTTTGCCGCATACTTCATAACCGTCCAAATCCGCTTCGGTGCCGGTCCCGCCCTGCGTAGTCACAGTGCGCATGATGCGCCGCACTGTACGCGCAGTTTCAACCGCTACCGCCTGGTGGACAGCATGGGGCTCATTATTGCGCAAGAGCCGGCCATTGGGGTCCGTCACCGCTTGCACAATGTAAGGCTTCATCATCAGGCCATCATTGGCCAGGGCCGATACAGCGGTGATCAATTGCAGGGCCGTCACCGAAACACCCTGACCAAACGCGATGGCGCCGGTATCCACAGACGTCCAGCGCTTGTAGTGGGACAATGAGCCCGGTGATTCGCCGGGACTGTCGATACGGGTCCGTTGCCCGAAACCGAACGCCTTCAACCCGTCGAACAAGGAGTGCCCGCCGATCCTTTCAACCAGCTTTACAGCCCCGATATTACTGGAATACTTTACAATCTGCTGGACAGACAGCCATCCATGGGATTTGGTGTCATGCACGGCATGACCGCCGATGGTGTAAGTGCCGTTTTCGCAATAAAAGATCGTGCTGGGCCCCATCTTGCCGGTCTCGAGCGCGGCCGCCACGCTGAAGATCTTCATGGTCGAACCCGGCTCAAAGGGATCGGTGATCGCCCGATTGCGCCACACCGAACGATTATATTTCCGGTAGGTGTTCGGATTGAATGCCGGGTTATGGGCCACTGCCAGTAGTGCGCCGGTCTGCGGATTCATGACCAGGGCCATACCCGACTTGGCCTTATATTTTTTCACTGCCTCTGCCAAAGCCTGCTCGGCGATATACTGGATGTGACGATCCAGGGTCAGTACCAGGTTATTGCCAACCTGCACGGGCGTGGCCAGTCGGTCGACATCGAATCCCCGTCCCAGTGCGTCTTTCAGTATGGTTACATTTGCTCGCCGCCTTTGAGCTCCCGGTCATAAAAAAACTCGACCCCTTCCAGGCCATGGTCGTCGATACCGGCAAACCCGAGTACCTGTGCCGCCAAGGTGGTATTGGGATAGAACCGGTTGTGCTCCGGTATGAAGTCCACCCCCGACATCTCAAGTGCCCGCACGGCATCAACGACTTTGGGTGTGGCCTTGCGCTGCAGCCAGACAAAATGTCGGCCGCTGGTTAACTTGCGGCGGATCGTGCTGCGTTTTAGCCCCATCACCTTTGCCAGCCGGGAAGCGGCCTTGGCTTTATTCTCTATTCGACCGGGATAAGCGGCCACGGATAGGGTCTCTATGCTGACCGCCATGGCCTGATGGCGGGCGTCATAAATTGTCCCGCGTTTGCCGCGTATGGTCAGCTTCTCTTTAACCTGACTTTCGGCTTGATCCTGCAGCCACTCGCCGCGATAGATTTGCCAATAGCCGGCACGCACGCCAACGACAGCAAACCACAGCAAAAATAACGCGCTCAGAAAACCCGCCCTGCGGGTGCTGCCTTTGGAAGGTTTCATGATCATGGCACCAGTATGGTTTTCGAAGGTTCCGGCATATCCAATCCCAATTTCCTGCGCGCAATATATGATATGCGCTCCGGCGCCTTTAACCGCGCCAGTTCAATTTTCAAACTGTTACGCAGAGTGTTGAGCTCCGCTGCTTTGCGGCGCTCTGCCGAAATGGCGATGCCGACCTGCACGCATTGCACCCGACACCAGGTATAAAAAAGCAATTCACCCATGAACAGTGCCAGGATCAGTACCCAAACCCCTGTCATTTTCTTACCCGAGGATTTGTTTTTAGTGTTCGGTCTTGGGGCCATCACTTTATTTCTCAGCGGGGCGATTATGTCCCATTTGTCTGGTTACGCCGTCTTAAATTTTTTCAACGGCTCTCATCCGCGTGCTGCGCGCCATGGGGTTGCGATCAACCTCTTCCTTGGTCGGACGGAGCACCTTGCGGGTCAACAAGCGCACTTGGGGCGCCTTTCCACATGCACTCACCGGAAAATCAGGCGGGCAATCACACCCTGTTGCCAAAGCCTTGAACTTGCGCTTGACGATACGATCTTCCAGAGAATGGAACGACAAGACGCATAGCCTTCCCTTGGGTGATAAAAGATCTGCAGCCGATTCCAGGAAAGTGGAGAGCCGATCGAGTTCCTGGTTGACGACAATCCGCAACGCCTGAAAAATCCGTGTGGCCGGGTGGATCT
>JARROD010000431.1:0-2742 GCA_037384225.1 Exilibacterium sp.
ATGTTGCCACCAATAGAGTTTTTCCCCCACAACGTACCTTGCGGCCCTTTCAGCACTTCTATTCGTTCTATGTCGTATAAGGGCATGGCGGCAATGCTGTTAGTGCTGGCATAAATACCATCTTGGTAAAGTGCAGTGGAAAATTCCTGCCCCGGACTTGTGTTATCCGATCCTGATCCACGAATGGCGAATCGTGCAGCGTTTGTGCCCAGCTTATCCATTGTAAAGCCGGGTAGATTGTTCTCCAGGTCTTGTGTCGTGAAGACATCATATTTATCTAATACACCCTTACTCAGGACGGTTACCGTGATAGGCACTTTTTGCAATCCTTTAGGCTGTTTGGTAGCCGTAATTAAAATTTCTTCAAAAACCAGTGATTGATTAGCAAGCGCAGAATTGCTACATGTAAAAGAAATCGCAGCAACAGCCACGCATAACAATAGCCGGTTGCCTGTACGGTGATACGCCATAATAATTTTTCTCGTTGATATACCCAAAGCCGTTAAGTCATCACATTTATTATTGTGATGTGAATATAGAGGAATGTTGCAATAAATTTTTTACAGGCATTGATAATCACACAAACTTTTAGGTTATTATCACTCAAGTTTCGGAGTTCATTTGGATCATCAAAATACGCATAACTGATTGATCCACAAACAAAAAAGGTCTTGCACGTGGTAAAATGTCGGTTCTCTAAGCCAGACATCAAAACCACGGAAGACCCACATGAATAATGACACAAGTAACGCCGCGTTGCCATCGTTAATCGGGGGCGTTCTCGCCGACCAAAAGCACTACATTGACAACCTGTTTGCGGACACATGGAAGGCGCTTAAATTTAACACGCTGCTGAAGGCAGCAGGCTTTACTAAGCGTAGCGGGATTCAGATAACGGAAGCGGTATTTTTGTTGTTACTGTGGAAATGGCTCAACGTTTCTTCCATCGCGCTGTTTTCCCGCAAGGCACTGGGTATGTTCACTGCGGCCAAAAAAGACGTCATGTACGATCTGTTGAAGCGCGAAGATATCAATTGGCGAGAATTCAATCAGCAGGCGGTCAAGGAGATTTATCGCGCACACAAGTTGGGCGGTAGCCGCATCAAGACGTTTGTTTTGGATGACTCCATCAAAACACGCCGTGGTAAGAAGATGGAGGGTGTCTCCAGCCATTTTGACCATGTGACCAACCAGCATGTGATGGGGCAGCAAGTATTGACATTGGGATTGGCGACAGAAGAGGCGTTTTTGCCGTTAGACTCACAGCTTTACGTAAGTCAGACCAAAGCGACGGAGTTAATTCGCCCCCACAAGGATGGTCGCAGCGTGGTGGCCAAGCGCTATCAGGAAGCCACCACCCAGGGCAAGCCTGAAATGGCGGCCAACATGATGAGGCGAGCACTGCGTAGCGGGTTGGAGGCAGAGTACTTGGTGGCGGATGCCTGGTTTGGGACCAAACCGGTGATTCGCACCGCACTGGATCTGGGTGTTTGCCCTATACTGCGGATGAAAAAGGGCAACATGAAATATCGCGCTGTTATCAAGGGACGAAAGAAAGAGCTGCTTGATGCGAAGGAACTCTATGCCCTCGCGGTGAAAAGAGAATGGAAAAAGGTACGGGGACTGCCGTGGAAAGCTGTGTCACTCGAAGTCGAACTGGATTTGTCTGGGGACAAGCAAAAAAAGCCCGAGTGGAAAACGGTAAAACTGCTGTTTGTTCGCGGGCTGAGCGAACAGGGAGAGCCTGCGAGCGGAAAGAAAAGCTGGGCCTTATTTCTTACAACAGATACGCAGCTCAGCATGAGCAAGATGTTGGAGGTGTATGCCTTGCGGTGGGGAATAGAGGTTTATTTCAAAGAAGCCAAGCAACATCTAGGATTTTTGACAGAGCAAACCACCAGCTTTGCCTCGCATACAGCCTCTATCCATCTATGTGCGATACGCTATTTGATGCTGGTTCATGCGAAACTGGAGGGCGAAGCAGCTCGTGTTGGCGATATCCGGGCCAGCCTTCAGGACCAGTTGGATGCGCTGAGTTTTGCCGGGCGCCTGTGGCAAATATTTCGCTCTATTATCTCCGGATCGCTACACGAGCTTCAAAAGAAGCTGGGGTGCTCAGTGGGGGCGATCATGGAGGTTATAGACAATCGGGTAAATGAGTTCTTTGTAAAAAGCCTCCAATTGGATGCGTTTACCCTGCAACTGGAATATGAGTAATGGCGGTTTTACCCGACCAAATTTTGGCTAATTTGAACTCCGAAACTTGAGTTATACAAAATTTTACAGATACTTTTTAAACTTTGCGTTCATTCTTCATGCTTCCCGCTTCCGTAAAACCTCAATCGGTCTAATACAAACTGATACAATCTATAGTTTGACAAATAGGATATTTTATTTTTTAAGCATATTGTTGTTTTTTCAAACAATCAAAAAAATATCTTTCCGCGCCAATTTTTTAAAAAAATTCTCTTTTTCTTGAGGGAGCTGAATAGGCATTCGTCCTACGGGCTGTTAAATAGATTCTTCATAAAAATATGACAAATGAGATGCCATAAGAAGAGCTGATTTAAATATTAAACATGCCTTAAATGAGGATGGAATTCATGGAGAGAAGTGCATTGTCTTGCGCTATAAAAACAGTAATCGGTGCCACAACAATGATTGTTTTACTCCCAGGCGCTCAATTGGTTTACGCCCAGCAAAACGCGGGTGGTGAAGCCATTGAAGAGATTACCGTAACCG
>JARROD010000432.1:0-3990 GCA_037384225.1 Exilibacterium sp.
TGGCGGTGCCGCCGTTGAAGAGGATAGAAAACAGCGTATTGATGCCGCCGATATGATCGAGTTTTAAAAACACCAGAGAACGTCGCGGTTTGAGCTGGCCGGCATCGAGCGTGCGGAACCGCTCCAGCAGCGCCGGCGCGCTCAACACCGTACCCTTGCTTTCGCCGCTGGTACCGGACGTGAACAGGATCAGGCCCGCGGCGCCGGTCGTGCCGAGTTCGTCTATCAATGCGTGGGTCTCGACAGCATCGAAAATGGAGCCGTTCCACAGTTTTCCATTGCTGGCGATTTTTATCACGGCTGCGGCGCCGGAAAGTTGCAACCATTTCGAATGCTGGTGGCGGGTCTCCGTCGCCAGGGGCAGGGCCGTATTGCCGTTGAGCATCAGCGCCACCAGCAAAGCGGCAGATTCGGGGGAGCAATCCCCCACCAATGCGACCACCTGTCCCGGTTTTATTTTCAGAGTCCGGAACCTGTTCAACCAGTGATTCACTTTCTCCAAAAACTGCCGGTAAGTAACCGTGCCATAGCGATCAATGAAAGCGATTTCGTCACCGAAAGTCTGTAGTCTGTCCGGTATCCAGTTCATGGTCAGCCCCGCTATTTAATGCATTGCCACCGTGGCGGTTTGCGCCAGGGCGTCTGTGTATACCCGGTAGAGCTCACCGACGGTGTGAACATCCATGATGGACACGCCTTGGGAGAAAGGATCCACCCCGAGTTCCAGTTCCAGCAACGCGATCAGTTCCGCGACGTCCAGGGATGAAAATCCCAGGTGCTGAACGACTTTACTGTCCTCCCGCAGTGCTTTTTCGGGATAATTGTTTCTTTGCCGGATATCTTCCAGCACGACATTGATAGTACTTTTGACTTTGTTCATAACCACTCTCCTTACGAATGTGATGAAAAATAAACCAAGCGTTGAAGATCGGAGATCACATCTTGCTTGTGCATGGGAATAGCGACCATTTTTCGGGTTCTCGCCATTGCCAGCAGTGATTTGTTTCTGTGCTGAAACAGTTCAAAATCCAAATTCAACATCGCCGCCCGCACATAGTTGCAGTTGTCCAGCAGTTCTCCCTCCTCGAAGATTTGCAATGATCCGCGCAAGTGAATACTCAGGGTTTCCCCGGCATAACAGTTGCCATAATAGAAAACCTCTCTGTCGAGAACGGAAAAACAGGTGATCAGTTCATCCGGCAGCGCGGGTGTGAATTCGCGGGAAAAGTACTGGTATTCGGCCGCGTCCATGATTTCGCAAAAGCGGGCAAATATCATCGCGTGTCCGGGAGCTGCGTCACGGCCCGGCAGGACTTCATAATGGAAAGGCTTTTTATTGGCAAATTCCAGGCGAGCGGCGGCATCGGGCGGTTTTGATTCGAAGCTCTGTGATTCAACCCTCTGTGATTCAACCCCATGCGTTTCAAACCCCCGGCTTCTGACAATCTTCGATCGCGTGACCCCCCTTGGCGACACGCGGGCCTTGGGAAGCTTCGCGATACAATCCGGATCGGGGTTGGCAACCTTACGCCGGACGTTCACGGCGTCGATATTTTCGATTACGATCAGGTTGTTTCCTTCCATAGTGGGTAGATTCTGCCTCTCCCAGGTCTGCGCATCCTGCGCAACCTCACCCTCGCGACCGAGGATGTAGCGGGATTCGAGTAAGGTATCGCCGAATCTTTTGACATCGACGCCGACGGACACCCTTTCCCATAATTTGAAGGAATGCAGCAGCACCGTTTCCGGCACCGAGAGCCGGGTCATGAAATACGCCGGGTAGAGCGCGTTGGCGTTTTTATCCCTCAATAGATCTGGCGCCAATCCCGTCCCGGCGACCAAGTGGTGGGAGTGCGCGTTGCCGAACAGCACCATCAGTGCGTACTCACTCAGATTACCCAATCCCAAATGACTCATGGTGAGTTCAATATTCTCAATAAGCATAAATCCCCTATCCGAAAAAGCTCGCGTGTGACACTCATCGTTTGGCACGCTATATTTTCGCGCGATCAATAAAACGTCACTCTACCGACAATTATTCAGAAATTTTTCGCGTGCTTTGTTGCTGTGGAATCAGTTGTGTTCAAAAAGTATTCCACGTAAAGTTTTTCTGACAAAAACTATCGTGCCGATAATATCTATTATTATCTAAAGGCCCTCCACAATAGTTGCACGCCCGATTGCTCAATAAAATCCACAATTAACGGTTTTGTGATTGAAATATGAATTTGAATTTTTTCGTGCGCGCGGATGGAACGAATGCGGTATAAAACAAGCACACAGGCGCGGTGGCAATGTTGCACAAGCATTTTGAGAATCGAGTTCTTATATTTTTACCGCCGATAGCCGCGGGGCTGGTCTATTGAAGGAAATTCATCTGAGTGCGCCGGTGCCGCTTTCGGGGTTGCTGATCATAAAGTTCTTGTTGGGTTTCTGACGAACTGACCAACCCGAGTAACTTCAGGTGTTTGTGTTTCATCACTTCATCGCCCTGCAGTTGTTCCTGCATAAAGGCAAAGTGGCGCAGGATTTTCAGGATCAGGCTGATATCGGGTAAAGCTGGACCTCCCCAAGGAGGAAAGTCCAAAGTGAAAGCTTATTACCGCTTTATCGATCGGGTCGATACCGCTGCCGTGACACTGAACAATATCTGTTACCGCATCGACAACAGACGAAGCGGCGTATGAAAGCGGAAATGCCGCACACGGCCTTGATTCATGTGATGGATCGGTAGCTTGAATTGCCTGCGTTGGTACCAATTGAGGTGGCGAATCGAAGATTGGCATCGCGTTTTAAAATCCGGCTGTCGTGTCGAGAAGCTGGCCCATAAGACGGCCGAGCGGTTGAAATCGGCAATCGCCATCAATCTTGTCATTGCCTGGCGCATTATGCTGATGACCCTGTTGGGCCGGGAGACGCCGGAAGTCGCCAAAATGCGATAAAATATTCACGCTGACTCTTGAGGATTTTCGGACAGGCACAGTCCATCCCACACCGTTCCTGATGCAGAGGCGTGTCTAATCCTTCGACGGTTGTCGAAGCCCAAAAAAGTCTGGTGTAAAACCGCCCTGTCAGGCGGCTTGATTTTCCCGTTTGTCTATCGCCTCCCGATAAGTCCCAGGTAACCAATTTTCAGAGTGGCGTGACACCTCCTGGCGGTAGCGCTGAATAGCAATCAGGTAATCATAGGCATTAACACCATTTAATTCACACGTGGCAATCAATGAGCTGAGATCATCACCATTGATCTGTGCTTCACCCCAATCCTTGAGCGTTTCCATCACCGACAGCGAGTGTTCCGCATGGTAGTCCCGCCGTTGTTCGGGAGAGTGATTCAACGCTTTGCTGTCGTCATCGTTCTTCCAGATGCCTGCATAAGTGCTCACCACGAACTCCACTTCATCTGGAAAATTTTTGACCACGTCCACATGCTTGCGTCGTGAGTGCGAGTTGCACAACGCCTGATTGCATGGAACCGTTGGTTTGTTACACGACAAGGCGTCACTCATTACCGTCGGCGGCGGCAAGGCGCTATCGCGCTTTGCCAGGATCTCATCAATCCATTCCCCGGCATGACCAATGTTGGTCTGAAATAACACGATGCGAAAACCGTTCTCCAGTACGGCGATTACCCCGGAGGTATATATGCCGCTGCGGGTGCGAGTTCCTTTACCACGGCGGTTGGGTTTTTCGATCGGTTTTTGATCCAAAATCCGGTTCCCCGTGTCATCGATATGAAAGAGTCCGGCATTGGCCGCCAGGCCCATCAACACCGCCATAATCGGTTCAGCAATCGCGGCCAGGTGGGCACACTGATCATAGATGGTCGAGGCGCTGATAGACTCACCCAGCAGTTTTTGCATATTTTCCTGGAGAAAGTAGGGGCTGCCCATAAAGAACTTGTTGTGTGATGCGATTTACTAAATCATACTGCAACCGGAGTAGAAAATAGCCCATTGCAGTGAGATTGCCAACGGTAGTTTGATAAAA
>JARROD010000433.1:0-3961 GCA_037384225.1 Exilibacterium sp.
CCCATCAGGCTGCTGATTGCACCGAGGCCCAGCGCCTCTGCCAGCACCAGCGCAAAAACCTCGCGCCTTGTAACACCCTGGGCGCGGTAAATACCCAATAACTGGCGTCGCTGCAGCACCGAAAACGTCATGGTGTTGTAGATCAGCAACCCGCCCACAAGCAGCGCCAGCAGGCTCATAGCCGTAAGATTGGTGTGAAAGGCTTCGCTCATCTGTCGCAGCCCGGCACTGCGCGCTTCGCTGTCGACCAGCTGCAGCGAAGCGGGCATCCACGCGGTGAGTGTTTGCTGCGTCTGCGGGTCGAGTATGAGATCGATTCGATCGATGCGGCCGAGGCGCCCCAAAAGTTCCTGCGCCGCGGCTATGTCCATAAACAAAAGTCCCTCGGTGGCGGCAGGATTGCGACCGTGAAAGATGCCCACAAGGGTTACCCGATGTTGGCGCCGGCCGAGACCAATGGCCAGGCTGTCATCAATCTGCAGCCCCAGCCGCGCCGCGCTGCGCGCTGAAATCACGATCGCGTCCGGGCGCTTTAAAAGCCGCGCTAAAAAAGCCGCGACCCCGCCGGGGGAGGTGTTGCTGCCCGAAGCGGCAAAATTGTGCCGCCGCAGAGCCAGTTCGGCAATCGGGTCAACTCCCAGCAAGGTAAAGGTTTCACCGCCGACGGCGACTCTGGCGCTGACCAGCGGCGCACTTTTCTGAATACCGAGAGTGGTACGCATATTGACGTACAAGTCTTCGTCGATACCATTCGGGCCGCCGACCAGCTGGTGAGTAACATCGCCGGCCACCGAACTTAAAGACAGCGCAAAGGCGCGCCGGGCACTGGCATTGGCCAGATCCACCGCCACCACCACCGCCACCCCCAACACGATACCGGCCATGGTAAGCCAGGTTTGCCAGGGATGGTGCCGCATAAAACGCAGACTACTGCGAACCAGCAACGCGCTCACCACGCCAGTTTTCCCGCTCGCTCCCGCGCCAGGCTATCGGTCTGCTCCAAAAACAGACCGTTTTCCAGTGTCAATAGGCGGTCGGCACTGCTGGCAACAGCAAGGCTGTGGGTAACCATCACCAAGGTACCGCGGCGGTTGCCGACCAGTTGGTGTAAAAGTTCCAGCACCCGCCGGCCGGTTTCGGCATCCAGATTGCCGGTCGGTTCATCGGCCAGCACCAGTGCCGGCTCGTGCGCCAGTGCACGGGCGATGGCCACCCGCTGCTGTTCACCGCCGGACAGTTGATCGGGAAAAGACTGCCCACGCTGCTCCAACCCGATCGCAGTCAATAGCGACTGGACCCTTTGCTTTATCTGCGCCTTGGAAAAACGGTTAAGTTCCAGCGCCAAAGCGATATTTTCAGCGGCGGTGAGGGTGGGGATCAAATTGAAAAACTGGTAGACATAGCCGATCCGGCGACGGCGAAACAGCGTCCTCTGGCGCTCCGAAAGCGACCCCAAATCACACCCGTCGACGCTGACTCGCCCCTGGTCGGGGCGGTCTATAGCGGCGATCAGATTGAGCAGCGTCGATTTGCCCGAGCCACTGCGCCCCAGTAGGGCAACTTTTTCACCGCTGGCGACCTCGAGGTTAACACCGTTTAATACACTGTGCCGCCGCCCGCCTTCGAGGAAATGGCGGTGTAGGTCGGTGATCTTCAAAAAGGACTGAGTCATGCCATAGCCAAATATAGCTGAATTTAGCC
Source organism: Exilibacterium sp. (assembly GCA_037384225.1). Lineage (GTDB taxonomy): Bacteria > Pseudomonadota > Gammaproteobacteria > Pseudomonadales > Cellvibrionaceae > JARROD01. Next base: position 1,702 of record JARROD010000433.1, read on the forward strand.
GAACATAGCGTAACTTCTCAATAACCCGGGTTATTGAGAAGTTACAACATAGCTAAATATGGTTTCACAACCCACGGGATCTATCCAGCGATTTATCAGGGGAGAGAGTGGGCGGAAGCTTTCAAGCACCGTGGTTAAAGGATAAGGGGCTGCATGAAATAACTTCCGGTCCGAGACACCCGTCTGGCCAGGCTCGAAAACGTGAAACTTGATGGGCCTAAGTCGAGTTTTCGCAGCGACCCCAGGCGGGATGGATCGGAAGCGAAAACCGGATGTTACTTTATGTGCACACCCCTAAAAAGAATAAACAACACGCACGCTATCATCGACGTTGCTGGCGTCGATATAGCCAATAATGGAAGGGTTTTGGCTTACCCGGGTTTTAACCGCATCGTCGCGTCCCACTTCCTCTGGCGGCGTTCCCCGGCCGGTAAATAACAGCTCGGCCCAGTAGGTTTTTAGTCGCTGGCTGCTTTTGTTCAGCACATTGGCGTTGAATACGGCCCGCACCAGTGAATCTTCCGATTGATCGATGGGTATTGCTCTGGCACCATCGGGAAACGTTTTTTTCTTGCCGAGATAGATACGGGCGATATCCCTGGCAGTGAGCTTATTGTGATTGTCTGGGTGCACAATGACGGCAACCTCCGCCAGAGCTGAGGCGGACACCAGCAAATTCAGGCTGATCAGCGCAATCGCGAACAGACCATGTAATGCAATTGATTTCATGTTCGACTTCCCGCTGATTAAAATATGATATCAAACCCAAAGGATACCGCATCGACTTCGTTTCTTTTACCGAAAGCTGATATGATTTCCTTACTCGAAGCGTCAGTACTGGTGGAGTATTCAAGCTTGAACGCCGCGGCAGGGTGAAAGTCCCAACGTACTCCCACTGTCGTGGTTTCGGTCACATTGGAAAGGTCCTGAAATGACGGGTTTAGAAATCCACTGTAATTTATATCGACTTCGGCATAGGAAATGTGGGGGGTAATTTCGCCAAACTGGTAGCCGGCAGTTACGATATAATCGTCAATCGTGTCGGCGTAGGTGGTCTCAGCGGCTAAGAAACCATCACCCAGGGTAACGTAGCCCGCTAAACTACTGAAGTAGGCATCGACGGCATTGTCACTATTGGTGGTACTGTTTTCAACAAAAAACTTACCGCGCACTCCCGAAGCCCGTAACCTTAGCCATTCATTGGAAGTGGAAAAAACCAGGCCCACCATCTCATCGGAACCAAACTCGCCAAAACGCGACTCCTCGGAGATAATAGCCCCACTATAAAGGCGCGTACTTGTGTCCCAGTTACCTAGCGCCCCATTGTGCATAATTGAGAAACCTTCGTAAGTACTCATGGTACTACCATAGACTTCCACCGGGGGGCGGATCCAGTGATAAGCGTACCCCACATCGAGAAAGTCGGAATAGAAATACAGCGGAATACGCTGGCGACCGGCCTGTAGTGTTGTGGATTCAGTTACATCGTAAGACAGATAAGCCCACTCGATTTCAGTTTCAAAATCATTAGCGCCTTTCCCTGTCAATTGGGCGGTGGCTTTCAACCCCTGCCCCAGAAACGCATTGACCTGCAGCCCATAGATTGAATCAGGACGGAAGGACAACTCATCGCTGTAGCGGGCATCATCATTAATGGTGCCGGCAACCAAAGCATGCACGGGGTCGGCGAGATAAGAGCTTAGGGTGCCGTTGGGCAAACGCTGCCCATTAAACGCTTTCCCTCCTACAAAGGAAGCAAAACCATTTAACTTAATTTCGGCTCCATAACCGGATCCGGCGGCCAACGCCATGCTGGATAATAATAGGGCCGATTGCCAAGAATTTGGTTTCATATAGTTCTCTGAACGCTTTCATATAGTTCTCTGAACGCTTACATCAGGTAGTTGTTAGCATCTTTCGATGGACTCTATCAGCTTGATTAATCCGGGGGATTTAACCAAGCTCAGGAAAGGCGACACAAAATAAATAAACATTAAATAAATAAACATTAATAGAGTTGTAATATTTATTTAATGCACATAAATAGCCTTTTTAAGGTGACGCGATTATAACAAGGGGGATATAAATGTCAAAAAATTAAGAAACCATTCCACTCAGGGCATTAGTTCTGTGAAGACACTCACAAATGACCGGATAGTCTTATCACAATATGTTGATTTTATTCGAAATAATAGCCTTCCCGAAAAGTTTTTCGGTGCAATTAAATTCTATCGAACACCGTTGAGTAGTTTTTCCTGCT
>JARROD010000434.1:0-2677 GCA_037384225.1 Exilibacterium sp.
GGTTTATCGAATTGACGGTTTACTCCTATATGATGGCATTGCTGGTCGTCAACACCCTGGCGGGAGCCTGGTTAATCCATACCATTATCAGGCCCCTGCACGTCCTTACCCATCACCTGAATAACCTGCCACCCCAGATCGAACATATACACCTGCCCGGCAGAGAACGCAAAGACGAGTTGGGTTTGTTTGTGCATGCGCTAAACCAACTTCTGCAACGCTTGAAGTCTACAAACGTCAAACTGGAAGCCGCCAAGAACGCAGCGGAGCAGGAAACGGCCATCCGCAAACGCATGCAACGGCAAATCCGCAGCCAAAAAAATATTTTCGCCAGTATTATCGATCATATTCCGGTGGCGGTATTTGCAAAAAATGTTAAAAACCACTACAGCTTTATGACGTTTAATAATGAGGCGGAAAAACTTTTTGAAACCAAACGTGATAAGGTTTTGGGAAAATCTGATTTTGACCTCTTCCCCAAAAGCTTTGCCCATTATTTTCGCAAGACAGATGAAAAAGTCATGCACTCCGGCAAAGTCGAGGATATTGAAACAGAACTGGTCATTTCCGCCCGCGGCACCTGGCTGGCCCACACCATTAAAGTGCCAGTCTACAACGAACAGGGGCAACCGGAAATTTTACTCGGTATCCTTGAAGACGTTACAGAAAAGCACCGGGCGCAGAAACAGTTGAAACAATATGCCCATGAACTGGAATTCCAGGCCCGGGAGCTTACCCAGGCCAGGGATAAAGCGGAAAAAGCCAACCGGGTTAAATCACAGTTTCTGGCGAATATGTCCCACGAATTGCGCACCCCCGTACACGCGATTATCGGTTTTACCGGTCTGTGCCTGAAACGCGCAAAAAAAGATTCGCAAACATTTGATTTCCTCAGCGAGGTTCATACCAGCGCCGAAGGCTTGCTGGGCCTGCTCAATGATCTGCTGGATCTGTCCAAGTTGGAGTCCGGCCGCATGTCCTACAAGTTCGAAAAAAACAATTTACTGGAAATCAATTCACGCCTGATTACGGAGCTGCACCCGCTTTTGGATAAAAAACAACTGCGTATAGATACTATCTCCACGCTCAGGTCACCGACAATCATCTGCGATGAGGCGCGCATTGCCCAAGTACTGCGCAATCTCTTTAGCAACGCCATTAAATTTTCCCCTCACAACAGCGTTATCCAGGTAACATTCGAGCGCCGTCCACCTCTGCTGCATGAGTTTTTGGGTTTATACCACCTCAACACGGAAATCCTGAAAGAACAGCTCGCCCCCCTGCTGGAGGATTCAGAGTGGGTACGAGATCTCTTTACCGCCGCGCCCAAACGTCTGTCTCTGGACGCAAACCCCAGTGCCGCGGATATGTTCCTTAACAAGCTGGAGCAGCGACTGCCGGCAAGCCTGGGTTATTCAGGGTTATATCTGGTTTTGGACGGTGTTACGCTGGCGCCGATCCACCTGCGGTGCCAGGACCCGGCTACAGACAACAGCCAGCCGTCCGACCACTGGCGGTTTGTCGAATCTCTACCGGAGACGCAGGCCGCACGACTGCTGTCACTGGTGCAGGAAACACACCTGTCCACCAACCCCTGCTGGCGGTTGACAGAGCTGGGCGGGGCGCAACAAAAGCTGATCGGGCTGCTCCCCCTGCGCAATGAACGGCAACAGGATGTCCTGCTGTTGGAATTTTCCCACCCCCACACCAGCAAACTGCTCACTGCGATCAGTGTTACAGACGCGGGCAGCGGTATTCCACAATCCGAACTGGAAAGTATTTTCGACAAATTTGTCCAGAGCAGCAACACCGACACCGGCGCTGGAGGCACCGGGCTGGGGCTGGCGATTTGTCGCGAGATAATCTCCGCTCACAGCGGTTATATCTACGCTTGCAACAATGACATTGGATCAACCTTTGTGGTATTGATTCCCGACCAGGAACCATCGACGCAACCGACATCCACACAGGAAAGTGCAACGCCATGTCACCACGAATACTCGCCATCGATGACGATCAACGCAACCTCAAACTGATAAGTGCCTACCTGGCGGAAGCGGGCTACTATCTGATAACCGCTGGCCACGGCCTTGAAGGCTGGGAAAAGCTTACCAGAGCAGGGTTCAATTTTGATTTGATTTTGCTCGACAGAATGATGCCGGAGCTGGACGGCATCGCCTTCCTGCACAAGCTCAAGACCGTCCCCCGCGCCAGGGAAATTCCAGTGATCATGCAGACCGCCGCCGCAGAAGCCGGCCAGATCAGGGAAGGCATTGACGCCGGCGCTTACTACTACCTCACCAAACCCTACGACGAGGAAGTGCTCAAGGCAATTGTCAACGCCGCCCTTGAGTTCGGCCACAACGCCCGTAAACTCCAGCGTGAACTGGGCAAACACCAATCTTTACGCACGCTTGTGACACAGCTGGAGCTGAAATTCACCACCCTGGAAGAGGCCAGCCAGGTGGCAACGCTGGTAGCAGATTTATATCCCTGCCCAAAAAAGGTTGTCTCGGGCATGTCCGAACTGCTAATCAACGCCGTGGAACATGGCAACCTCGGCATTACCTACGCGCAGAAAAGCGAACTGAACAGGCGCGGTGAATGGCTACAGGAAGTGCGGCGCCGGCAAGCCCTGCCGCAATATCAACACAGACAGGTAACCGTCGAATTGGAA
>JARROD010000434.1:2690-5233 GCA_037384225.1 Exilibacterium sp.
CATCAATCTCACCATTAGCGACGAAGGCGAGGGATTCAATTGGGAAAACTACCTGGAAATCAGCACCGACAGAGTGACAGACAACCACGGACGCGGTATCGCCATGGCCAAAATGTTCAGCTTTCACGAACTCACCTATTGCGGCTGCGGCAATCGGGTAATCTGTAAATTGTTTTTATGATTTTTTCGTGTAATGTCTCACATGCTTTCGCATTGCTTTACACCTTCCCCATTGCTACATAAAAGTGTTAGCAACAAAAATGGCGACATAAAATATACCAAAAACTCTACCTTGAATTCGCAAAATGCGTTGGCTAACCTATTTTTAGTGGCCGCCTTTTTTATCGATGCTAACCGCAGCCACCTCTATAGCCGAACTTCCTTTACTACTGTTTGACACATAGAGAAAGGATGATTAACGGAATAAATAAATACTCTTCAGTTGTGTAGCACACGCAGTTCTAAAACATTAAAAACGCTTAAACATTAAAAATTCAAGAAAGCTATTCGAGAGGAAAATTAATCATGGCTCATACAATTAGCAGCTACAGCGTTCTGTTCTATGGAAGTCCTTCTGGCTATCAAACCAACCGCGCCCAAATCCAGTTGAAAGACAACAACGGCAGGGTCGTTGCGTGGATCAGATTCAACGACCCCGGTCAGTTATTTGAGAACGACTATGAGAGTGGCGGCATTATCCGCATGCACCTGCCTTCGGCGATGTTCGAAAATGTAATCGATGTATTGAGAAACGAGGACCCCATTTACATTTATTTCACCGCCGGCCGTGCATTCCTGGGAACCAGCCCCGAACCCATTGGTGAAGGTGAGGCTTAACTAAGAAGTTAGGCGTGCACGGAATAACGTCTGGTTTTCGTGCATGCCTCTAAGGACCTGTAAAGTTATTTCTTTACAGGTCCTAAGTGAAGCAGATCAAAAGCACACTATACCCAAAGCGTCTGAGATTTAGGCCTCCAGAGCACGCCCCTTTTTGCCCCTGGCCGCGTCGCTCCTCCTACCGTGGGGCCCGCCACGCGGCGTCGTCGCTCCTTGCCAGGAACAAAAATTGACGCACTCTGACCACTGCCGAACAATGGTTGACGCCGATCCAGTAACTCAATTCTGCCAGCGTGTCTATTTTCCACAAGGCAAAATCAGCGTTTTTCCCCACCGCAAGAGAACCGACTTTATCCTCTACTCCGAGCGCTTTGGCCGCGTTGATCGTCACCCCCGCCAGCGTTTCCTCCGGCGTCATCCGCAACAATGTGCAGGCCATATTCATCATCAATAACAGGGAGTTTGTCGGCGAGGAGCCTGGATTGGCATCAGTGGCTATGGCTATGGGAACGTTATTTTCTCTAAGCGCAGCAATAGGTGGAAGCTGTGTTTCGCGTAAAAAGTAAAACGCACCGGGCAAAATAACCGCGACGGTTCCGCTTTTTGACATCGCTTCAATACTCTCCAGCGAGGCGTATTCGATATGATCAGCGGATAATGCATTGTATCTGGCGGCCAGCCCCGCGGCGCCGCTGTCGGACAACTGGTCCGCATGAAGCTTGATGTTAAAACCGTAGCGTTGCGCCGCTTTTAATATCTTCTCGGTCTCGGCTACCGAAAACCCAATCTTTTCACAAAACACATCCACCGCATCAGCCAGACCTTCCCTCGCCACAACCGGCAGCATGTCGTCGCACACCATCGTGATATATTCACCGCGCCGATGCTGGTACTCGTCGGGAATCGCATGAGCACCCAAAAAAGTTGTATGTATATCAACGGGGTAATGTTGCGCCAGTTTTTTCGCCGCGCGCAACATGGTTAACTCGGCATCAGTGCTCAGTCCATAACCGGATTTGATCTCCACAGTGGTCACACCCTCGGCCAGTAAATTTTCCAGCCGCCGCGCCGCCATCGCCACGAGTTCCCCCTCCTGCGCTTGTCGAGTGGCCATGACTGTGGACCGAATCCCACCGCCGCTTTGGGCGATTTGCTCATAACTGGCGCCCTGCAGTCTCATCTCAAATTCCCGTGCGCGGTTGCCACCGAACACCAGGTGGGTATGGCAGTCGATCAATCCCGGGGTCAACCACTGACCTTCAGCGTCGATGACTTGCTTTGCCAAGAGCGCGGGGTCGCCGCTCAGTTCCCGTCGACTTCCCAGCCAGGCAATTTTTCCCGCTGTGACGGCAATAGCGCCGTCGACAATAATTCCACTGGCGCCGTCAGCGCTATTTTTACTTTTCCCATCGACCAGTGTCGCCAGATGTACATTAACCCATAACGAATCCCAGCGTCGGCTGTCATTTGTTTTAGATTCGTGCATATTAACTCTCCACGCAACAATTATACCCTATACACAAAGCGGCCTTGTTCATCGTTTCGTCCAGTGTTAGGTCCGAGGAGGCGAAGTCCACAAAGCACATCTATACCCAAAGCGTTTGAGATTTAGGTGCACAGAGCACGCCCCTTTTTGTCCCTGGCCGCGTTGCTCCTCCTCACATGGGGCCTGCCATGCAGCGTCGTCGCGCCTTCCCAGGAACAAA
>JARROD010000435.1:0-3302 GCA_037384225.1 Exilibacterium sp.
CATCAAAGGGCGCCCGAATATAGGTTTTTTCCAGCATGTGTTTTGCCAGTTCCAAATCGGCTTCGGCCGCCGCCAACTGGCTTTTAGCATTTTTCAGCTGCGGTTTCTGCAAGGCGTACTGGGAGGCATTTTTGCGCTGGCCGCGCTGGGCGACCCTGGCCTGGGCCTGGGTTTCCTCCACCGCCAGAAGCGCTTTATCGACCGCACTTTGCTTTTTTATCACATTCAGTTCAAACCGGGTCGGGTCTACCCGCACCAGAACGTCTCCGGCTTTGAAAAAGCCGCCGCTGGAAAAGTTCTCATCGACGGCCACAACCGCTCCGGTAGCTTCCGCAACCAGTGATATTTCCGTCGCCGGACGGGTGACGCCACGGCTGTAGATCGGTATTCTGACGCTACGTTTTTGTACCGGGGTATATTCAAGAACCGGAAGCCGCTCGACAACCACACGGGTTTTCGGCTCAGGTGTAAAAATCAGCAGACCGGCAGCGACGACCAGACAGAGAACGAGCGCAATCGCTACCACAAATGAAGCACCGGAAATTTTCACAGAAATCTATCCTTATATTTACGCCAAAGCAGCGATATTCCGCATTGCGCCCGGTTGTAATAAAATTTTAAACCGGCGCCAGACCTAAGCAGGGTTCGCACTCGACAACAGCGAGCTTATCCAACACCAGATTTGCAGCTTTTGCGGCATTTTCGCCCGACAGCATCGAACGGTGATCACCACTTGAGGTGCGTATATCAATGACTCCCGAGGTGTAATTTTCCCACCCCATGGTTTTAGTATTTTTTATCGCACTCAAATCAGCCTCGGCGATTTTTATTTCACGCACTCGCCGGCGGCGGCTCGAATCAACAGCAGGTCCTGGCAATATTTCTCCGGTCGGTAATGCAGAAATGCCGAGGCATTATTCTGATAGATATTTGCCAATTGCTGAAATTGGTTCGCCGAGAGGTTATCGGCAATATAACCCTGCCGTTCGGCCAGTGCCTGTACCTGTTTATACAACTGAGGCAACGGCAGTGAGAGAAGCTTCTGCATCAGCAACACCCCTGCTCGGTCACCGGCAATAAGCTCTACTGCGAACAGCAGCAGTGCTTCGCGCGATCCATTGACGATCTCAGGGCGGCTCTGTCGCGGTGAATGCAATGCGGTATCGAACAAGAACAAAAGTTCGATTGTCTCGTTCTGATTTTTTAACTGTCGTGCCATTTCAAAGGCTACGGCGCCACCAAAAGACCATCCCCCCAGAATGTAAGGACCGGTTTTGCGCACCGAGCGAAGTTGTTCGATGTAGATCCTCGCCATATCCTCGATACGATGCAGTACTGGCCCCCGGCCTTCCCACCCGGAACACTCAATCCCGTAGACAGCCCTCTCCGCCCCTAGCGCGGCGGCCAGTTGCCGGTAGCACATCACACTGCCCTCATGGGGATGCACCAGAAATACCGGGGTTTTGCTACCACCGTCACAAAGGCGAACCGGCCACAATTCCCGCTTGCCGGCTCGGGACCGTGAGTCGATAACGCCGGCCAATTCAAATACTGTCTGCGCTTCAAACAGCGTCCGCAGCGGAATGTCCACGGCCACTTTTTTCTGCAAACGGGTAAACAGGCGCATGGCACTTAAGGAATGACCGCCGAGGCTGAAAAAATTATCGTGAATACCAATATTGTCCACGCCCAGGACATCCCGCCAGAGTGGCAGCAGCATTTTTTCTGTCGCCGTGTTCGCAGGCGTCTTTGCGTAAACGGTACCCATTAGGTGTGCAGGTTCCGTTGCAGACACCGCAGAAGTCAGGGGCGAGGCGGTAGCCTTCCATTGCGCCAGGCGCTGGCGATCAACCTTGCCCGACGCTCCCCGAGGAAGGGATTCAACAAGAAAGATCTCCGCCGGCAGCATATATTCAGGTAGCCGTGTTTTCACCGACATCCAGAGTTCTTTCTCACTGAGGACCGCACCATTGACCGCTTCACAATAAGCCAACAAACGCTTTTCGCCCACCGCGTCCGCGCCCAGAATAACAACGGCTTCCCGGATCGCCAGGTGCCGGCAAAGCGCCGCTTCGACCGCGCTGGTTTCAATGCGAAATCCCCGTACTTTAACTTGTAAATCCATCCGCCCCTGAAATTGAATATTACCGTCGGCCAGCCAAGTGGCCCGATCACCGGTTTTATACAATCGTGCACCGGGTTCACGACTAAACGGATTGGGGATATAGCGTTCGGCCGTCAAATCGGCCCGATTGAGATAGCCGCGCGCAAGGCTGTGACCACCGATATAGAGTTCACCGGACACCGGCCCGGTAATCTTGTAACAGGTGCTATCGATTGTGGCTTCCGTTATGCCGTAGGTGTTGAATATCCGGGTGCCGGGAGCGCAGTGTTGTTGCAACTCACGCGCGTCTCCGGGGTAGAGCGCATCGGCTCCCAACACCAGATACACGGTTTTTCATTGCCAGGCCGGTGGCGGGAGAATCATTTTCGCGGGGACTTTCGTCAACGCCCAAAAGCACCGACCGGTTAAATGGAACCCGAACATTTTCCACTACCCAAGCCGCCAGGCTGGAAAAATTTTCCAACAACTTTTTCGCACTGTCAGCAGTAAATATATCGGCGTTGTATTCGAGAAAGCAACGTAGCCCCTGTTCCCGGTTTACCACGTTCAGGGTCAAATCAAATTTGGCCACGCTGGCGCTGACATCGAGCACCGGTTCTATCTCCAATCCGTCGATATAGTCGAAGTGTGGCTCTTCCTGCATCAGGAACATCACCTGAAACAAGGGCGTTCTGCCGCTTTGACGCTCTGGTTTGAGTTCCGCCACCAGTTTCGCAAACGGCACGTCCTGATGTTCAAATGCCTCCAGCGTGGTCTTGCGCAGTTGCCCCAACAGTTCGGCAAAGGTGCCGGCGCAGGAGAAGTCCGCGCGAATGACCAGGGTGTTGACAAAAAAACCCACCAAGTCTTCCAGTTCAACCTGATTGCGCCCGGCGATGGGTGTACCGACACAGATGTCATCCTGCCCGGTATAATGGTGCATCAATGCGCAAAACAAAGCCAGCAGGGTCATAAAGGAGGTCGACGAATACTGCTTTGACAAACGCTCCAGATCCCGGCTCAATGGCTCTGGCAGATCGAATATTTGCACCCCACCGCGACCGCTCGGATGCGCTGGATAGGGAGCGTCGACCGGCAGCTTAAGAGGTGTGACGCCGCACAGTTGACGAGACCAGTAATCCAACTGGACACGTTGCTGCTCAGCCTGCAGCAGCTCCCGTTGCCAGAGAGAAAAATC
>JARROD010000436.1:0-2645 GCA_037384225.1 Exilibacterium sp.
CCATACATTGGCCAAAACGGCCAAACTATGGTGTCAAGAACAAACTGTCTGATTTTAAACGCGAAAATGGTGGGCCTTCCCAGACTTGAACTGGGGACCTACCGATTATGAGTCGGGTGCTCTAACCAACTGAGCTAAAGGCCCATTTTCACTTTTTGACACCGGTTTCTGCGATAATTCCGCAAAATTCAGGCGGCGGCCATTATAAAGCTCCGCCGCCGCTCTGGCTAGTGATTATATACCGAAAACTCCCCGTTCTACTCGTCCAGAAAACTGCGTAAGTGGTCTGACCGCGAAGGATGGCGCAGTTTACGCAGTGCCTTGGCTTCAATCTGACGGATGCGTTCGCGGGTGACGTCAAACTGCTTGCCGACCTCTTCGAGGGTGTGGTCGGTGTTCATGTCGATGCCGAAGCGCATCCGCAGCACTTTCGCTTCCCGGGCGGTAAGGCCCGCCAGGACTTCGCGGGTGGATTCGGTCAGGCCTTCGCCGGTGGCGGAGTCGACCGGGGAGACGATGGTGATGTCTTCGATAAAGTCGCCCAGGTGGGAGTCTTCGTCGTCGCCGATAGGCGTTTCCATGGAGATCGGCTCCTTGGCGATCTTGAGGACTTTACGCACCTTGTCTTCCGGCATCTCCATGCGCTCACCCAGTTCCTCCGGTGTGGGCTCGCGACCCATTTCCTGCAGCATCTGGCGGGAGACACGATTGAGTTTGTTGATGGTCTCTATCATGTGCACCGGGATGCGGATGGTGCGGGCCTGGTCGGCAATCGAGCGGGTGATGGCCTGGCGAATCCACCAGGTGGCGTAGGTGGAAAACTTGTAACCGCGACGGTATTCAAATTTGTCCACGGCTTTCATCAGGCCGATATTGCCTTCCTGGATCAGGTCGAGGAACTGCAGACCGCGGTTGGTGTATTTCTTGGCAATGGAAATCACCAGTCGCAGGTTGGCCTCAACCATCTCTTTTTTGGCACGGCGGGCGCGGGCTTCGCCGATCGACATGCGGCGGTTGATCTCCTTGATCTGAACCAGGTCGAGGTGGCAATCCTGTTCTATCTGCTGTAGCTTGCGCTGAGCGCGAATGACATCGTCAACCACCAGGCGCAGGCCTTCGGAGTAATCCCGTTTTTTCTGGATGATGTCCGGAATCCACTCTTCGTTGATCTCATTGCCCGGAAATTCCTTGATAAAGGTCTTGCGGGGCATTTTTGCGTAGCGTACGCACAGCTCCATGATGCTGCGCTCTTCCCTGCGCACGCGGCCGAGATAGCTGCGGGCACGGTCGTATAGGGGCTCGAACTGGCGCGGCGGCAGCTTGAAGTATTTGAACAGGTCGCCCAGGGCTTCCAGCTCTTTGCCGGTCTGTTTGCTGCTGCGCCCGTACTTGGCCACGGCTTTGTTGACCTTGAGCAGTTGTGCTTTCAATTCGCCGAAACGTGCTTTGGCTTCTTCCGGGTCGACGCCGCTCGTGGTCTCCTCATCGCTGTCACTGTCGTTGCTCTGGACATCGGCGGCGGGTACCGGGGTGGCGGGCAGTGCCGAGGGAACATCGTCGGAGGGGTCCAGCCAGCCGCTGATGATATCGGGCAGGCGACGCTCCTCTTTTTCCACCAGGTCGTATTCATCGGCGATGCCCTGGACGGCCCCGGGCCAGAAGGAGAGGGCGTGCATGAGCTCGCGAACCCCTTCTTCGATACGTTTGGCGATGGCGATTTCGCCCTCTCGGGTCAGTAGCTCTACTGTACCCATTTCCCGCATATACATGCGTACCGGGTCGGTGGTGCGGCCGGCTTCCGTTTCCACCGCCGCCAGGGCCGCCGCCGCTTCGGCGGCAGCGATTTCGTCGGCGGAGGAATCGCCGTCGGTCATTAGCAGAGTCTCGGCATCGGGAGCGACTTCATAGACCTGAATGCCCATGTCATTGATCATCTGGATGATATCCTCGACCTGATCAGGGTCGGAGATATCCTCCGGAAGATGGTCATTCACCTCGGCATAAGTTAAGTATCCCTGTTCTTTGCCGCGGGCGATCAGCTCTTTGATGCGAGACTGCTGCTGCTCGTTGTTTTCAGGCATTCGAGACCCTGTTGATAGCATGGAGATTGTTGAAAACGGAAAACGCGGAATTATAGCCCATATATTGCATTTTATTCTAGGAATTCAACCCGATTATAGGGTTTTCCAGGGCTGTCTATTCGCCCAGTCACTATGGGTCCTTCGTCCTTGAGGCCAAGGCTTCCTTAAGCATCTGCTTGTCTTCCGCACTGAGTTCGTTAAAGGCACTGGATTTAAATTTATCCAGTAGCTGGCGGCGGTTTAGTGCCGTCAATCTTGAGTGAATTTTGTTCAGCGTGTCTCTGAATTCAGCGCCGGGATCATAGGGGCCCAGTTGTTTCGCGCTGACCAGTAGCTGGCTGGCGGCCAGTTGAGCCAGTTGGTCGGTAGCCTGGGCACCATAGGTGGCGCGCCAGTAACCTAGAATCCGGCTTATAGAGTAATTGGGGCGCTGCCGCAATAATTCAACCAGGTCGAGAAAAACATTGAGGTCTATATCATTTAGCGTTCGCAACGCCTCCGTCTGCTGCACCTCGCCGGCCAGTTCCGGGTGCTGCAACAGCAGGGAAGCAATCAGTTTCTGTG
>JARROD010000437.1:0-2623 GCA_037384225.1 Exilibacterium sp.
CCCGCGGGAATCGGGCACTTCGCGAGATGTCGTGGTATCTCCGGAATGCCTGGGAAGCCCCGAATTCGCTAGAGAGTTCGGGATCAAATACAACTATCTTAGTGGGTCCATGTATAAGGGCATCGCTTCGCCGGAGATGATCATTGCTATGGGAAAATCAGGGTTCATGGGATTTCTTGGAACTGGTGGTTTATCCCTTAAGGATATAGAGCGGTCGATAGATATTATTGATAACTCTTTGAGTAATGGTGAAGCGTTTGGGCTTAACATGCTTTCAAACTATGACGATCCGAAAAAGGAGTTTGAGACAGTGCAGCTCTATCTGCGGCGCGGTATACGATGTGTTGAAGCTTCGGCTTATATATCGTTAACGCCGGCTTTGGTTATGTACCGCCTCCGAGGGTTGGAGAGTGATAAGGTTGGGAATCCTGCAATATATAACCGAATTATCGCTAAGGTATCGCGCCCTGAGGTTGCCGAGATCTTTTTGAATCCTGCGCCAGAAGAGATAGTCTATCAGTTGTTGTCTGAAAATTTTATTACTCAAAGGCAATTGGAGTTGGCCAAATATGTACCTATGGCGGACGCTTTATGCATAGAGGCCGATTCCGGGGGGCATACTGATCAGGGAAATCCTTGTGTACTGCTCCCTGCTATTAAAGAGCAGGCCCGGCGTATATATGAAAAGCAAACATATCCAAGACCAGTATGGATCGGTGCAGCCGGAGGAATAGGCAGTCCGGCTTCCGCTGCCGCGGCATTTATTATGGGTGCTGACTTTATTCTAACCGGATCAATAAATCAGTGCACTGTAGAGGCTGGAACCAGTGATATTGTTAAAGATATGCTCCAGGAAATCGGCATTCAAGATACGGCTTATGCGCCATCCGGAGACATGTTTGAATTAGGGGCTAAGGTTCAGGTATTGAAAAGGGGTACATTATTCTCAAGCCGTGGTAATAAACTGTATGATCTCTATACGCGCTATAACAGTTTGCGTGAAATTGATGATCGTACAACCGAGCAAATTCAGGACAAATACTTTAGAAAGTCATTCGAAGAGGTTTGGCGCGAAACCGCTTCATATCTGGAAAGAAAAAACCCAGAGCTATTAGAATCTGTTGCACAAAATGAAAAAAAGAAAATGGCGCACATTTTTAAATGGTATTTCATTATGTCGACAAGGATGGCAATGGCTGGAATTGAGGAAAGAAAGACCGATTTTCAAGTACATTGTGGTCCAGCATTAGGCTCATTCAATCAGTGGGTGAAAGGCGGGGATCTGGAGTCTTGGAGATCGCGCCACGTCAATGACATAGGATTGAAAATTATGCAGGGAGCATCGGATATCATGAGGCTAAATTACAACCAGCTCTCATCAAGCATTCGGCGCCCAATGCGTAATTGATTGCGTCGACCGTTTTGAACGCATCCAGCGGACGCTGGAACGGGACACCTTCAAGACACTGATTCTGGACCTGAATCTGCCCGACCGATCCGGTATCGACAATGTCAGTGAACTCAGCAGCAAATACCCCCAGTTGCCGATCGTTGTAATCACAGGCGACGACAACCTGGACCTGGCCATACCGAGAAAAGTGGCCGCCCGTTTTAAAAATACAGGAGCTCAACCAGCCCGACGCCCGGATTTCCATAAATGTCTGCGCTTCCCAACTTTCGGAATAGTCAATTGGTTTAATGGGCTGTTAACCCTATCGTTGCATAAATTTTCGGCCCAGGACCGCTTCGCTCCTTCTATTGCAGCATTTTCAGGGCCGTGCTCAATTTTTCTAAACAAACATAGGAGATCCCCCAGCTCTGCTGGGGAGGCAGTAAAAGTTTGACAGTTCCGGAAGTCTCATAGTAACTCCGAAGTGTGAGCCGCCAAGCAACACACTAAGGAGAAACCATGAGACAAGTAGAGAGTTTAAACCACACTCGTTGGGACTGTAAGTACCACATAGTTTTTATTCCAAAGTACCGGAAAAAGGCGCTATTTGGCCAGATACGCCGGGAACTGGGGGAAGTATTCCACAGGTTGGCGAAACAGAAAGAGAGCGTGATTGAGGAGGGGCATATTATGCCGGATCATGTACACATGATGATTTCGATCCCGCCAAAGTATTCTGTGGCGCAAGTCGTTGGTTTTATTAAGGGAAAGAGTGCTATTCATATTGCAAGGATGTACATGGAAAAGAAGCGGAACTATGTTGGGCAGCACTTTTGGGCAAGAGGTTACTTTGCCTCAACGGTGGGTCGGGATGAGCAGGTTATTCGAGAATATATACGGAACCAAGAGAAAGAAGATCGGCGAGTCGATCAACTGAAGTTAATGTAAGTTGCCCCCTCGGGGGGCTCAAGGGCGTAAGCCCGTTATGCCGCTTTGAGCGGCTCACAAAACTAAAGCCCCCGGCTTTGCCGGGGGATAGTTACTTTCTGGTGTTTTCACCCTATCGTTGCATAAATTTTCGGCCCAGGACCGCTGCGCTCCTTCTATAGCAGCATTTTCAGGGTCGTGCTCAATTTTTCTAATCCTCACATAGGGATAGCTATGCTCCGGTTAGAAAAATCTGCGCGCGCTCCTGAAAATACCGCTCTAAAAGTTCCTGAGCTCGAAAATTTA
>JARROD010000438.1:0-2622 GCA_037384225.1 Exilibacterium sp.
TTTTTTTCATCTTCACGTTTACAGCAACAGGATATTAGTATGGATCTTGACACGTTACAGGCCGAGCACCCGGATATCGCCGCGGCGCTCATCAACCAGGGTGTTGAACAGGGGCGTGCGCGGGAGCGCGAGCGGGTCGGTGCGATCGTCGGCGCCGATGAGGCGAAAGGGCGGGAAGCGCTTGCCCAACACCTGGCGTTTGCCACCGAACTGTCCGCCGACATGGCAGTGGCGACCTTAAAGGCGTCGCCACTACACGCACCCGCTACACCCACAGTCGATCAACAAACGGGGTTTGATCAGTTAATGCGCGCCCTGGGCAACCCGGCGATCGAGCCGGATCCGGAAGAGGACGCGGACGAGTTGGAAACGGCAGCCAAACGCATCGCCTCGTTTTCCAATAACGGAGGTGCCGTATGAGCCTGCCCGGTATTGCCAACGGTGTTACGAATCAGGGTGTGTACGCGCCGGAGAATTTAATCGCCGGTGAATATCCCCGCGTTATGCGCGTAGTCACGGTGACCGGTGGCGCGAGCCTTATCCCGGGCGCTGTGTTGGGGCGTATGACAGCCGATGGTCGCTACCAATTGAGCGAGGCGGCCGCCGCTGACGGCTCGGAAATACCCGACGCGATTCTCGCCGAACCCGTGGACGCCACACTCGGCGACGTCGAGGCGCATGTCTATCTCGCCGGCGAGTTCAACGAATTGGCCTTACAACTCGGGCCGGGGCATACCTTGGCATCCGTGCGCGGAGCCTTCCGCGTGCGGAGTCTTTTTCTACGCCCCAACCAATCCTGACAATCTTGAGGAAAAACGATGGATATTTTTTCCACGCACGTGCTCAACCGTGTGGTCGAGTACCTGCACCGTCCGGCGTCGTTCCTGCTGGACTTCTTTTTCGGCGCCGTTCAGACCGAGGACAGCGAAGAGATCCACTTCGACATCGATAAATCCAAACCGCGCCTGGTTCCATTTGTCTCTCCCCTGGTGGAAGGCAAGGTGGTGGCGGGGGAGGGCTATGAAACCCGCAGCTTCAAACCGGCTTATGTCAAAGACAAACGCCGTTTCGATCCCAATGCACCGCTCAAACGCAAAATTGGTGAAACCATCGGCGGCAATTTAAAACCGATGAACCGCCGGGAAGCGGCCTTGAACAAATCGCTCACCAATCAATTGGAAAACCTGACGCGCCGGGAAGAAGTCATGGCCAGCGAGGCCATGCGCACCGGCAAGGTGATTGTCAGTGGTGAAAACTATCCGACACAAGTGGTGGATTTTCAGCGCGATCCGACGCTGACGTTAGCGTTGACCGGCGAATTACGCTGGGGTGAGGCCGGTGTGAAAGTGCTCGACAACATCGAAGACTGGGCCGGGCTGGTGCAACAGATCTCGGGGGCGGCGGCGCGCACCGTGGTGATGGATCCCCTGGCCTGGCGGGTGTTTAAAAGCGATGCGCAGGTCGAAAAACTGCTCGACCTGCGCCGGGGGACTACGATTGGTTTGAATGTGGATCCCATGGTGCGGGGCCAGGGCAACGACAAGGCGCGTTACGCGGGTGCGGTCGGCGACTTCGACTTCTGGGTATACAACGATGCCTACGTGGACGATGAAGGCATGAGTCGCAATCTGCTGCCGGACTATACCGTCTTGCTGGGCAGTCAGAACCTCCTGGAGGGCACTCGCTGCTACGGGGTCATTCAGGACGAAAAGGCCGGTTACCGCGCCAGTCGTTACTTCAGCAAATCCTGGCTCGAGGAGGATCCGGCGGTGCGCTGGCTGTTGCTGCAATCGGCACCGCTGATCGTGCCCTATCGCCCGAACGCGAGTTTTTGCGCGACTGTGCGTTGAGGAGGTGACGATGAGAGTAACGGCATTGATCACCTTGGTGATCGGCAAGCCCAGTGAATCGCGTTCAATTATGCCGGGTGCGGAGGCGGAACTATCGGAGGCAGAGGCCAAGCGGCTGATCGCGTTGGGATTTGCCGAAGCCCGGACCGCGGCGGTTGTGAAACCGGTGGACTTGCAGGATGCGATTATGGATGCGATCGCGGACCTGGAGCCGGACAGTTTCGGGAAGGATGGCAAACCCGCGGTGAAAGCGATCGAAGCGGTGCTGGGGCAGGATATCACCGCGACCGATCGGGATCGCGCGTGGACCGCGTATCAGGCGCTGCTTGATGACGGACGCTAAAGCACGCTTTGCCAAAGCCATCGACAGTTTGTTTATTCAGTTGGGACGCGAGGCGGTGTATCGGCCGGTCGAGGGTACACCCTTTCCTATTCGTGTCATCGCGCGACGGCCGGAGAAGGTGTTTGATCTGGGGGAGGGGCGCATTCACGCGGAAGATCCGCAACTTGAGTTTCGTGTGAGTGAAGTGGCCTCACCAAGTCGGGGGGAACACATCGAATTCGATGAGCTGCTTTATCGGATCGAGGCGGAGCCCCGATTGGAGCTGCACCATTTGGTCTGGGTAGTGGACGCGCTTTCCGTCAACCTTTAGTGCGATAGGTAAACATTATTTTACTGAAGCAACTCATTTTTTTATCATAGAATTGATGGAGTCGTCGATTTTGGTGGCTTTGAGCGCAATAGAAAATGAGTCATTTCAAGGAGTTTGAA
>JARROD010000439.1:0-2619 GCA_037384225.1 Exilibacterium sp.
CGATGTCGGCAAAGATAAAGAGATTCGGGTACGCTACGACGGCGGTCAATATTATCCCGAACACCTCACGAAGCAGATACAGGCCGCCAAGGCCGTCAAACAAGAGAAGACCCAGTCAAATCTAGTGTAGTGTATTAAATAGAATGGTTAAATTAAAGGGCCTTCTGATGGCATTCACAACTTTTTAATTGGGGTCTTTCCCCGATTGTTTACGTTGTTTGTTTTAGCACAAACCGTCATCATAAAGTTCTTTCAAACTGCGAAAATATTTACCGCCTGAAGGAAACGGCAATAGCGGGGGCGCTGGTGCCCCCGCTATTTGTTGAAGAACCCCCTGACCATGTTCCACAGCCTAGGTTTGAGGATCAGTCGATCAGTTATCAGCTCTTAGTCTGCGACTAAAACTTCAAAGCTGCTTATACTTTCCACATTGCCACCATAGGGAATGAGGCAGTCGCCGTTATCAGTGACTTGGCCAAGATGGAGGCCATCGAACACTTTAGCGCGACATAGATATAGATCCGATCCGCCATGAGATCCATAAACAATACTACCAGCTGGTAGACTTCTCGTACTGGCAGAAACCCAACTGGCATTGCTACCCGTAACAAAGTTGAAGGTGAATCCCTGGGTTTCGACGCCGTCTAGAGCAATATTACAGGCACTAAGGTGAGTCCCGTATTTTCCTGGGATAAATTCACCATTCTTGATAGTGACACAACCGTAAAGATCCTTGCCATCGGCTTCATTGCCCATAGCAACAGCTTCCTTCAGTCTGTGTGTAACCTTATCACCGAGAGATTCAAAAGGATTTGGGGCTGGTTCTGCTGAGCCTTCAGGTGCTGTATAAAGAAAGCGATCCGGTGAGCCGACTCCTGGATTTGAAACGATGCCTGCTTCCGAGTTAGCCACAAGTCTTCTTGTAATCAGATCGGGTGATTCACTAGGAAACTGCTCGAGCAATAGGGCTACGGCTCCTGCCACGTGAGGAGAGGCCATTGAGGTACCGCTTAAAGCTTTGGTAGCTGTATCAGAGGAATTGAATGATGACGTGATACCTGCGCCGGGGGCAAAAATATCAACACATGGTCCAAAATTGGAGAAAGCAGCCCTTTGATCATTTTGCGTTGTCGCGCCCACTGTAATGACTGAATCTTCGCGAGCCGGAGACTCGCTACAAGCATTTCCATTGGAGTTCCCAGCAGCCACTACAAATACAACGCCTGTATCAACGGCATTGGCAATACCCACATCAAGTGCAGCTGAAGCCGAACCACCCAAGCTCATATTAGCAACGGCGGGTAGCGTGGCGTTGGCAGCAACCCAATCAACGCCTTCGAGAACTCCAGCGATGGTACCAGAACCTTGACAATTCAAAACCCTAACCGGATGAAGGGTGACATCCTTGGCAACCCCATATTCAGTACCGCCAAGCGTCCCCGAAACGTGGGTGCCATGGCCATTACAATCGTTTGTTCCTTGACCATCATCAATGACAGAAAATCCTTCTCCGACTCTTCCGGTAAACTCTACATGGGTACTATGGAGTCCGGTGTCGATTACATAAGCGCTAACCCCCTGACCTGTTGCTGTATAAAAGTAAGATGAATCTGAACCGGTTCGGGAATCGATCCGATCGATGCCCCAAGTTGCATTAGGCTGAATTTCGTTGATGGATACATACTGATTGGCTTCCACAAAAGCGACATTTTCGTCTTTTGCCAATTCAGAAATTGCTGCCTCGCTCGCATTTACGACGAAACCAGGAAGCACATTTTGATATTGGTGAGAGACTTTGGCTTGGAAAGATGTTTCGACGTAATTGGCAAAGCTCTGAACGGCGGCCAGTCTTGAGGCTTTACTAGCAGCGATATCTTTTTTCATAACAACAATGTATTCTCCAGGTACACGCTTGTTGCTATTCAATCCCCTAACATCTGCCATGGCTTGGGCTCCCACAGCTAAACCTAACGCTGCTACAGCAAAAGCTCTACCCAGATAGGATCTAGGTGCAAGTAAAAATGTTTTCATAAAAACTCCTATTAAAGAGTAAATTAACATGAACGAGCATCTTTTTTGCTAAATGCTCTATTTATTATTAATTAATAATGAAACAAAATATCGTACTGAGGAAAAGCAATTTTTCGAAATGTCGAATTAAACAAATCGAACGATTTAAAATAGTAGTTGGTCCGTTGCAACCAGTCCAGCACTTAGTACATTATATATTAAGTATATATAGCCCTCTCTTGCCAGGTAACTACTCAACAATCGGGGCTCGTGAACCAGGCACAATTCAATGCCTTGATTCAAAATTTTATCTTACAGTTGCATAATAAATTAACGTTTTCTGTTTTTCACACTGTATATACAGGCCCAGACGTTGTTCTGCAGAGTTTTTTCTGAGCAGCATGATCAGTTCCTGATCGGCAATAATTTCTTTGCTCATGATTTGGAATAAATGCCGTTGTAGAGAGGGTATCGAATGGCTTAATTCTTCTAATTTTTGAAAAGGTATTTCACAAATAGCGGATGTTTCTAAGGCGATGGATGATGTTGAGAAATAGTTTTCGCTGAGCCCATCAATACCAACAATTTCTCCTGGTAGGTAAAAGCCGG
>JARROD010000440.1:0-2617 GCA_037384225.1 Exilibacterium sp.
GCGCTTTGGGAGGGTGCGGCGGTATTCAGATAATCGCATCGGCGCCGCGCCCGTATTTCTACGCACGTGGATTTTTGCAAAAGGTCGCCGGTAGTCATCGGGCCCTGGCCTTGCCTT
Source organism: Exilibacterium sp. (assembly GCA_037384225.1). Lineage (GTDB taxonomy): Bacteria > Pseudomonadota > Gammaproteobacteria > Pseudomonadales > Cellvibrionaceae > JARROD01. The sequence goes on from JARROD010000440.1 coordinate 118, forward strand.
GCTTAAATACTCAGCGTCTGCAATTGCCGGTTTCGGTTGCACTCTGGTCTGATCCCGCTCTCAATCGCGAGTTGTATTTATGGTGGGCAGTGTTGGCGGCCCAGGCCAGCAGTGACCCCAGAGCCGATTTACCGTGGTTTCAGCGCAACCAATACTGGATAAAGCGCTTATTGCAACGCTTTCCCGGCTGGCGCGGTCGCTACTGCGACCTACAGCGGGCACATATTGCACAGCGCCCGCCGCTGGAGTCTTATACAGCCACCGAGCGTGAGGTCGAACAAGCCATACGTCAAGCGTTGTGCGAACCGGGTAGTGTTGATAGTTTACCTCAGGGTGCTTTTGCGCCCTACCCAGTCTGGTTGTGGTTATACCCTGACGTTGATAGTGGTAATAACGGGAGGTGTTCTGACACCGGAGACGACGATAACAATGCTTCCTCCGATGTTTATCAAGAGAATGTTCCTCAAGAGTTAGCGCTACGCCGCCGGGGGCAAACGGTGCATACCGACGACGGGCGCGATGGATTACTGGTGTTTCGCCTGGAAAACCTTTTCAGTTGGTCGGAGATGGTCAATCTTGATCGTTGCACTGATGATAGCGTTGATCCGGATGCGGCGCGGGTGGCGCGGGACCTGGAACTCATTCATGTTTCCCGGCAACGTCAGTCGTTGTCGGCGCAGGTTAAATTTGATCTGGATTTACCGGCGGCCGAAAATGATGAATTGGCCTTGGGAGAAGGTCTATTGTTACCGGAATGGGATTATCGTCGAGACGGCCTGCGCAACGATTACTGTTGCGTTCAGCCCATGTTGAATATTCAGGCTGAGCCTTGTCCACTTCCCGAACGTTTAGTCCCCCTGGCCAGGCGCCTGCGCACTGAACTTTCAGAGCTGGCGCCTATCAGGCTGTGGCACAGACGTCAGAGTGAGGGCGAAGAGCTGGATATGGACGCATGGCTGCAATACCGTTGTGAAATGGAGCGCGGTGCGGTCGCTGATCAAGAGCTTTATAAAAATTTTCGGGGTAAATTGCGCGATCTCGATTGTTTGTTATTAGCGGATCTTTCAATGTCGACAGAAGCTTACATTAACAATGAGCAGCGCGTAATCGATATTATTCAAGACAGTCTATTGCTGTTCTCCGAAGCCTTGACGGCACTGGGAGACAGATTTGCACTTTACGGGTTTTCGTCGCGCTCGCGGCGGCATGTACGCTTTCATTTGCTAAAAAATTTTAATGAATTATATGGCGATCGTGTTCGTGGTCGATTGATGCAACTGAAACCGGGGTTTTACACCCGTATGGGGGCAGCACTGCGGCAAGCGACTCGCGTGTTGACAGAGCAACCGGGACAGCAACGTCTGTTGTTATTGCTTACCGATGGTAAACCCAATGATATCGATCACTATGAGGGGCGATACGGTATTGAGGACACCCGTGTGGCCGTTAGAGAAGCAAAGGCAGCGGGTATAACACCGTTTTGCATTACAATTGATAAAGAAGGTGGTGAATACTTGCCTTATCTTTTCGGGACCCAGGGTTATGCCACTATTAGCTCGAGTGAACAGCTTCCGAAACAGTTACCCCGCCTTTATGCCACATTGACGCAGTAATTTTTGCAGTAACACTAGTATCGCATTTTTAATAATTGTAACCACCGCCAGACGTTGACGAGAGACAGTAGCGCGCCGGCAACATAAGTTAAAGCAGCCGCTAAGAGAATTTTTCGTGCTACTTTCAATTCGGGCTTGCTCAAATAGCCGCCCTGCTCCAGGATAGGGAGCGCTCGATTGAAACTGGCGTCCCATTCCACCGGTAATGTAACAAGGTGAACAATTACCGATAACAACATACTGCCTACCGCAACCAGCAGGAAAACCGCACCCACAACCGGTGAACGAGACAGCATAACCAACACAGGTAAAACCAAATAAGCAATACTACCCAGACGTTGGGCTTGAATGGCAATAGTCGCTAATCTGGTGCGTAGATTGAGTAATCTATAGCCTTTATGATGCTGAATAGCATGCCCCACTTCATGGGTAGCCACAGCAACCGCGCTGAGCGAGCGGCCATTGAAGTGTTGCTCTTTGAGCCGTACGGTTTTGGCCTGAGGGTCATAGTGATCACCTAGGTTGGTCATTTCTACCGTTACCGGCAGTTCAAAGCGCTTAATTAAATGTTGTGCTAGCTCGCCACCCGTACCTGGCAATGATTCATAGTTAATGGAATATTTTTTCAACGTGTAATTTACCCACCATCCGGGAAATACCAGGACAAAGATGAGTACAATGAAGGCAACTAAATAAACCATGTCGTTAGTTTAGAGAGAAAAGGGGACGGAGGGATTATTTTTAAACCACTTTTTTCTTTGATTCCCCTTGGGCCTGGCTTGCCCAAGTTTAATTTCATTGCGCGTTGTATTTCTGGTTCGATTAAACAGGGGGTGTGATTGTTACCCCGCTGTACGAGATTGTAAGACGTACCCACACATAAGAGT
>JARROD010000441.1:0-5113 GCA_037384225.1 Exilibacterium sp.
GCCGGATCGAAGGCACAAATACCCCGACTTATTGAGAAGTTACATCTGATACCTACAACCTATTGAAAATCATGTAAAATATTTAACGATTGCGGGGCAGGGCACTAGTGGTTCATATCGCGGTATAGCGTCCAGGCCATGCGCGCGGTGACCAGCACCGCGAGTGCCAGCAGTGCCCACAGCATCCAGGTCAACCAGGGCTTGACCGCAACCGGAAACTGACGCCGCAGGCCCCCGGCCTCATCGATTCTGCCGATCGGGATGGTGACTGCCTGCGACAATTCGAGCGCCGATTGCTGCGCGACCAGGCGGCTTAAATCATCGGGATGGCGTTCGACTTCGTAATTGCCCCAGGCAAGCGTGAAGGGGCCCTGGCGGTTGTTGATGAACAGTATTTCGTAGGGCGGATAAAAGAATTCGAGGCCGACATCCTGCATGGATTGGTGCCGCGGCTCGAACCAATAGCGGCGTTGTGCGCTGAAATCGAGAGACACCCGCCCACCTTCATCCATGCCTTCGAGGTTGTGCTGTTCGATGCCACGCCGCAGCAGTTGCTTTTGATCGAACTCGCCATGGCTCGCATACAGGTTGCCCGACAGGAAATAACCGTTGGGCAGCACGAAACGCATCGCGCGCGCGTCCACCGCGAGCGGCGGCGAAAAAGCGAAAAAGCCTGTATGTTTCGCGTCTTCCTCGAGCGCCCTCCCAGCCAGCGCAAAATCCGCCGGGGCCTCTTCAACCTGGTAGCGGCCGCGTGCCCGTTTCAGTTCGAAGCGGGTCACCGATGCATGCGGGCGTAAGCGGAAGTAGCGATAGCCCGCCGGCAGTTCGCCTAGTGTCACCCATTCACCGCCGCGGCCCTGCCCCTTGAACAGGTTCTTGCCATGCTGAATTGTCTTCCAATGGTCAATATCATTGGCGGCCTGGATATCGAGCTTAAGGAAATCGCCTGCCGGTTCGTGCGTCCAGTCGAGCTCGATCGCATCGATACCCAATTGGAGCTGACGTTTGCTCAGTTCGATGATGTAGTCCGGGCGCTGCTGTTGAACCCGCAGCTGTTGGTGAATACCGAGACGCGTGACCTGACCGGTACTCTCATCGTACTGCTGTTGATCCAGGATCACCTTGGCACCGTGCCCGGCCTTGCTGCGCTCGAAGCGCTGATTGCTCAGGTTGTCCCATTTTTCGTTTATGATCGGCGGTTTGCGCCGCAGCAGCGTTGGCAACGGTTGTCCGTTGGCATCGAATACGGCGATGTCCGCCGCATGCCGGTGGCTCATGCCGCGCAGGATTTCCAGGTTCAGGTCCAACCGTTGCAGGGTTGCCGCGGATTCGCCGATCGGCGCCTGCCAGGCATAGTCGTTCAATTTAAAAGGGGGCTGGGCGCTGGCGGTTATGCTGAATCCGAGGCTGAACAGCAAGGTCATCAGTCTAAACATGATCGCCTTCCCCCTTACCACCGGTCTCATCGGCATCTCGCGGCGGAATCGGGGAAAAATAGCCCATCGCGGTCAGCAGGCCGCCAACCGCAATGAATGAGATGATACGCTCAAGCGTACCGCTCGCACGCAGGTCGGCGAACACCAGTTTGACCAGCACCACCGCAACCAGGACCGCACCGGTTAGCCATAGCAGACGCATCGATTTGCGCGACGCATACAATATTGTCAGCATGCCGATCAAAGTCCACAGAATCGACAGGCCGGTTTGCACCCCGGCGTCGTGCAGCAGGCGTTCGAGGTCGAAAGCGACTCCGGTGAAGTGATGCATCGAGCGCAGCAACAGCGCGCTGATCCAGATAAAAACCACCACACCCAGCCCCGCGAGGAGACGATAACGGTAGACCTCGGGCTGACCATCGAGCAGGCGCAGCGATCTGAACACGGCAATAAAGAACACCAGGTGCGTTAGATCCAGTGGATTCAACAGGGGCAGGTACGGCAGCGGATAGGCAGCGCCGCTATTGCCAAGATTGGCAGCCAGACTCCACAGCAGCAGATACAATCCCATCACCCCGCTGACCATCAACTGCAACGCCAGCCCAAAGCGGCGGAACATCGTGGCCCTGCCCTGCCTCGCCCACCAGATGACGAATAACGGGAATACCGCCAGTAGAGCCCGGTAGGCACTACCGGCCTGCGGCAGCAACTGGTAGAAGCGCCCGTTCAAATCGATCGATGCTATCATTGTGACCAGTAACACGAGCCCGGTGTACAGGCTTAGATAAGCCTCCCGGCGCCAGGCCAGCGCTTCGAGACGCATGACGATGAGGTAATTGAGCGCCAGCGCGGCGATCCACCCAAGCGCATCGGGCCAGACCAGGAACAGCGATTGCCCGTCCGCAAACACCGCCAGGGCCACCAGGTAAAGCGTGGGTAAAAACGCGGCCAGTGAGAACGATGCCGGTTCCCAATCCCAGCCCCGGATACGGTCGAGATAGAGCAGTATCGCCGCGGTCAGCGTGAGCAACATCAGCACCGCGAAAACGTCGTATTCCAGGTAGCTGTCGATCTGTATCAGCGCGCATCAGCGCGCCCAAGGCGACGAACACGCCACCGAGGAATGCCGGATTCATCCATACCGTTGCGCCGATATCGTCAACGTTGCGGAACAGGAAGAGAATTCCGGCGCCGAGCTGTAGCGCAACGGCGAAAACCTGGGCGTAAAACCGCCGCTGACGCAATGACACCCATAGTATACCCGCCGCTTCCAGCGCCCAGGTCGCGGTGCTCCAGTGACCGTCGAGCGCGTACGGAACCGCCAGCGTGGTAAAGACGACGCCGATGGCGAGCATGGTTTCGGCGAGCAGACGGGTGGCCTCGCCGATACGGGTCCAGAGCAGGCGCGCCAGCACGATGTAGTAAATCCCGAGCGCGACACTGACCAAGGCAATGCCATAGTCGAATTGGCGCAACATCACCATCGCCAGGCTGGAGGCAGCCAACGGTGTGCCGAACACCAGGGTGCCATCGACCAGGCCGCGTAAATCCTGGGTTTGCTTCAGTGCGTAGAGCACACCCAGAACGCTGTAAAGCAGGAAAAACAACAGCAGGAACAACCCCGCCGACAGCAGCATTTCTTCGCGGTAGGAAAACACGAACCACAGCGCATACACGCCAAAGGTAAACACAAAGCCCATCAGGTTGAGCAGGCGCCAGGCCTTGAACCAGGCGACCGTGAACACCAGCAGGTTGAGCAGCGCGTAGTAACCGAACAAACCGATATAGTTGCCACTGCCCGACGACGCCAGAAACGGCGCGATAAACCCGCCGAATACCGCGTACATCGCCAGCGCGCGTGAGTTTTGCAACACCGCCAGCGCCGCGGTAATCAGCGAGAACGCCACCAGCAGCGCGAAGCTCAGGGTCGATGGAATCAGTTCGGCGATACGATAAGCGGCAAAAATCGTGATATAGATGACACCGACCCCGCCGCCCTGCAACAGCAGCGCGTAAACCTGTTTTTTACTGCGCAGGCGCCAGCCGAAGCCGATCAGCCCCAAGCCTCCGAGCGCCGCGCCGAGAAAGCGCAGTTCCAGCGGCAGCGCCGAGTTGTCTGCGGCGTACTTGAGCAGGAACGCCACACCGACGAACAGGACCAGTAGCCCGACACGCACGAAGATATTGCCATCGGTGAAATAGCCGATGACGGCTTGTACCACCTGATCGAATAAGCGATCCAGTGCATTACCTCTCTTCTCCCGGCGCGGAGCCGGCTCCCGGTCTTCTTGCGGCACCTCCAGCGACAGTTGTTCCCCTTCGCCCGAAGCCATTGCCGAGGCGACCGTGGCAGTGGGCCTGACAGGCTCAGCATCCAGGGTTTGCGGCGGTTTCGGCGGCGGGGTTTCAAGCACCGGCTCTACCTGCTCGTCCGGCAGCCTAACCTCGCGTTCCCACCGGCCCTCGATCACGCGCTTTTTCAGCGTGTTTAATTCCTGTTCAAGGGCGCCGATTCTTTGCCGGGATTCGCGCTGTAGCAGGAACAACCCCAGCAGCAGTGCCAGCACCAATCCGAATTCGATCTCACCCGCAATCGCGCCCAGCAGGATGACAACCAAGGTAATGAAAAGTGTCATATATCCCTATATCCCCGGAGTTGTTATTTTGTGGTATCGATTCTAATTGAATTCCTAATATAGCGCGAAATTTAACCGTGGGGGCCTGAATCGCGGTACTCGAACGTCCGGCATTCGCCCGCTTGATACATCGACAACCCGGGCCGATGCTTCATTTGACAACCACGCCCCCTATGACTTCTTACTGTTGACTCAATAACTGTATTGCCACCTTTTTGGCTAGCTGCGCGGCATTACGATCTCCACGGGTAATGGCACCATCTACCAGGAGTGCCAGTTTCCTAAGCAAAACTTTGGCGCTCGAATTGTACCTTTAACCATGGTATTGACATTGAAATCACCTTTTAAAATCATGAATGCGGTTTTTGCATCGGCCTTGAACGAGAAACAACCGGTGTGTAGTTCGGTTTACCGTCGTGTATAGTGGTATCCAAAATGATTCCCGCAAAACCTACTGGCACGATTTAAATATTGGAGGTAATCGGTCACTGCTGGTTTATGTGGAGGGTATTACGTCCTCTTTGGGTATGGAGCGTTTGGTAAACTGGTTGCAAAATGAAGCCGAAACCGAGGAGCTTATCAATCGGCAAAAAGCACAGCGACGCTTATCAGAGCAGGTAGCATTGCGTCAGGATATGAATGTCTATGGTCGTGAGGTGGGTGATATTTCATCGATCAAAAAAATGAATGATTGGTTTAAATCCCGCCAAGTCAACGAGCAGGCCAATCATCTATTTAAACAACTATTGTTGCTGTGGAACGCGGTCGGTTTGTTGTCTATACCCAAAGCGTTTGAGATTTAGGTGTGCAGAGTGCGTCAATTTTTGTTCCCCCCTTCCTTTAACAACAGGGGCGCGAAGACGCTGCCTGGTACCGGCCAACGCGACCCAATCATGTGTGGGTGGCGTCTTCGCCACCCCTCATTGTTAAACAGGAGAATGCAAGATGGCTAGACCCCCTTTACCACCTTTTGACGAAGAAGCGGCAATTGAAAAAATCCGGCTCGCCGAAGATGCCTGGAACGGCCGCGATCCAAAC
>JARROD010000442.1:0-3182 GCA_037384225.1 Exilibacterium sp.
TTTTTTCCTCCTGGCAACGCGGCCAGGGACAAAAAGGGGCGTGCTCTGTGCACCTAAATCTCAAACGCTTTGGGTGTAGTAACATGCATCGAGATCGGTCCTCCAGACCAGGGGATAGGATTGGGGGCGAATATCAAGCGACATCGATGGCACCCAACGGCGGGCACCACTGAAGGTAGACTATTCGCCCCCAATCCTATCCTCTGGTCTGGAGGACCTACGTAGTGGGGGGAGCGAAGTGAAGGATCGTTACTGGCGATAGCCATTATTTAACCGTAGAATACAGCGGTCAATATCCAGTGCGTAATAGGAGATATTTTCGTGAGTTCCCTGCAAGATCAACTGATGAAAGCCGGCCTGGTAGACCAAAAGCAGGCTAAGAAAGTGAACCGGGACAAGCGCAAGCAGGAAAAGCTAGAGCGCAAGAGTAAGCAAAAACAGGTCGATGAAGCCAAATTGCAGGCGCATCGGGCCCAAGAGGAGAAGGCGGAAAGGGACCGGCAGCTGAATCGGGAGCGCGAAGCCCAGGCTGAGCAGCGGGCGATAGCGGCACAGATTCGGCAGATGATAGAGGTGAACCGCCAGTCGAAGGACGGCGGCAGAGGCAGCGCCAATACCGCGTATAACTTTACCGATAACAAAAAGATAAAAAACCGAGGGTGGTGGCGGAGAAGATTCGCCAGCGTGACGAGTCCGTGGTATTGGTCTGCCATCAACCGCAGTCGGAAAATGATGAGGATGACCCCTACGCGGACTACCAGATCCCCGATGACTTAATGTGGTAATGTACTTGCTGCGTGTCTGGGCCAGCTACCGCCAGATGGCCGTCGTATCGATGGCATCACACCCTGGGTTATTGAGAAGTTATACATGCACGAAATGACTTCCGGTTTTCGAGCATGTTCTTAATGGCCCGCCGGGTTACTCCGGGGGGGCTGCCTCAAGGCCATTCGGCAGAGGATTTCCATCGGCGTCGATCGTTGTCAGAATGTCACTCAATTCATAGCGCTCGATAATGGCATCCTTATTACTGAGCAGCATCTTCAGGTTTTCTTCCTCTATTTTCCGCACCAATTGCAATTGATCGGGTTTCAATAAAAAGCAGGCCAGCTCCATAGGTTCGGCTGAGGATCCGGGTGAGCTTAAATGCAGCAGCTTGTCGCGGATTTTTTTGACAGTGGCGGATAGATGGGGTTGCTGACACCCGTAGTGTTCGGCCGCATCGCTATAGCTCATTTTTTTAAACAACACCGCCGCTGCCGCTTGTACGATATGGGTTTTCCGGAAATGTAAGGCTTTCACTGCTGCCACAAATTGATCCGGTGTCATGTCTTCGTATTCTTCTGTCGGGTCGGGTTCACGCATTATCGCAGCTCCCTGGGTAGTCCTCAATTAAGTCGTTGGTGCCAGGTCTAGATGGCTGGTGCGTTTTAAGTTATATTATATGTTTGAACTCCTGTATATTGGCATTTATTTGTGTATATTATAATTTAAACATTCGTTGGGGGATTGCCTCGGTCAGCGGACCTGTAAGCAGGATGTGGACGTTGAGGTTAGTTAGTAATGGCAGATTGATGGTGGGTTTCGGGTGGCGGAATTCGCATTCACGCGTTCGATAGTTTGCTTAGAAGCTGCCAACCATTGCGTTCGCGGTTATGACTGTGTCGCTTGTGGCGTAATCTGGCCATGTTATTTGCCCGCGAGCCGAGACTCGTTTTGGCATTTTTACGGGGGGATGTTTTAAACCGCTTTGCGGGAATTAAAATTATTTGAAGAGGCAGGAAAATGGAGCAAAAAAGTACGCAATCAAAACACTCTTCCACATTTGAACGCGCGGCAGACAACCTGTTATCGGAATTGGACCTGGCGGAATCCCTGCATAAAATTCAATTCTATCAGCACCTCTCCAGTGCTGAAGACCTGTCTGGGTTTTTAGATCAAATTCGGGAGGTCGTTTCAAAAATGGGGTTCAGTGACTTCTCTATTGGACATATCGTGGCATTGTCGACGGGGAACTCGAAGCATTTTATCGATACCCGAGAGGCGTGGCTCAATATCTATCTGCAACGGCGATATTACCGGCAGGATATGCTGCTGCAGCACTGTGCAGTATCCTGCAAGCCTGTGTATGCTTCGTCACTGGAACACTATCTTACAAGTGCACCTTTCCATACAGAACAAATTGAGTGTAACCGCGAGCTGATCAAGCTCAACAAAAGCCATGGTTACAATGACTGTTACCATATCCCTTTCAAAATTTATAAAGGTGTGGGCAATGCGGTTTTCTCTGTCATGGCCAAAAATGTCAGTCAGGAAGCGTTTCGTCGGCTTACATTGGAAGCCAAACCGGTGCTTTATCTGCTCGCTGAGGCGATAGATTATATTGGCAGCACTAAATTTCCGGAACTTTTTACTGCCAAACCCTCCCGACGGGAAATGTTTGGCAAATCAAAACCTTTGCAATTGCTAACGACACTGGCATCGAAAAATCTGACTTTAAAAGAGGCTTCGAAGGTCCACTTTATCAGTCTGGATACTGCTAACAAGCACGTGGCGCTGGCAAAAAGTTTGCTGGGTGTGAGAACTTTGCCGACCGCGGTTTACACGGCAATCAAGCAGGGACTGATCAGTGTGGATGATTAGGCGTGTGCAGGAAATAACCTCCGGCCCCGGCGTTATCACTGTGTTCCAGCAAGGGGCGCTCCGGGTCCAGCTCACTGGCTGTGAGTGGTCCTTCCACAAGTAGGCACGGGAGTCGCCGACATTGGCGATTACCAGCCGGTTTTCCCAGATAATTGCCATAACGACTGTGGTGCCCATTTGGGCCAGATGGGTATAGATAGGCGAATGGCCATTCTTTATGACAATGGGAGATGAAATAATCTTCATTCTGCGGGCGGATATTTTCCAATATCTGACAGACCGGCGACAATAATGCGATACTGATGACGGTGGGGGTTACTGGAATATTGCATTCAGAGAGCTTTAATATCGTAGCCTTTGGGTCCGTATTTTAGCCTTTCTGAGCCTGGCTAGTGCCCTGACGCCAGGAAGTTTAGCAAAAAAACGATAACAGATCCTTAAGCTTAATTGGAGGCAATTGCACATGTACTTTAATGGAATATTGAATTGGACGCTTAAGCTATTGCTTATGTGGAGCCTATTGGCCGTAATGGAATCCA
>JARROD010000443.1:0-2589 GCA_037384225.1 Exilibacterium sp.
GAGGTGAAAACCTTTGCCGACCGCAAAGTTATAGACCGGGTGGTAGGAATAGGCATAGCGGCTCACGAAGGACAATTATTCGGCTGGTTCAATCAACTGCTCGGGCTTGTCACCACCCTAGGGTTGATCGCTATGAGCATCAGCGGTTTCGTCCTGTGGCGCAAACGCAAGCCCGTGGGGCTGCTGGTGGGCGCGCCGCCCGCATTGCCCAATCCCGTGATCGGCAAAACGGTTGCCGCCATTGTATTGCTGATGGCGGCGCTGCTACCTCTGTTAGCCATATCCTTGATACTGATACTGTTGTAGGAAAAGCTGGTGTTCCGACATCTGGCGTCGTCCCCCGCGTAACACCACCTCTGTATGGGATTATAACCCGGGCGGGGCAAGCACAGTGTCAGGCGGACGTCCGGATCGAAGTAACTTCTCAATAACCCGGGCTATTGAGAAGTTACCTAAACCCACCCCTTAAAAAGTCCAGTATCCCACTCTGCTTTTCCACTCCCCAGCCCGGCGTTGGGTTGATATCGATAATATAAGGCCGGCCTACACCGTCCACCACAATATCCATTGCGCCGAACTCCAATTGCAGGGCCGCGCAGATTTTAACGGCATTATCAGTCAAGCTACTGAAAACGCTGCCGTTTGGGTGAGCGGGGCAAGAGGGTTGCAGTGTCAACCCCATTTCGCTGAGACTGTAATACCAGTTTCTCCGCGGCAGTCCTGGAAGCATTTTTTTCACCACGGCGTTGTTGACCACCTCCGATAACACCACCCTCGAACCATTGCGATAAAAACGATAAAAGAGTCCGCTCGGGTTATCGATGTAACGCTCCACCACCAGGCGCTGATCCCGCCACACCTCATCACTCACTTCAGCGAGGGGACACACATAATATTTATCGAAATCCCGTATCTGACAGCCTTCCGGCGCCTTCAAATCGAGGCTGTTGATTTCGGCGTGCGAAAGGCGGGATTCAAGCGCACCGCCATAGTTATAATCCGTTTTAACAATCACCTTTAAGTCCGGGTCATCACCCTTGCCCACTTCCACATGAGGCAGTCCCAGGTCGCGGTTGAGCCTTTGCACCCGCGACTTTCTGGTATCGACAATATGCTCGTTGACCAGCCGATAACCCAATGCCTTCAGACTGGCCATGATTTTTCCCCGGCCCGGCAGCCACTTGCCCGTGGCCGACAGATTGAGATGGAAAAACCACAATTTCTCACCTTCGACGATTGTATCTTTGTAATCCGACCTTGCCTCGCTGACAATGCGGCTGGCATCCAGCAGGGGCTGCGCCGCTACCAGGCGTGCGTCGGGGTAGAGCCTTCTCAGCAGAAAATCCGGTCTCGTGCCCCAATCGTAAATCAAGGTATGCATGAGACCCTATGCCTTTATCAGTTTTCCGGGTGCGGCAGCGGTAAACGGTATCCACTCGAGTGCGTCTTCGATCAGCCGGTTTTCAATTTCATAGAGCCTGTTTTTTCCCACCTTTGCGCCGCTGCCAGTGGCGCTGATAACCGAGGGGGGGTTATTCCAAATACAGCAGTCGATCAGACCTTCGGCAAAATTGAACGGCGCCGGGCAAAGACCGGCGCGATAGATGCGGTAGGAGTGCTCGGTGTGGCCGCCGCGGCGCAGTTTCGAAAACAGCCAATGCCAGCCGCCTGCCGCCTGCAACGCCTGACGGGTAAAGAAATTCACCGCCGCACCGCCGTACAACGCGTGTCTGATCACAGCACAGCTCTTCGTCTTCGCCGGCGCCAGTTCCCCCTGAAGTCGGGCGGGGTCGTGCAGGGAAAAGTGGTGAATACCCGACTCCAAAAACAGTTCCACATGCCCCGGGAACAGCCGCTCCGATATCACCGTGACATCGTCGTCGATAAAAAAGTAGTAGTCGTAGCCGCCCAAAAGAGCGACCACTCTATTCTTCGACACCCCCACGCCTTCCGAATGGTCGGCGACCACACAGGCAATACCCAGAGACTGCGCCAGCACCAGTGACTCCCAATTGCCGGGCGCCGATAGACCGTCAACCGCCACAACCAGATCGACGCCCCGCACCTCGCTGAGACACTGCCGCAGCGGCACCAGACAGTCACCGAGCAGCTCCGGCCGGCCACAGGTTGTCACACAGACCAGCAACGTGGATTCGACGCGTAGTCTGCGTCGATTCAGTTTTGCAGCCAGGTTAAGCCGCTTCCCCGGCATGCAACCCTCCCGCTTGCGCCGCCAGGCCGCGCAAGGCTTCGGCCTCGACGCCATACTGAGCCGGGCAGCCCGCATCCACCCAGCGCCGCACGCCCTGTGCATAGCCGGCAATATATACGTCCGGCCAGCGTCTCCAGGTCGCCTCGCGACCCACCGAACAGGTATTGAGTTCAATCACCCAGGGCCTGCCGCCGCTGTCGAACATAATATCGACGTTTGTCAATCCTACACTGTAGTCAAACACCGCGCGCCCCAACGCTTTTAACGCGTCTTCCACTGGCGGTATTTCGCCCGGAAGGCTGACACCGGTAAAACTGCGGTAAAATTTCGGGTCGGATACGGAGCGTGTGAACAGCTTGCGACAGGCAATCACCTGA
>JARROD010000444.1:0-2576 GCA_037384225.1 Exilibacterium sp.
TCATCACACTTGTAGTGCCGGCAGGCCTGTTCGAGGTTATTCAGCAGGATCTGTGTCTGGCGCCAGGTCAGTGACTTTTTGATGGCGCGCAGAATACGAGAGTGTGCGGTGCTAGAGGCGTTGCAGCCGATCAGCAATTCTTCGAACAGTTTCTCTCCGTCGCGCAGCCCCGAAAAATGTATTTCAATATCACCGTTCGGATGATTCGCATCTTTGATTTCCAGTCCAGAAAGCTTGATCATTCGCTTGGCCAGGTCAAGAATTTTGACCGGCTCTCCCATATCCAGCACGAATACGTCCCCGCCTTTACCCATGGCACCCGCCTGAACGACCAGCTCCGCAGCTTCGGGAATGGTCATAAAATATCGGATAATGTCCGGGTGGGTTACGGTAACAGGGCCGCCCTGTTTTATCTGTTGCCTGAACAGAGGAACCACAGAGCCTGAAGACCCCAGTACATTGCCGAATCGTACCATTGTAAACCGGGTCGTATTCTGTCGTTGGGCGAGGGCCTGTAATACCAGTTCGGCGACTCTTTTCGAGGTTCCCATAATATTGGTAGGGCGTACGGCTTTATCTGTTGAAATCAGTACAAAAGATTCCACCTTGGCCCTAATGGCGGCCTCGGCGCAATACCAGGTGCCAAATACGTTGTTTTTAACACCTTCAATAATGTTGTGTTCTACCAGAGGAACGTGTTTATAGGCGGCGGCGTGATAGACGGTTTGAACATTAAAGGTTGCCATAATCGCTTCGAGCCGATCCGGATTCTGAACCGAGCCAATGATTGAGGTAAGTTCTATTTGCCCTTCCTCAGCGATCATTTCATTTTCCAGCTCGTGTTGAATTTTGTAAAGACTGTATTCATTGAGTTCAAAAATCACCAGTCTTTTGGGTTTCTGACGAATAATCTGGCGGCACAGTTCACTACCGATAGAACCGCCCGCACCGGTAACCATAACCACTTTGTGGGTGATGCAAGCATGCATCAGACTTTCAATCGGTTGCACGGGATCGCGGCCGAGCAAGTCTTCTATTTCAACATCTTTGATATTTTCAACGCTGGCTTTACCACTGAGGATATCCTGCAAGGGTGGTATCGTCTTAACCGTGACTCCAAGCGATTCAAGTGACGCTATTATTTGGGATCGTTTGGAACGCGGGGTGTTGCCTAGTGCAAGCAGCACTTGAGTGATTCTATGTTTTTCGATGAGATGTCTGATATTCGTCGCATCATAAACCGGTAGACCCTGGAGCAGGGTACCTTTCAGTTTTGGGTTGTCGTCGACGAATCCCATTATATTGTAGTTAGTACCGTGAATAGAAATGGCAAGTTGATAGCCGCTGTAACCGGCACCGTATATAAGAGCGTTTTCTGTATCCCGCTTGCTTTTTCTATGGATAAGTAATACGGCGCTACGAATGAACAGACGCGGAGTACCAATGAAGAAAAGTGCTATAAATATATATATGATAGGGACGGAGCGGGGTATAAAGGAATGTGTAAAGTAGCTGCTTGTCGCTAACGCGACACTTGAGATACAGACGCCCACGGCAATACTTGCCATCGCCTGTTGCGCCATATAGCGGAGAATAGCTCTATACAAACCCGCCTTGATAAAAGCGATAAGGGATACACCGATTGTTATGGCAAAGGTATAAACTTCAGCATGATCAAGGTCCTGCCATATAACACCCAGGCGAAGACATACTGATAAATAGATGGCGGCTGTAACGGCTACACTATCATAGATTAAAGACACAGCCCGTTTTATTTTTCGGGGAGCTTCGAGTAGAGGCTTTAGCATCGTCTTTAATGGAGTCCCTTTACTGTTTTGGTTTTACGTCTGTATAGGCAAGGACCGTGCACGAAATAGCTTCCGGTTTTCGTGCACGGACCTAAATAATATGTTTGATATAAAGGATAGATTAAATAAAAATAATGTACTACATGCTAGGGATATATAAGTTTAAAAACACACTTTACTGCCGGTATGATTTCGTCGTGTAAAAACTTTGCATCAGTGTAATTAAAAAACATCAATGAGCCAAAAAATATTGTGATTTTGAGTTTGTTGTAAGGATTATAAAAATAGTAACGGAGTTGGGTTATCTGAAATGTTGAAAGCATTGGGAATAATCTGCTGTGGATTTTATCTCTAGGGCCGGATTAAGATTCAACAAGTCAGGTAAAATGGGTGAATGTGAAATAGATTCCTGTTGGATCGTTTGTGGTACATGAATAGAGGCAATATACCAGTACGATATTCGTCAGAATCGGCGTGCAGTTACCTGCTCTGAACTTTCCGATTCTAGTTGGACAGCCGAGTCATTCAGTTTATGCGTGATATTTGGCTGACGATGTGAAAGTTGCGCATTCCGGCGAGGATCAACATCTATTCAGGGTGAGCGCGTAGTGGATGTAATGCTCTATCTGAATGCGATGAATGGCCCGTTGCTATTCATGGAGGAGTTGGTGCCGTACTTTTACGTATTGTTACAGTAAAATGTTAATCCGGGAAGTAGATGATTTCCTGCCGCTCACCTAGTCGACGGGCTTCAAGCGATGCAGAGCG
>JARROD010000445.1:0-2567 GCA_037384225.1 Exilibacterium sp.
GGGTGTCCACGGTCGACTCACGCAATATGCGCTTGCCACTTTTAACCGTGCGAGTTATACGGTCCACGCTATAAGTTCTAGTCGCATCAATTAGCAGCTCCATCAGAGAGTCCTCTAATCAAAATCAATTCCATTTCAAATGCCCGCCTTTTATCATTTATTAGCTGTCAGGCAGCAACTTTATTATTTATATTTCCGTATATCCTGTTAGGAAACAATCTGAATAGGTGAGACCATTGCGGTCGACGGGGGTTGCAAAATTATTTTCGCCGGTTAAATTCCTGCTAACTCGCCCCGTAAAACCATTGCCAACGGGTTCACTTGCATACAGGAACTCACACGCCAACCGCAATGGCGCCACTCTAATATACTCCTATAACTTATTGCCCCACTGGGGAAACACCTAGATTTACTAGTTATTACTAAGAACAGCTACTTTCTCTACATCTATATCTTCGTAGTCCACGACGACTCTCCTGAACGATTTACCCGTTAATATGTTGTGCCAAACCACCCGAATTTCCAGTTAGTGCTTTTCCGTTAATTTAGCCAAGCCAATTTTGGGCCAACACCTACCCATGGGACCTTTCACCACAATAATTGTTCAAAATAATTCGGATATAAAAAGCCCGGTCGGCTATTACACCTTCCGGGCTTTTCTGAAAAGAGATTCCTAGAAGGCGTTTTGCGCCTCCCTGTCAGAGACGCCGCTATTTAATATAGATTCCGATCACGCACACTCGAGGCCAGGTTAAGACTGCCAACGCGATCAGAGAGCTAAACTTAGCGGAAAAATGTTGCATTTATTCGACTCTTTTTGGACTTTGATACCGGTTTTTGAACTTTAATATCAGTTTTGGGCAATGATATCGGCTGCCTTTGAATTAAGTAGCCTGATATTGGCAAGACCCAAATTAGGGAGCTGCAATACTACTCGGTGCTCACTCCAATTTCAACCATTAGTGCACTTTAGATATAGGTTTTGTCAAGCATTTCACAAAACCCAAATTTCCCTGGAACAAATAGTCGCTGAAAGCTGCCCATTATTTGGCTACCGACAAACCGGCACCTGGTCGCTTTTCTGTCACCCCAACCGCACCGAGGAGTCATTGCGTTGGAAGACTTGCTACTTGCTACCTACTACTTACTGCGGACACAAATCGAGGCCAAAAATAGGGCCTTTTCGATTACAACTGCACCTAAAAAATGCACAACGCCACTCCCAACTCCAAACACAAAATCATTCCTAAGACTTGCGAAAGAACTCATTTTGGTAAGCGTTGTCCTGATATATTCCTGAAGTTTTGCAAAAAAACGTTTTTGTCGTTGAAGTTATAACCTCACATTTATGTGTCATCCGTATACCTATTGTCAAAGCAAGCACGTGGAGCCAGCAGTACGAATGAGAATGCTATTTTCAATAATAATTTTCGCTTTTTTTCCACCCTATGCCGTTTCAGAAGATGATCCAGGGTGGTCAGGCTCAACCGAACTTGGCTTGATCTTTACCCAGGGCAATACCAACTCGACTTCCGCTAAGACCAATATAGACGTGGATCAAAACCTGGAGTCCTGGCGCAATGAATACGAAGTAAATATGCTATTCAAGGAAGATCAAATCACTGATGAAGAAACAGGCGAAGACGAAACAGAAAAGACCGCGGAAAAATATTCCGCCTCTTTTAAATCAAACTATAAACTAGAGAGTGACCACTCCAAGCTGTTTATATTTATTTCCCACAGCGATGACAAGTTTGGCGGTATCAGAAAATACACCACAATCTCCGGGGGCTGGGGAAGCCGGATATTCGAAACCCCAAACAGTTATCTCGACGCCGACATAGGCCCGGGTTACGCATTTGGCGAACAGGCCGAAGATAAAGACGGAGAGGACGGCGAAGACATAGAAGACATCATTGTTCGTATATCAGCCGCCTATTTATGGACCATCAGTGAAAACGCCAGATTTAAACAAGAATTCAGTACAGAAGCCGGTGAAGACAACATCCGCAGCATTCTCGAAACCAGCTTGACTACAAAAATTAACAGTTCTTTTAAGATGAAACTGGGTGTCGAGGTTACCCACAACTCAGAAGTCTCGGATGACACCCGCAATACGGATACAGAATCGACGATATCGCTGCTGTATTCCTTTTAGGCTCCCAGCGTACCAGTGAAGTTTTTCACCGATCCGGTCACGCGTCAAATCCGGCCTGGGGGGCCTCATTCCCGGCGTTACCCAATAGGTCCAGCAGGTAAGGATGTGGGATTAAGGGTGAACATCAAGCGACATCAATGGCAGCCAACGGCGGGTACTACTGAAGGTAGACTGTTCGCCCTTAATCCCACATCCTTACCTGCTGGACCGGACTTGGATAAAACCACATTAAGAATTTTGAGATAACAAGATATCTGGATCGAAGCACTAGCGCCTTATAATAGGCAAACCCCTTGGGAGAGAACTAATTCAACTCCGCTTCTATATCGTGCAACAAGTCCAGCGGTTCGACTTCGTCCCCCTCCATATCTTCGTCCCAATTGACACCGACCAGATACACATCCTTATG
>JARROD010000446.1:0-3084 GCA_037384225.1 Exilibacterium sp.
CATCGTCCAGCGAGCTAACCCTTTCAGCGACAGATAAGGGTTTGTTCTTAATCAGATAGATCAGGATGTTGGTGTCGAGCATATACCTCATAGGTCTTCTCGATCCTGCGGTACAGGTTGATCGCGGCGATCTTCTTCCAGGATTGACACGTAGTCCTCATCAAAAGCTGACAACGCTTCAAGCAGTGCCTCACCGCGATCCCGGGGGAGAGGATGAATGACTAGATCACCCGTTTCGGTGCGAGTGATTTCAACACGAGAAGTATCCAGTCTGAATTCCAACGGAATACGCACAGCCTGGCTGTTACCATTGATAAAGACGCGGGTAATTCTAGTCAGCGTTGTCATGTGTATCTCCCGTGTGTACAGGTCTGTGTGTATTGTAGGTGAGAAATTAGTCTGCTGCAATATCGAGTGATTTCTCCCCCTGTAACTCGATTCCGGCGTTTTTCTCGCTTGACACGCAGCCTATGACTGCGATAAGTGCAAGTTATCGAAGCAAAGCACAGAATTCGGAACTGGAACAGGCCAATCGAAGAAAAAGAGAGCGTTCGTTGGATTAATGTCGTCGAGACCTTCGGCTGAGAGTGGGCCAGTGGTGTCGTCGGAAACTGGTGTGGGAAAATGGCCTCGCTGAGTGTGGGGGATTTGCCGTTATGCCGGGGACATTGGTCCATTGCTGTGCATTGTTGAAAAACAGTCCTGTCAATGGGTTGCCCTCTAAACACTTCGCGGGTCCAAATTTAGATATTGACCACTGAATAAATTTAGATAATAGTAGATGACTAAATTTATTCACTGAATAGACCCATGGACCCCAGATTTCTTCCCCACAACACTCATCTGGAAAATCCTGCCGATTTCATCACGCAGGACCCCCACCTGCGCCGCCTGCACAGGTAACCCTACCAGTATCGATCTGAGATCCTGCTGGAGCTGCCTGTAAACACACCGGGTATTTTCACCCTGGGCGGGGGGCGGCAAATCGGCAAAACCACCTTGCTCAAGCAATGGATGGCCGATCTGCTGGCCAAGGGTACCGATCCCCAGGCCATCGCATTCCTTTCGGGTGAACTGATCGACGACCATCACAGCCTGCTGTCACTCATGCAGGACCAGCTAAACGAGGCGCCCGCCACAAAGCTCAATTACCTGATCATCGACGAAGTCACTTATATCAATAACTGGGACAAAGCGGTCAAATACGCCGCCGACGCCGGCATGCTCGAGCAGACAGTGCTTATCCTCACGGGATCGGACCTCTACTTCATTCGGGAGGCGCGCATGCGTTTTCCCGACCGGCGCGGGAAAGCCGACGTCGCGGATTTCCATTTGTACCCGCTGTCATTCCGGGAGTTCCTGTCACTCAAAGCCAGCGTTCCTGATCTTGACCAGCGACGAGACGGCGACCTTCGGCGGATAGTTCACCAACAGGTGGACGTGGTCGTCCTCGCCGTCGAACTCCACGAGTTCCGCCTCGAAGTCGGCGCAGACGCTGGCGAAGATGCCGCGCAGGTCCTCGATGATTGCCTTGGTGAATACCTCACGCCGGCATTTGGTCACAAAGACCAAATGCACATGCATCAAAAAGACGCAATGCCTTCCGTGCCTAATATCGTTGTTGTGGCTCATAGACCAAAGTATACTGGGAGTATGCAACGTCTCCAAGCCTTCAAATACGAACTGATGCCGACCGGCGAACAGCAGCGTAGTATGCGCCGCTTCGCCGGGTCGTGCAGGTTCGCCTACAACAAGGCGCTGGCGTTGCAGAAGGAACGCTACGAGCAGGGCGAGAAGAAGCTCGGCTACGCCGGGCTGTGCAAACGGCTCACCGAGTGGCGTCACGGCACGGAAACCCCGTGGCTGGCCGATGCACCAACGCATCCGCTGCAACAGGCGTTAAAGGATTTGGAGCGGGCCTACGTCAACTTCTTCGCAAAACGGGCCGAGTTCCCGCGTTTCAGGAAGAAGGGCCAAGGCGATAGCTTCCGCTATCCCGACCCGAAGCAGATCAAGCTCGATCAGGTCAACTCGCGTCTCTTCCTGCCCAAGCTCGGGTGGCTACGCTACCGCAACAGCCGGGACGTGCTGGGCGAGGTAAAGCAGGTCACGGTATCCTCGAGCGGTGGTAAGTGGTTCGTGAGCATTCAGACCGAGCGCGAGGTCGCGCAGCCGATACCCAAGGGTGGCGCGGTCGGCATCGACATGGGAGTGGTCCGTTTCGCCACCTTCTCGGATGGCTCCTTTATCGCCCCGCTCAACAGTTTCAAACGGCACGAAGCCGCGCTGCGCAAGGCGCAGCAGGCGATGAGCCGCAAGACGAAATTCAGCCGTAACTGGAAGAAGGCGAAAGCCCGCGTCCAGCGCATTCATGCCCACATCGGCAGTGCCCGCCGCGATTTCCTGCATAAATCCACGACCACGATCAGTCAAAACCACGCGATGGTGTGTATCGAGGACTTGCAGGTGCGAAACATGTCCAGATCGGCGGCAGGCACAACCGATGCGCCGGGAAGAAACGTGCGGGCCAAGTCTGGGCTGAACCAATCCATTCTCGACCAAGGCTGGTTCGAGTTCCGCCGCCAACTGGACTACAAGCTAGCCTGGAACGGCGGTCACCTCATCGCTGTGGCGCCGCACAACACAAGCCGCACCTGCTTGTGTTGTGGTCACGTATCGGCGGACAACCGGCGCACGCAAGAGTGGTTTTCGTGTGTGGAATGCGGGTTCGAGGAAAACGCCGATGTGGTCGGCGCGATCAACATTCTCAGGGCGGGGCACGCCCGTTGCGCCTGTGAAGTGAGCGATGCAGTAAGGTCGCCAGCAGCAGGAACCCACTGAAGCGACTCATCCCGGCTTGATGCTGGGATGAGCGCCGTAGGAATCCCCCGACTTTAGGCGGGGGAGGATGTCAAACGGCGTGTATGTCAGGATTCGAAAACCCGGACCGATTAAAATTTCGCACTGATACCGATCAGATAACGCGGTCCGGTATACTGGATTAAACGCATACGCTCCTTGACATCGGCATAGTGAAAGACCTTTTCATTGGTCACATTCACCGCCGATGCGGATACCGTTATT
>JARROD010000447.1:0-2528 GCA_037384225.1 Exilibacterium sp.
CTACCTTTTTATATTCGATAACTAGTTTTGGTCATTACTTTAGAGGACAGACTCATAAGGGCTTTTACTGGGCGGGGAAAACGCGCTCCACCGGCCGCCAGTGCCGTGTGGCTATGTTTGGCTTCGTCCTCCAGCATTTGTTCGACAATGGCTCTACTTTTACCGTCTTTCGCCGGCAATTGTTGCAGATGACTCTGTAAATGCTTACATACCTGATCTTCCGTGGCGGCGACAAACCCGAGACTGATTTTATCGCCGATATAACCCGCACCTGCGCCCAAACCGAAAGACAAGCCGTACCAGAGTGGGTTGAGTAGGCTGGTATGACTGCCCAACTGTCTCAGACGTTGTTCACACCAAGCCAGATGATCGATTTCTTCATCGGCGGCCTGTTCCATTTCTCGGCGCACCAGAGGTAGTTTTGCGGTTAACGCCTGGCCCTGATAAAGTGCCTGAGCACAGACTTCGCCACTGTGGTTGACACGCATTAAGCCGGCACAATGACGTTTTTGCTCTGCACTCAGTTCGGCTTCCTGCACTGGCGCGGCAGGTGAGCGACGTTGTTGGGGGCGAGTGCCAGAGCTTAATGTGCGCAGGGCCCGGTCGGCCTGAATTACGCAGCGGTCGAATAAGGAGAGTTGACGTTCAGACATAATTAAGCTCCTCTTTAGTATATTCCAGGGTCCACATTATTCTTGAGCCCGGTTTTGTTCCCGCGCAATGGCTCTGTAGCCGATATCGTTGCGATAAAAGCTGCCTTTCCACTGCAGGTGTTTGGCGAGCCGGTAAGCTCTTTGTTGTGCGTCGCCGACACTGCTGCCGAGCGCGGTAGCGCACAGCACACGGCCGCCATTGGTAACTATGTGATCGCCTTCCCGACGGGTGCCGGCGTGAAAAACTTTCTCATCCGCCGTTTCCTCCGTGGGCAGCCCAACAATGACATCTCCCTTGTTGTAGGCGGCGGGGTAACCGCCAGCGGCCACCACTACGCCAAGTGCGCAGCGGGAATCCCACTCGGCGCTGCATTGATCAAGATTGCCGTCTAGTGCCGCGTTGCATAGCGCTACCAAGTCCGATTGCAGGCGTAGCATAATCGGTTGAGTTTCCGGGTCGCCAAAACGACAGTTGTATTCGATAACCCGAGGCGCGCCGTTAGCGTCGATCATGAGTCCGGCATAGAGGAATCCGGTATAAGCGTGACCTTCTGCGGCCATACCTGCCACGGTGGGTTTAATCACTTCTTCCATTATACGCTGGTGCACGGCGTTGGTGACCACTGGGGCGGGAGAGTAGGCGCCCATGCCTCCGGTGTTGGGGCCGGTATCGCCATTGCCGACACGCTTGTGGTCCTGACTGCTGGCCATGGGGAGGATGTGTTCGCCGTCGACAATGGTAATGAAACTGGCTTCCTCACCGGCTAAAAAGTCCTCGATGACAACTCGGCAACCGGCCTCGCCGAAAGCGTTGCCGGACAGCATATCCTCCACTGCCGCCTGCGCTTGTGCTTCAGTTTCCGCGACAATAACGCCTTTCCCGGCGGCGAGTCCATCCGCTTTGACGACAATGGGAGTGCCTTTGGCGCGAATGTAATCCAGCGCCGGCTCGATGTCGGTAAAGCTTTTGTAGTCCGCCGTGGGGATTTTGTGACGGGCCAGAAAATCCTTGGTAAAAGCTTTTGAGCCTTCCAATTGTGCCGCCGCTTTGCAGGGGCCGAAACAGCGCAAACCCCGCACGGAAAAATAATCCACGATACCTTCCACCAGCGGTGCTTCGGGTCCGACGATGGTCAAACCGATGTCGTTATCCCCGGCGAACGCCGCCAGTTTTTCAAAATCCATAACATCGATGGCAATGTTCTTCAGTTTGGGCTCCAGCGCTGTGCCGGCGTTGCCGGGCGCCAGCCAGACGCTTTCCACCGCGGTGCTCTGGGCCGCCTTCCAGGCCAGTGCATGCTCACGGCCGCCGCTTCCTATCACTAATATGTTCATGTCTGCTCTGTTCTTCAGGGGATGTGGAAATTAGTGTCTGAAATGACGCATTGCGGTAAATACCATGGTTAAGCCGTGCTCATCTGCCGCTGCGATGGTCTCTTCGTCCCGCATCGATCCCCCTGGCTGGATGACCGCGCTTACCCCCGCCCGGGCGGCATTGTCGATGCCGTCTCTGAACGGGAAAAATGCGTCGGAGGCCATCGCCGATCCGCGCACTTCGAGCCCGGCGTGTTCGGCTTTAATCGCAGCGATGCGGGAGGAGTTAACCCGGCTCATCTGGCCTGCGCCAACGCCGATGGTGCGGCTATCGCGAGCGTATACAATCGCGTTTGATTTAACCATTTTTGCTACTTTCCAGGCGAACAGCATATCCCGCATTTCCGCGTCTGTGGGTTTACGCATTGTCACTATCTGCAAGTCCGCCTCAGTGCGCATCCCCAGGTCCCGATCCTGGATCAACAGGCCGCCGTTCACCCGTTTAAAATCCAGACCGCTAAATCCAGACCTTCTGATGCTGGTTTGCCGCCATTCGCCGCA
>JARROD010000448.1:0-2522 GCA_037384225.1 Exilibacterium sp.
CGACGTTAGGGCCGTACACGTTCCTTAGTCTTTACGTTCCTTAGTCTTTAGACGCTGGATGTCGTATGGTGTTTGGCGGTGTGCCTGTTAATTGTCTCGCAGACCGCTTTATATTGATGGGTGAAATTCGGTAACCGGCGGGTTACCTGCTGCGAAATACCGGCCCAGCCCGCTGTCTCCAGTTCCCCGCAGGAGGTTGCCAGCCGGCCGGCCCCTATCTGTGCTGCCGATGACTTCATTTTGTGTGCCAGGCGGGCGAGTTCCTCAAGGTCATTTTGCGACGCTGCAAGGTGAATCGCCTCCACTGTCACGTCGCAAATGTCGACGAAGTTTTCTAGAATAGAACTGATTGTTTTTCCATCTTTGGTACCCAATAGGCTTTGCAAACGTGACAGGTCGAGGGGATTTTCAGCATTGTCTGCAAGGGATTGAGTCTCAGGTTTTAGCGCCGGCAGCCACTTGTCCAGTAGCGCACGCAGCTTCTGTAGTTCCAGCGGTTTTGACAGGTAGTCGTCCATGCCCATGTTTCTACAGTATTCGGCGGTTCCCTGCAGAGCGTCGGCGGTAATGGCAATAATCGGTATGCGTGGGTCGGCCGACTCCCGCTCGCGAAGGGTTTTCGTCAGCTGGTAACCGTCGAGTCGCGGCATATGACAATCGGCCAGCACCAGGGCATAGTTTCTCTGTTGCATCATCTCCAGTGCCTGGAGACCGTCGGCGGCGATATCACAGCGGTAACCGAGGGTCTGCAATTGCTGCTGTATCACTGTTTGGTTGACCGGAAAATCCTCGGCGACCAGTACCAGGCGGCCGCTGGCTTCAGCTTCATCGAGGCTGGGAAGGG
The DNA here is from genome assembly GCA_037384225.1 of Exilibacterium sp. Taxonomy (GTDB): domain Bacteria; phylum Pseudomonadota; class Gammaproteobacteria; order Pseudomonadales; family Cellvibrionaceae; genus JARROD01. Next base: position 845 of record JARROD010000448.1, read on the forward strand.
CGGCGGTAGAAGTATCACTGCGCACAGAAGAGGCTTCCGGTGTTAGCAGCCCGGCGGCAACGGCGACGCTTTCTATAAGCGTAGTCCTGCGCAGTGGGTGGCGCCTTAGAAAGATCACGTTGGTGTTTTCCGTTTGGAATTTTGCCGGCTGAAAACTGTGCTGGCTCAAAACGATAAAGCGCAGTCCGCCTGTTTCCTTATGCGCACGCCCGGTCAGGGCGTAAACACTTTCATAGAGTTTTTCCGTTGTTGTGATGATGACATCGGGGGGTGGGTAGTCGCTGTCGACGCTGGAAATTTTCGCGAAGGCGGCGCCCGGGCTATGTGCTTCATCGACCCGGGCATGGCAGTGGGATAGATAGCGTTGCAGAATTTGCATCTCGGTTGTCGAGGTGCAGAGTAGCAATATTCGCACGCCGTATAAATCCGTCTGATCCAGATCCGTCCGTTCAGGCTCGTCGGCCACCGGCAACGCGATCCGAACCGAAAAGGTCGACCCTGTTCCCACTTTACTCTCAACCCGGATACTGCCCTCCATCAATTCCACCAACTGCTTGCAGATCGACAGCCCCAGCCCGGTGCCGCCGTAGTGTCGTGCCGTCGAAGCGCATGCCTGGTTGAATGGGGTGAATAGTTTGTCGAGTTTCTCAGCGGCAATTCCGATACCGTTGTCCACTACGTGTAGCTCGATAGCAGCCCTGGTGTCACGGTGTTCGATCAGGGCGGTGCGGATCGTCACCTTACCGATGTTATCCGCGTCCGTGGCGGTGAATTTCTGCGCGTTACTTACCAGGTTGAACAATATCTGCCGCAGTTTGCCTGGGTCGCCGATAACGCGGGTCGGAATCCTGGGGTCCAGCTCTATATCCAACACCATGCCCTTGTCGCGGGCCGACATGTCCATGGCTTCGGCGACCCCTTCGACCAAATGATTAACGGATATCGGGATCTTTTCCAGCGTCATCTTACCCGCTTCAATCTTCGAAAAATCCAGTACATCGTTGATCGTGTGCAACAAGATAAACGAGGACTCTCTCACCGCCCGCAACATATTTTTCTGGCTGCCGTTGAGTTCCGTCTTGCCGATCAGATCAACCATGCCGATCACACAATTCATGGGCGTGCGAATCTCGTGGCTCATAACGGCCAGGAACTCGCTTTTTACTTGCGCCGCCGACAACGCCTGGTCTTTTTCTTCCCTGAGCTGACTTTCCTGCCGCTTGAGTCCGGTGATTTTCCGGGCCGTCAGGGTAGTGGCGGTAATAACAGCGGCGATGGCGGTAGTAGCCAGCGCAATGGTCAGGATCATGATTTGACTCTTTGCGGTCTCAAGGACTGGAAGTGGGGTAACCGTGTGCAGAAGTTCCAGGTTTTGGATTATTTTACTGATCAAAACCGCTCCGACTGCGACACAGGTGCAGAGTAGCGTAATGTCGACGGAGACCTCCGCTTTTTTATTAAGACTTTTTTGACGCCCTTGTGTATTTTCCATGGGTTGCAACCGTTAAAAACACCTGTGGCCTATGTGGCACTGCTGTTCCAGTGGATATCCCTGTACATATACCCAAAGCGTTTGAGATTTAGGTGCACAGAGCACGCCCCTTTTTGCCCCTGGCCGCGTTGCTCCGTCCAGCCGCTCCAGGCATTCGCGGCGCTAGCGCCCTCACATGGGGCCTGC
>JARROD010000449.1:0-2518 GCA_037384225.1 Exilibacterium sp.
CCTTTACCATCCTTAACCTTCGTTAACCAATAAAAGCAAATGGTTAATAAATGCCGCTGATTTGACCTTGTGCAGTCACTAAAGGTCCCTCCCCCCCGGTCTATACACTGCTATAGAGTAATATGCCCATCCAGTCGCACAAAACAACATTGCGCCATGGTAAACAACAACCTATCTCACAATCCTACCATCGAAATAACTAAAAACTTCAGCATCCACTCCCGGTCATCTATACTTTGCGCGTTCGCTGCTTACTCATTAGCCTAAGGAGGCGTTGCCATGAAATACCAATTCAGGAATACATTCATTGCAAGGATCTTGATCGCCACATTGATCTTGCTCGGTGTGCAAAGCGCCAGTGTCAACGCGGCAATGGTATCAACCCAGACACTCATCCAACAACAGCAGCACTCGGTCAATAGACAGCAACTGCTCGACGCGTTGGAATCCGAACAGCTCCAGGCGCAGATACTGTCTCTGGGGGTGGACCCGAACACAGCGAAACAAAGAATTAATAGCCTTACCGCGGAAGAGATAAATCAGTTGAATGCCCAACTGAAAGAGACCCCCGCCGGTGGCGACCTGGCAATTGTGGCGCTGACAGTGTTTCTAATCTTCGTGATAACCGATGCAATGTGCGCTACAGATCTGTTTACTTTTGTAAAATGCATCAACAAATCGCCGTGATCATTAATGGCGCCGCATAAAGCCCCCGTTTACAATCGACAATTCATTCGACTTGTTTCTTTATGCCGGCCAGCAATCCCACTCACTGCACAAATCGCCGCACCCGCAGCATATCGTTAGGGTCGAATTCGATCCTAACGGCTGTGATAATGCTTACAGTGTTGCTCAGCGCCTGTGCAACGCTACAACCGGTTTCTATCGACTCAGATGGTTTGCCAAACCAGGCGCATATCTCTGATCTGACTTATTTCCCCCAGCCACAATACTATTGTGGCCCGGCTTCATTGGCTACCCTGCTTAAACAGCGCGGAATCGATACCGACCCCGAACGGCTGGCGCCGCGGGTATACTTGCCCGGTAAACGCGGCAGCTTGCAAGTGGAGCTGATAGCCCAGACAAGACAGCATCAATTACTCGCTTATCTACTGCAACCAACGCTGAAAGCCGTGTTAATGGAAATCAACGCCGGTAATCCGGTACTGGTAATGCAAAACCTGGGATTTAGCTGGTGGCCGCAATGGCACTACGCGGTGGCAACCGGCTACGACCTGAAACATAACACTCTCGAGTTAAGCTCCGGTAATCAGCATCATTACACAATGCCGTTGGCACTGTTTGCAAAAACCTGGCGGCGCGCCGGCAACTGGGCGCTGATAGCTCTGCCGCCCACCCGGCTCCCCGCCAGCGCCGATGCGCTGACCTATTTATCCGCTGTCAACGATCTGGAACAGGTAGGACTGTTGGAAACCGCACAGGCAGGTTACCAAACGGCGCTACAACATTGGCCGGACAATGCCGGCGCCCTGTTGGGACTTGGCAACACCAGCCTGGCGCTGGAACAGCCGGACCAGGCTCAAATCTATTTTCGAAAACTGACCCGACAATTTCCCCACTTGCCCGCGGGCTGGAACAACCTGGCCTACGCACTGCAAAAATCCGGTTGCCCCCACGAAGCGCTGTCAGCCGCTGAGTGTGCAGTGAAGGTAGCGGTTGACGAAAAAACTTACCGGGAAACTCTCGCTGAAATGCAGGCAATTACCAACAGTGTGGAAAACCCCCATCGCTGCAAACCAATTACATGCTTGAAAAGTGGCATCAACGAATAAGGAGCGTCTGCCCCATCCCTGGGGGCTCACTTGCAGAATCTTCTGGCTTGAATTGCGTCACTACAGGCCGCATCAATGAAAATATAAAAGAAGAACAATCACAATTTTTTCCAAAAATAAAGCAATCCTCTATATTTTAACTTTTAACCAAGCTCGAAATAACTTCCGTTTTTCGTGCGCGATCCCTCCCCCTGATCACTTATTTATCCAAATCGTTCAACCACTCTCCGACACTGACTTTAACAACGGATATCATTGCACTCTTAAAGAGCCATTTTTTAAAACAACATTTCAGAGCTTACAATAAAAATATTTTTTACTCACTGAATTGCACAACACAATTACAGATTCATGTATTCTCTGGATACCTGTATCACGTTATACTCACCTTACTAAAAAATTCAGACATTAATCATCGCCTCACTCACAAAAAGTGCTAACCCCCCGGACGAAACGATATACAAAGTCAACATCGAGATAGATAAAAACATAATTAAGGCAAAAACATAACTAAAGCAAAACTTAACTAAAGCAAAACATAGTTAAGTCGAATACATAGCCAAGAAAAATCCGAAGTGGATTTCTGATAACAAACCGCAACATCGAAAATAACGTGTTACCGAATTTATACCCAAAGCGTTTGAGATTTAGGTGTGCAGAGTGCGTCAATTTTTGTTCCCCCTTCTTTTAATAGCAGGGGGCGCGACGACGCTGCATGGCAGGCC
>JARROD010000450.1:0-4374 GCA_037384225.1 Exilibacterium sp.
CCCAGCCGTGTTCCAGCAACAACCAGCCGCCCGGGAACAGCCGCGGCAACGCCTGCCGGGCGATCTGCTGGATATCGGCCAGACCGCCGTTTTCGGCGATCAGCGCCGCACGCGGCTCAAAGCGGACATCACCCCTGCCAAGATGCGGATCGGTTGGATCGATATAAGGTGGGTTGCTCACTACCAGATGAAACTGTTGCTGCGCCTCCAGGCCAGCCAACCACTCGCCCTGCCTGACAACCGTGTTGTGCAATTGCAGGCGACGGCGGTTTTCTTCGGCCAGGGCCACCACCGCGGGGTATTTATCGATCGCCATCACCTGCCACTGCGGGCGCTCACTGGCCAGCGCGAGGGCAATAGCACCGCTGCCGGTTCCCAGATCCACTACCTGCTGCGCAGCCTCGGGCAGCAGCTGCAGCGCCCGCTCGACCAGTAATTCTGTTTCAGGTCGGGGAATCAGGGCGAAATCATTCACTTTCAGTGGCAGAGACCAGAATTCTTTTTCACCCAGAATATAGGCTATCGGCTGCCCGCTGCGCCGACTGGAGAGTCCCTCTTCAAACCATCGCGCCTGAGCCACAGTCAATATCTTCTCCGGCCAGGTGTACAGATAAGCCCGCGATCGTCCCAGCGCCGCTGCCAGCAGCACTTCCAGGTCCAGTCGCGGCGAATCGCTGACGCAGGACAGTTCAGCGGCACGCTTTAGACAGTCGGCAATAGTTAACATCGCTGTGGCTATTCTAGCTTGTTGTCTTTCTATTTTGATCACCCAACTTATTGATCACCCAATGCAGCCAATTGGTCGGCCTGGTATTCATTGATCAGTGGCTGAACCACATCCTCCAGCCCACCTTCCATCACCTCGGCCAAGCGGTACAAGGTCAGGTTGATGCGGTGATCCGTTACCCGACCCTGGGGATAGTTGTAGGTGCGGATCCGCTCCGAGCGGTCGCCGCTGCCCACCAGACTGCGGCGTTCATCGGCGATTTCCCGAGCCGCCTGTTCCTCCTGTACGCTGTTGAGCTTAGCCGCCAGCAGCGACATAGCCCGGGCGCGGTTTTTGTGCTGCGAGCGCTCATCCTGGCACTCCACGACTATGCCTGTGGGTATATGGGTAAGGCGGATCGCCGAATCGGTTTTGTTGACGTGCTGGCCACCGGCGCCGCTAGCGCGGAAAGTGTCTATGCGAAGGTCAGCTTTGTTGATATTTACCTCCTCCATTTCGTCCGCTTCCGGCAACACTGCCACGGTACAGGCCGAAGTGTGGATGCGCCCCTGGGACTCGGTTTCCGGCACTCGCTGCACCCGGTGGGCTCCGGATTCAAACTTCAATTGGGAATAGACCCCATGACCGACAATTCGGGAGATAATCTCTTTGTAACCACCGTGTTCTCCCTGGCTCTCGCTGAGCACTTCCACCCGCCAGCCCTTGATTTCCGCAAAGCGGGAATACATCCGATACAGATCCCCGGAAAAAATAGCCGCCTCGTCACCACCGGTACCCGCGCGGATCTCGAGAAATATGTTTTTATCATCATTGGGGTCCTTCGGCAGCAACAGCATCTGTAGCTGGCGCTCTATCGGCGCCAATTCCACCTCGCCGGTGTTGATCTCCTCCTGCGCCATTTCGCGCATCTCGGCATCGCCGTCTTTTAGTAGCTGCCGCGCCTCCTCGATATTGTCCAGAATCTGCCGATAGCTGCTGTAACACTTCACCACGGGCTCCAGCTCCGCATACTCTTTGGATAGCTCGCGGTATTTTGAGGTGCCAATCACCTCCGGGTCACTCAGCAACGCCGACACTTCCTGGTAACGCTCTCCGAGGTTATCCAACTTTGCAAGAATCGATTCTTTCATTTAAGACTTCAGCTCACTCTCTTCAATATCCACCTGAGTAAGGTCAAACAACTCTCGGGATATGCCAATCACCTCTACCCGGCCTCCCGCGCTCGCTTCCCTGAGTTTGGTCGTGGGTGAATGGATTAATTTATTAGTCAGGCTGCGCGCAAGCTGGCTCAACACCCGGCTCGGATCAGCGCCGGCCTCCAGCGACCGCATGGCCTTGGCCAGCTCTTCATCGCGCAACATTTCTGCTTTACGGCGAAACGCCTTGATTGTAGCCACCGAATTCAGCGCCCGCTGATCATTGGCGTAGGAGGCGACCCCCTGGGCAATAATCGTATCGGCTTTTTCGGCCGCCTCTTCCCTCGACTTTTTGTTCTCTTCGATAACCGCCCGCAAATCGTCGACAGTATACAGGTAAACGTCGTCAAGCTCGCCGACCTCAACTTCGATATCCCGTGGCACAGCGATATCCACCATAAAGATAGGCTTGTGCTTACGCTGTTTCAGCGCTGACTCCACCGCCCCCTTCCCCAGTAAAGGCAACTGACTGGCGGTCGATGAGATAAGGATATCGGCGCGGTGCAAATAATGGGGGATATCCGATAACAATATGGCCTCGGCGTCGAACTGACCGGCCAGTTGTGTAGCTCTGCCCAAGGAACGGTTGCCACCGCCGCGTAGGCGACGGAGACAGGGTTGGCGCCGATAGCCGTCTCTGTGCGCACCCTTTTGGCAATGGCAAACACCTGCTGGAATACACTGTGCAATCCCGCCTTGACCATGCCGGCCTCCTGGGCCACGGCATAAGCGGATTTCATCTGCCCGAGAATCTGCGGCTCACCCAGCACCAGGGAATCCAGACCACAGGCCACCTTCATCATATGCTGGATCGCCATTTCACCCTGGTGCCAGTAATGACAGCGCTGCAATTCGTCCTGGGAGACATGGTGAAAGCTGGCGAGCCAGTCAACCAGCGATGCCGGCTCGACGGGGAGTTTAGCGGCGGTACTGGCGTAAATCTCAGTACGGTTACAGGTCGAAAGAATCGCGATTTCTTCAAGTTCCGCGGCCTTGGCAGCCTGTTCCAGTGCGGCGGCCATTTGTTCCTGCTCCGGTACAAAAGCGACTTTCTCACGTATTTCCAGCGACGCCGTGTTATGGTTTATGCCAAAAGCCAATAATGTCATGGAACTTATTTGTTGCACCTAAGATCTAGTAAGAAGGCGACATTCTGCGGATCCGACAAATAACTGGCAAGGGGTGAATGACTCTAAGCATATAAATTTTGGTGACGAGTGTTGCGTTTTCAACCTCTGACAAACTCAAAGGTTCAATATTCGCTTATACTTCCTATACCCTTCGAATAACCATACGACGAAAGCAATTCTTCCTTCGAAGTACTTTTTATGTAACGGAAATCGATATAACATAAATCAACATAATGTGGGTTGTTTATTAATCAATAACATTACCCATAGCCGGATGCGATACTACACCTCTATAAAATTATGAGATCAAGCATGCATAGTCCTGAAGATTCGATTAGAGCCTATATATACGCCAAAGACAGAAATCAACCGCATCGAATGAAACAGGCATTTTCAGAAAATGCGTCGCTGGAAATGAGAGTCAAAACTGACAACATCGCCTTCCCTCCATCCACCTTTGGCCGTGAAGAGATTACTAATGTCCTGGTACGTCGCTTCGCCCAGACCTACGAAAACATCTATACCCTATGTCTGGCACCTCCACCGGAAAAGACCAAGAGCCAATATGGCTGCGATTGGTTGGTGTTTATGTCAGAGAAAGCCGATCGTCAGGTAAGAGTCGGATGCGGTTGGTACGACTGGACATTTCAGCAGGATTCACATTTGGTTGAACAGCTGACCATTACGATTGAGATCATGCAATCCCTGCCATCTGAGCACCTTGAGATTGTCATGAATTGGATATCTGCTCTCCCCTATCCCTGGTGTCCGGCTGCGCAGGTATTACGAGAATGGCCACAGTTAAATGAACTGAAAAATATTCGAGAGTACGTTAGCCGATAGAATTCTGGCCGGAAAGGAATCTGAAAAATACCGTGGCTGCCAACCTGCTGGAAACCACGGTATATTTGGGTGTTTCCAGGCAAATAGAAGGAAGTAAAAGAGCGCTATTTGCCTGCTGGATGATTAATAGAACTGCTCGGGAAGCCAGGTGGCGATTCCCGGAAACAACACCAGACCAATAATCAGCAATATCATCGCCACAACGAAAGGCAGGGCACCGATTAAAACCTGGTTCAGGGAACCACGAGAGCGAACTCCCTGCACCACGTAAAGATTCAACCCGACGGGAGGTGTAATCAAGGCCATTTCCAGCAGTACCATCACAACAATGCCATACCAGACCGGGCTAAACCCCAACTTGTAGTGTGCGAAATGCTAATTTTATGCGGCAACCGGATATTGGTACAATCCATTACAGTGTGTTTTCCAACGATAACTCTCCAGTTGAGCAACTTTTTTATTAGCGTTTTCATTTGAT
>JARROD010000451.1:0-5074 GCA_037384225.1 Exilibacterium sp.
ATAGCTTAGTTTATCGTCCATAGTTTCACGGCGCATAAATGAAAAGCGCAAATATTAAAAAATATGTACATATCGATGAGATGAAGTCCTATGACGATGACGATAATGAAAAAGTCAAAACTCATCTTAACGAGGATAGGTTTTTTCGCCCTTTGTGTTTTTGGCACAGGGGCCCAAGAACCAAATTTATACCCGTTATCATAGGATATATTGTGAATACATCCTTGTACGCTCTTAATTGACGCCTCTGACTCATTCGGTTACCCGACAAGCGCTCCCCTTCCCGGATCGGCGAGCTCAGTGGCGGTTTCCGGTGAATTCAGAGGCGTGAGTTTAATCGCATTGAGAAATCATAATCCTTGGAGGTTACATGGAGATTAAGTTCAAAACGAACTTGCTGAGTGCTGCTATTATCTTCGCAACTGCAAATGCTTCAACTGCGTATGCGCAGGGAAGTAATGAAAGCACAGATCACAACGTTAACGATGCTCAAATGCTGGAAGAGGTTATTGTTACCGGTTCGCGCATCAAGCGCGCAAATCTGGAAACCGCCAGCCCTATCACCTCAGTAAGCGCCAAAGATATTGAGTTGAGCGGCAACATCAGTCTTGGTGACTATCTGAACGAGCTGCCAGCACTGCGCTCTACTTTTTCTAACAACAACTCCGGCCGGTTTATCGGCACCACGGGCCTGAATTTGCTGGACCTCCGTGGTATGGGCACTTCGCGCACACTAGTACTGCAGGACGGCCGCCGCCATATTGGCTCCTCCATCGGTACCTCTGCGGTGGATGTGAACACCATGCCTGAGGACCTGCTGGAGCGTGTGGAGACGGTGACCGGTGGCCAGTCTGCCATCTACGGTGCCGACGCGGTTACCGGCGTGGTGAACTTTATCACCCGCGATGATTTCGAAGGCCTCAAGGTCAACCTGCACCATATGCAGCCCGAGCGTGATGGTGGCGAAGCGAGTTGAGTGTCCAGCACTCCCAGACCGCAGAGGTATTTGGTAAAGACAGACCGTGGATTGCCAGCCGGCCCGGCTATCAAAGCAACCCGGACGACACCGGCGATGACGGCATTCCTGACGAGATCCTGGTATTCAACACCACCAATAACCTGTTGAGCGAAAATGGCGTAATCTGGGGGCCGCATCCGGTGACCACCATTTTTGGGTTCCCGGTGGAGGCCGTTCCGCAATTTGGCGGCCTGGTTTCCGGCCCCTACACATTTACCGACGACGGTCAGCTCGTCGCCTTTAACCCCGGTGACCATCCAGCCGGTGAACAAACGTCCATTGGTGGTGACGGCCTGAATTTTATCCGCTCCACGCAGTTGTATCCGGACCTGGAATCACAGAACTATTTCACCAAGGCCCACTTTGATCTGAACGATAGCACCCGTCTGTTCGCCGAGGCCAAATACAGTGTCAATAAGGCAGAGAGCTTCGGCCAGCCTTCCTTCGACTTCAATGGCCGTTTGGTGTTGGCCTCCGATAACGCTTTTCTGCCCGCGCAGTTGCAGCAGCAGCTGGACGATGCCGGAATGGACAGTTTCTGGTACCACCGCTTCCATTCAGACTTGGGTTTGCGGGGCGGTGATACCAAGCGCGAGGTGCAGCGCTATGTGTTGGGTATAGAGGGTGATCTGGTCGGTAGTTGGAGCTACGAGGTGTCCGCGGTTTACGGCCAGTACGATGGCGAAGTGGACTATAAGAACAACCGCCACAACGCCCGCTTCTTCGAGGCTGTAGACGCGGTGGTGGACCCTGATAGCGGCGAGATCGTCTGCCGCAGTGAAAGCGCTCGCGCCAACGGCTGCCAGCCGATCAACCTGTTCGGTTTTGGCCTCAACAGCCAGGAAGCCATCGACTACTTTATGTTGCAGAATACCGGTTCCACCGAGAAGATGACCCAGACCGTCTTCTCCGCCAATGTCACCGGTGAACTGTTTGAGCTGCCAGCGGGGGCTCTGGCCACCGCCATCGGTGTCGAGTACCGCGAAGAGACGTCCGAGGTGGACTACGATCAGGTCATCAAGAACGGCGAGACCTTTCTAAACGCTCTCACCCCCACGTCTGGCGAGTACGATGTGGCCGAGGCATTCTTAGAACTCTCCGCGCCCCTGTTGAAAGACTTGCCGGCGATAGAGAGTCTGACCCTGGGCGCCTCCGCCCGCTTCTCGGACTACGACACCATCGGCAACACGTCTACCTGGGGTGCTTCTATCGACTGGGCTGTGAACGAGGATGTTCGCATTCGAGCCACCAGTTCCGAGGCAGTGCGCGCGCCCAATATCGACAATCTGTTCGCCCCACTGGGAGAGAACTTTTTCGATTGGGAGGACCCCTGTAGTTTAGATAAGATCGACGACGCACCCGATCCCAACCAGCGGGCGGCACGCTGTGCGGAACTGGGTGTGCCGGCGAATTTCAACTCGGTAAATGATTCCGCCAGTATTAGCGGGCTCAGCGGTGGCAATCCCGAGTTGAAAGAGGAAACGGCGGAAACTATCACCTACGGCCTGGTCATTACGCCTCGTTTTGCGCCGGGGCTCGCGATCAGCGTGGACTATTGGGATATGGAGATCACCGATGCGATCGACGACATTCCCGCACAGGAGATTCTGGAGCGTTGTGTCGACAGCGCCAGCATCAACAATATCTATTGCCCGCTGGTTCCTCGCGGTTCCGATAGTGAGGTTATTTCCCTGACGTCCCCGCTGCTCAATATCGCCAGCTTAACTGCTCGCGGTATCGATTATCAGGTGGATTACCGCTTCGATCTGGCTGACATTATTAGTACCAGGTCTAACTGGGGTTCGCTGAAATTCAGCTTACTTGGCACCGAGTTGCTGGAGCGCAACGACTTTCCGTTCCAGGATAATCCGAATGATCCCAACGAGGAGCGTGGTGAGCTGGGTGACCCGATTCACAGCTATACCACCAACCTGACCTACAGCCGCGGCGCTTTCGAGGTCAACTGGCGCAGCCGTTACATAGACGACATGCTGTTGATTGAAGCGGACGAGCGCAAGGATCTTCAGTCCCCCTACAAGGCGCCGAGCGTCCGTTATCACGACCTGCAAGGCAGCTATAGCTTCGCGTAGAGCCGCCCGTAGGGCTCTCCGGCATCAGTGGTGATTCAGGTATCTACAGTACCTTGGGTCGCAGTTTCTACTTGGGAGTCAACTACACGCTGGACTGATCTTAAGTCGCAGGTAAAAAAAGAAGCCTGGCCATGCCGGGCTTCTTTGCTATGACGAACGCCTTATTCTTTCACCTGCAGTCCAGGGATTCTGTGAAATTCGCCCGTGCCGGCATAGGCAGGGGGGAGATGCATCTAAAAGACAGGTTTGTCAGAACCGACGAAACCTGCTGGATTACGGGCGAATCGGAGGCGGGAAAACAATGGCTGCAATGGGCGTTCGGTCTGCAGCAGTATTTGAATCGCCGCTTGTTCCTGGTGTTGTTTTCCTTCGAAAGCCATATTTCCCATTACGCCTCCGGCGATTATTACAAGCGGCATTACGATGCTTTTCGCGGTGAGGCCAACCGCGTTTTGTCCCTGGTAGCCTATGTCAATACAGACTGGAGCTGCATAGCGCGCGTAACCGCGTGTGATCGGGCGGATCCTGGTAAAGCATGTGGTGGTTTAAGTAGGTGAACAGTTCCGGCTCCGGCGCTATGTCTCCCAATTCGGCCTCTGTCCGGGTGCGGTACCAGTTCGGCCTCTGTCCGGGTGCGGTACCAGTTTTTGGCAAAGCGCTCATTGTCGCGCAGGATGGCGACGACATCTTCATAGCGGGTTACATACCAGATGCGCTCGCCGGTCATGATGCCTGCTGCTTGGCGCCCATGTTCATTTGCTTAGTCAACAGGCAATTGTAAACACAAGGTGAGGGAGATCGCAATTCTGTCACGCGAAGTTTTTCCTATTTCGGAGAAAAATCGGATAGATGGCAATTTTATCCAGGAATATTCAAAAACTGGGTGCGGAATTACTAAAACGAGATTGGGAAGAGGCTAAAGAGAAAGAGCGGCAGCAAAGGAAAAAAGCAAAACTCAAAACCTAAGCAAAAATCAGAAAAGTTAAAAGAATTTCGAGGTGTTCGACGGCGGGAGTATGCACAAAATTTTGTTGTTTGGTTAAATTTTAAATAGTCCGGTCCGCTAACTGTCTCACCGCCGGTGTTTTTGAGTGATTGCCACCCCATCCCTGCGAAAAATTCCGCCGCCGCTCTGCTGAAAATTTTTGGGGTTTTCGTTCAGGCACTAATTACAGAGACAAAACGGACACACGTTCAATGAGGGTTGGATATCAACGAAAAATCCAATAAAAAAATCAACCGTTCCTATCACGATGAAAAAAATTGCACGTCCTAAGCAAAGCTCTCTGTATATTTTTTCACACTCACCGGCGTAGAAAGGGACCGGGAACCAATAACAACTTAAAACCACATGAGGACAATAAAGTTTGGGAGTTAAATTATGCCGATCAATCCTATGTCGGTCGAGTAACCTCAACACCAGCTCTGCCAAGGTACCCGCTGAAAATTCCTTCCTCGCATCGAATTTTCACCGAAAGCTAGCACCATCGCTGGTTATTGGACTTCGGTTCCATTCCCACCAAGCAAATGCTCGCCGTAAAGCATGTTCTGCCAAAACATGTTGCCACCGCCAGTGCCGGAACCGGAACCGGAACAGGAGCTGTCGAAGGCGAGCGAACATTTTTGCACCGATAGGGTTTAGTAAAAGATGCAAAGGCAGTGGCAGTTTGTACATCGACAAATACCAGAAAAATGTGAAGACACTGTTGAATAATACGAAACTTGAAAAAAACAGAGGGAGGATAACGATGCAACGGGATAAAAACAGTCCGAACACAAGAAATCCAGCGGCAGATGATTTTTTAGATTTGGATGGCCTCACCTTACGAACAACTGTCCAGTGAAGAGCTGGAAAACGTCTGGGATGCATTATCGGAGTTGATGCTGAAAATCAGCAGCTGAATTGGCCAGACGGCGCACGATTGTCGATTGATGAATCAGTTCAACGCATTCATGGGGAATTTGC
>JARROD010000452.1:0-2289 GCA_037384225.1 Exilibacterium sp.
GAGATACTTGAACTTTATATAAATACCCTCAATCAGGACGATTGCACCCAGTATGAACGGTATTTCTCGTCGGCCGGGAAGTCGTCTCACCGCATTGTCGCTTTCGCGCGCTAGCGGTGATTAATCCCACGAACGGTATTTCTTGTCGGCCGGGAAGTCGTCTCACCGCTTTGTCGCTTTGTCCCTTTCGCGCGCTAGCGGTGATTGACCCCACGGGCACGCCATCCCAGGGTTCGAGGAGCATGCCGAACGGGCGCAGATCAGGATCGTTGCGAGTTTGCGCGAATCCTGGATTGGCAGATTTATAGAGAAAGAAATGGGAAAAGGAGAGAATATGAACTCAAATTCGAGAACGCTTCGTGGTCTTTCGTATGAGTCGATGGTGAACTGGGCGCGGCGATGCTCCGCCAGCGCGCTGGCTGTCGCTTCAATGTTGGGTTGGTCGGCGTCGGCTCAGACCGCTGTCTACAACGTTTATACCAACAACCAGTCGGGAAACGGGGCGATGGAGAGGGACGAAACCGACGACTATTGCAGCCTCGCCGAGGCGATCGACTCCGTGAATGCGGGGAGCCCCCAGTGGGGTTGCAAAGACGCCTTCCCCGGTTCCGGCGCCATCATTCAGTTCTGGGAGGGCTCGGGAGGATCCTTTTCCCAAAATCACTTCGACATTACGAAGCTTATCATCAAGAAGGACGTAGTGCTGTTCGGTAGCGGCGCATATATCGATTCGGAAGGCTCTTCAGGGCTGGTCATCAGGGCGACCGCCAGCGTGGAAGTCCATGGATTGACCCTGACACACACGGGTTCGGAGGGCGGGCGCCTCATTTATAGCTCTGGAAAGCTCGCCATCTTCAACAGCACGCTACAGAATGGCGACGTCTCAGGATTGGACGACGGGAAGCCGTCGTCTGGGGGAGCCCTCTACAACGCGGCCAGCGGCGTGATCAGCTACGTGGGACCCGATGTCATCATCCGGAACAACAAGGCCAAGCGCGGGGGCGGGATCTACAACAGCACGGGAGTCATCGAGGACCTGCGGGCCCAGGTTGTTGGGAATACAGCGACCCAGGCCGGAGGCGGGATCTACAACCAGTCCACCTACGCAGTCGGTATGGCGCCCAAAGGGCGCATCAGGACGAACGGAGCCATAATTGACGGGAATTCCGCGGCGTCGGGTGGCGGAGTGTTCAATAAAGGCAAATTCTACATGTCAGGTACCGAAGTCACGAACAACAGCGCCTCGGGAACCGACAGCGGTGAGCGTACTCCTGCCGGCCAGTCATTGGACGGCGCGGGTGGTGGCATCGTGAGCTCACCGTTCTTTCGGCCCAATGAGCCCTCTTTGGAGCTCGCCGCAGAACTCAACACGGGTGACAACTCCATCATCAGTTCCAACGAGGCGTCGGGATATGGCGGCGGTGTGTACAACGCCGCCCAAGCCAATCTCGTGGGCGTCGCCATCACGGACAATCGGGCGGAAAGCGGGGCGGCCATCTTCTCGGTCCCCCAAGGCCTTTACTACTATTGCCAAGTCGGCTCTGTCGATGAGTCTGCGACCATCAACGACAATACTCTCCATGCGCCCGGGCCTGATCGATACAGCATCCTCGACGGCATCTTAGTCGATGATCAAAATCTGTCTCTCAGGCGGTGTTCGTTCACAAACACGACCGCCTCGGGGAACACGTGGAACTGGGCGGAGCCCTCTGATCCCTATTGTTCACCCGAAATGGTTCGCAGTGGCAGCGTCTGTCCGCAATAGTAGCTAAGACGCGATTCCGTTGTTCTTCGCTGTCCTGACGACTTGGCTCAGCCGCGATCCTGCGGCGGCCAAGTAGTCGTGATGCAGTCCACCGACGATCGGCCCTGCCGGTGGCCTTTAGCTGTAAGCGTCGTGGATTCTGCCCCAGCTGTGGCGCTCGGCGGATGGCGGAGAATGCGGCTCTGCTGGTCGAGGAGGTGTTTCCCAAGGTGCCCATTCGCCAGTGGGTGCTCAGTTTTCCTTTCCAGCTGCGCTTTCTACTGGCTCGCCATCCGGAGTTGATGGGCACGGTCTTGGGTATCGTCTACCGCACACTCTCACAAAAGTGGGTATTAAAAATAAGCGTTTAAAGGCTGGTTGGGACCATGATTATCTGTTGCACTTACTGAATATTGATTATCAGTCATAGTGCGATTGCCCTGCTCTCAACCCATCTCGTTAAAAAAGCGGGTTTCACTAAGGCAATGAATGCCAAAACGTTTAATGGCTGTCTTATTGAAGCATCATCTCAAGCCTTGCGGTTG
>JARROD010000452.1:2327-3900 GCA_037384225.1 Exilibacterium sp.
CGCCAAAAAGAACGACATAGCATGGCTTAAATTTTCTTAAACAATAAAAGGTGATTATCGTCTAGCTGACCAAGAGATTGAAATAATCTATTGGCGTAAGGAGAGAATAATATGAATATTGCTATTATCAATAGTACAGACTTTTGGTCGATGGGCTGGGCCACTGATCCAGAAAGTCAGCAGCAGGTCGTCGAATCTCTCGTTCGTGGGGGTGTGAATGTTGAAGTGTTTGAGGTGGCTAGTAAAAGACAGTTATTAGCTGTGCTTGAGCCGCTTAAACAAAAGCACTATCTAGTATGGCCAAATGCTTATAAGGTTTATGCATTTGAAGGTAGTCAACAAACCCTATGGTTGGCTGATCTGGTTAAAGAGCAGGGCTTTGGGTTAATTGGTAGTGATGCGACAACCTTAAGGCATTTAATGCTTAAAGATCAATGCCAAAGTGTATTGGAAAAGCACTCAGTGGCTATTCCTTATTTTGCGGCGATAGATGACACTATGCTAGGCAATCTGCAAGCCGTTTTACAAGCACGAGGGCTTTCATTTCCTTTGTTTGTTAAACCCAATGCTCTATCGACCAGCAAAGGTATTACACAAGATTGTGTGGTGCATGATCTTGATTCACTTCGCCGGCAGATAAAAAAGCTCGGCGAGCAGTTTTCCTACCCTGTCATGGTGGAAGAATACTTACCGGGGCAAGATATTACTGTTGCCGTCTTTAGGACGCCTGAACGACCCATCATTCTAGCCACCTACTACGATACTGAAATCTACGATGACCCAGCAGCGGTATTGGATCATAGTGTTCGTCTGCTCGATTGGAATGACAGGAAATGGCTGCGGGTGGTATCAGAACCAGAGGTGCTCGCCAAGATCGAATCCGTTGCATTAGCTACCTGTCGGGCATTAGATATTCATGAGTTTACACGCATGGATTGCCGAATGGATCGTCACGGTAATATTAAAGTGTTTGATGTAAATGGCTACCCAGGACTCGAACTACCGTTTAGTACCACCGTATGGCAGATGATTGTGAAAATGCATGAAAAACCACAGCGCTATGCTTTTGATACATTAATTGCTCTGGTGATCTACTGTGTGGCACACCGCCATAACTTAGCGGTGCCTGTGGTTATTAATCAGTTAGCACAAGCTTATATTGCTGAAGCGGCATCAGCAATGGATTGCTTGTCAACGGCGTGATGATGAATATCGAGATATAAAATATTACGTAATAGCCGATCAGAAAAGATTCGCTGTTGTGAGATGACCTGAAAACCTAGACTCGTTAGTGCCCGCAGGCTGGGGTTGTTATCGGGGTGTACGGTAGCAAATAGGTGGTGCAGCCCTGTGTGGCTGGCATAGTGAATGCGTGCTTGTGATAAACGCTTGCCTAAGCCTTGGCGTCTATAGTTTGGATCAACCAAGCTATAGAGCATCAAGGCACAGGTGTGAATAGGGTAATCACTGGGGGGAAGGTAATCGGGCCAGGGATCCATCTTACGCAAAGCCGTATAGGCTACTACCTTTGAGTCATCAAGAGCAATGATATTTGTCGCTGCTCCCAGCAGGT
>JARROD010000453.1:0-4217 GCA_037384225.1 Exilibacterium sp.
GGTAGCAATTGCAGCATAAGTGGCAATCCATAGCGGCGAGTTCCCGAATTCGGTCATTGGGCTCACGCGGTCGGGCGCTTCCCGGAAACCGCTCGAGAAGCCGATTAAGGGTACGCCAGCCGGCGGCCATTTTTGCGCCTTGGGGATTGCCGTTATAGAGCAACACTGCAGGTCTCTGCTGGTGCGACAGAGGTCTTCATTGATATAGATATTACCTGCCATCATTTCAATAAACTTCACGTTCCCCATTACTCACTATTTTTCGCTCGGAATAATTTGGGTGTAATACCCGTGCGTTTTTTAAAATAACGGCAAAAATAAGCGGCATCGTTAAAGCCCAGATCATAGGCAATCTCAGTGAGAGGCGCGGAGGTATAGATTAAGTATCGTTGCGCCTCCAGTAACACACGTTCCTGCAACACCTCAAATGCCGTCTTGTTTGCGAACATCTGGCAGATGCGGTTTAGTTTACTTTCCGTTACATGCATATCATTTGCAAACTCCGCGACCAGGCGCCGTTCTTTATAGTGCTCTTCTATCAACGCGCGATAGCGGTTAAACACGGTTTGATTAAGGCTGCGCGTGGACGGTGTGCGTTGTTTACGATTGCTGTGGCGATAAATATATACCAACAGCGTTCGCAGTAGCGATTCAAAAATGATACTCCTGCCCATTTGCGGATAACGAAATTCAGCGTGTATTTGATTGATCAGGTTTTTGATGGTCTGAAAGCGACCGGGCGACTTTTGGTAGGGCAATACCAGGGCTTGATGAATCACTTCTCCAAGTATCTCGTTACCCGTTGTTTTCACGCTGTGCTCGATAAAGCCGGCGGCGACACTGACAATCTTGCCTTGGGTATCGGGGTCAAAATGAAAGCCGTGTACGGTTCCCGCCGGTAAGAGAACCACACAGGGGCCGGTTATTTGGGATTTACGGTCGTCAAGGAGCGCTTCGGCGCCGCCATTGACGATGACCATGATTTGCAACAATGACGCGTGGGTATGCGCGGCGATTTCCCAATCGTACAGTTTACTCCGGCTGACAATGTCCTCGATATGCACAAACTCAATATCCTGAATTTGCGAATCGTCTCCGTATAACGCATAACGAGGGATTGTTCGGGGTAATGTGGTCATTTGTACTTCCGGCGCAACGATATTAAAAAATGTTAGGATAGTACAATTTTAGTTCCTGATCGTCCATTTGTCCCCAGCTAAATCAGGGTTATTCTTTCACCTACTGAACGCGGTATGACAGGCGATTAACCAGATAGCCTTGGAGGACGAACAATGTCAACTTTCCCCCTGTACAGTGCGCAATTCGATGCTAATCCCTTCCCTATTTATAAAGATTTGCTCGAAAATGCCCCCTGCTTCTGGAGCAAAGAAGCACAAAAGTGGGTACTAACGCGTTACGACGACGTCGTCAACGCGCTAAATGACTGGCAGACCTATTCGTCGGCAAAAGGCAACCTGGTCGATGAATTCCCGGGCCGGGCGGGTAATACACTGGGCAGCATGGACCCCCCGCGCCACGACCAGGTACGGGCCGTGATTCAGTCGGTGTTTGCCAAGCGCAACCTTAAGCACCTGGAAGAGCCGATTAAAGCCTTAGCTAAACGTATCATCGACAAAAACATTGGCGATAAAAAGACGTTTGACTTCGCCAGGGAATTTGCCTCCGAACTAACCTTCGAGGTGTTATCGACACTGCTCGGCCTGCCCGATCTCGACAAAGAAGAAGCCTGCGCCAATGCGCTGTTAATGGTGCAGACAGACCCGAAAACCCGCCAAAAAGGCCCGGAACACCTGGCTGCATTCAAATGGGTTAAAGCCTATGCGGCAGAACTTATCGCCAAGCGCGCAGCCGACCCCGGTGACGATGTCATCAGCCAGTTGATTAGCGCGGAAGTGGATGGGGTGAAGTTGGATTTGATCCAGGTGGAACTGACGATAACCACGCTGATTATGGCTGGAATTGAGTCACTCTCAGGCTTCTTGAAAATGTTTGCAAAAAACATGGCCAACTATCCCGAAGAGCGCGCCCAAGGTGCTTGCGGACATGGCCATGCTGCCCGATGCCATTGAAGAGTCGTTCCGTTTCAATACCTCGGCCCAGCGTTTTCGCCGGGTATTGACCAGGGACGTGGAGCTGCATGGGGAAACCATGAAGGCCGGAGATTTTGTTATACTCGCCTACGGCGCCGCGAATCGCGACCCGCGCAAATTCGAAAATCCCGATGTCTACGACGTAACTCGCAAACCCAAGGGTCACGTGGGTATGGGCGGCGGCGTCCACCTCTGTCTTGGCAATGCGATTGCGCGCCTGGCCGTTAAGGCCGCAATGGACGTGTTCCTGACGGAGATTCCGGAGTTTTCTCAAGCGGAAGACGAGAACGATCTGGTGTGGCTTGCGTCATCTAACTTTCGCAGCCCGAAAAAACTGTTATTGACGCGTCCTTGACGGGACAACCAATGTCGAGTTTTTTCGAATGTAATGGCAAATAGATTATCCCTGATTCCGGAGAAAATAAGCATGGTACAAGTGGTTTATATCGGACACGACGGTGAACGCACCGAACTGGAAGTGCAAGAGGGCTGGACGCTTATGCAAGCGGCCGTCAGTAACGGCATCGATGGTATAGAGGCGGAGTGTGGTGGATCCTGTTGCTGTGCGACTTGTCACGTTTATGTCGACGATGCATTTGTCGACAAAATCGATGCGCCGAACGGGCAGGAAGAAGCCATGCTTGAGGGTGTTGTCGCCGAGCGTAAACCAAACAGCAGGCTGTCGTGTCAGATTAAGGTTACCAGTGATGTGGATGGGCTGGTCGTCAATATGCCGGAGGTTCAGAGTTGATTGGGTATACCTAAATTTCAAACGCTTTGGGTATATCTCGGCTCTTGCATCCATTCTCTGGCGACGCCGGTCGGCGCAAGGAACCGTGTCGATATCCGTAAGAAATGAAAATGCGGCATAACCAAACACCGTCGGAAAGATTTAATTGTATTTTTCTTCGAACGACTGTGGATTGACTTTTGGATTTGGCCCGATAATTTGACAGTGGACAATAGCTAAAACACTATCTGCTATTGACAAAGCCATCACTAGTGCCCCTAAGGGACGTGCAAGCACTTTCCCTGTGCCATCTTTCCCTGCTCAACCCCTTTTTGCTTACGTAGGTTGTTTAGCACAACACCCAGAATTGCAGAATAGGTCGCTTTTTGATTAATCCTAAGATTGAGTGTTCGCTGTGTTTACTTTGTGATCATATTTTTTAGTTTCTCTAGTAAGCTTTTAGAACGGATGGCTCCCGGTTCATAAAGGCTGACGTTTTCTGTCTCTCTTACCGGAGTGACTTCCGATTTTTCTTGTCTATTACGGTCTATGGTCTTTACTCCATGTATGGCCTGCTGATCGCGAATTAGCGACTTGTAGAATCTTTGGGTACTGGCGTGAACAAAGACGTCAGTATTTTTGGCTACTTCCGAGTTTATCGTTTCAGTAATGGTATCAGATTCCAGAATATGAATATTGCCGGGTTGAATCATGTTTTTTGAGTTTTTGTTGCCAACAATTTCGAGTTCATTGTCATAGCATATTTCAATAGTGGCCTTAGAACCATCGGGTAGTTGGAATTGTCCCGGTTTATCTCCAGGGCTGAAGAGTCTGTTGTCGTCCCCTTGTTCCCGAATGTCATAAAAATTACCAACTTTGTGATGCTTGGTTACAGTTTGCCCTTCTTGTAAGACGTAAGCTGTATTGTGAACAACATGGGTAATGTTGTCTTCTTGCACCTTTAATTTGGCATTGACGTTTTCATTCGCTTGTTGAATTCGATTCAGCGCTTTGTTTAAACGTGTGTTGGGGTTCTGGGAATCGTTGTTTGGCTGTTGGCTTTCTTTGCTCTGCTTGTTGAAATATTTGGCTGTATATTTCTTGTACTCTGGTTGGCTTTTGCTCGTTACTCCGTGTCTTTGTAGGTAACTCTGTAGATCTTCCGTTCTATTTATATCTTTTTTCCAGCTGATAGTGCCGGGCATAATGGTCATATCTGGGTATTTGGCACTGAGCTTTTGCATGGCATCGACGATGGCCCGCTTATCGCTTTGTGTCAATTGACGATCAGTGCTCTTGCCGTGGCGATTTTGCCCTTGGCTTCGGGTTTCTTTGTCGAAGAAAAATTCAGGGGCGACAAAAAGATTATTTTTTTG
>JARROD010000454.1:0-3195 GCA_037384225.1 Exilibacterium sp.
TCCCCTTCCAGATCAGGAGACAAACCCATAAAGGCAACGACGGCATCGGCACTTTTATTGGCCGCCAGGGCTTCATCCCTTTGCGCGTCCCGGGGCGCACGCCATTGTAGCCGGATGCCCCAATCCCCCCAATGCTGAAAGTCCAATTGAATGGGTTGCGGTGTCATGTCTTTAAAGACGACCCGGGCTGCTAACGTTTTAGTGTCATTTGCGCCTGCTTTGGCGATAATCTTTTGATGATTAAACAGCAACTGCACAGTGTCGTGTTCATCCGCACCGCATTCCCAACAGTTTTCGAGTTGCACGGATAGTTCATATTCACCCGGCGCCGGGGGGGTTAACAACCCACGCCAGCGAATGCTATAGGGGTTATCATCCAGGGCGGGTAGTGGCGAGGTGTTTTGTAGATCCAGGTTAACGACGCGATCATTGCGCGTTAACACAGGTTTGCCGTTAAAGTTACCATTGGTAAAATATTCGCCTGTTAAACCGACATTACCTTTTTCTGTCCGCAGGGCTGTTTCCGGGATGGTAATAAAAACACCGTCAGCCAGCATGGACCCCTGGGCGTAAACGATTTGCTCGGTTCCCAATGCATCGCGAAGCCCTTGCAAGGGTGTAACCGGATCGATCATAACACCGTGATAATTACCGCGTAGTGATTCGATAACATCGGCGTTTGGACCGATGACTGCCAGTGTCTTATCGGTATCAAACGGCAATACATTGTTTTTGTTTTTCAGTAAAACAATGGTTTCATGGGCCGCTCGCAGGGCCAATTCATGGGCTTGATCGGTATGAATTTGATCGGGCTTGATGGTGTGGTGCGGGCTGTATTCACCGTCCAGCCCCAGGCGTTTGCGTATGCCCCAAAGGTGTGTCAAAGCGCGATCAATGGTGGCCTCTTGAACAAGACCACGTTCAACGGCCTCACCCAAAGCCTTAAAGCCGCTTCCACAGTTAAGGTCGACACCGGCATTGATAACGTCGGCGGCATTCTCGGCTTCAGTGGCACGATAATGGTGAATCGGCTTCAGTGGCACGATAATGGTGAAACTCTGTCATGTCGTATACGGCACCACAATCGGAGACAACATAGCCCTCAAAGCCCCATTTATCCCGCAAGCGACCATTGATAAGGTCTGCATCACCGCAGGCGGGGGTACCGTTGATGGCATTGTAGGCGCACATGACGGAACCTGATTTAGCTTCAACGATCGCTTGACGAAATGCCGGCAAATAAGTGGCTTCCAGATCATACGGGGAGGTCACTGCGTTAAAACCGTGGCGTATACCCTCTGGGCCGGAATGAACGGCCAGGTGTTTAACACTGGCTATTGTCATAGGGTGTTTTGGATCCGGCCCCTGAAGTCCGCGGATAAAAGAAGTTGCCAGGTTTCCGGTCAGGTAGGGATCTTCCCCATAGGTCTCCTGCCCACGCCCCCAGCGAGGGTCACGAAAAATATTCACATTGGGCGACCAAATCGTGAGCCCAAAATAGCGTGAGTGATCGGCTTCAATGGGTAAACGATTAAATTTAGCCCTGGCTTCAACCGCGACAGTTCGCCCAACGTCGTGTACAAGTGCAGCATCCCAGGTCGCAGCCAGGCCAATTGCCTGGGGAAAGACGGTGGCGTGTCCGGCGCGGGCTGCGCCGTGTAATCCTTCATTCCACCAGTTGTATCCCTGAACGCCAAGCCTTTCGACCTGGGGAGCCTTGTCCATGAGTTGAGAGATTTTCTCCTCGAGCGTCATTCTCTGAATAACCGAGGGCGTTGCAGTATCCTTTTCAAGGGTTGTACAGGAAACGGTTGCTATTGCAATGACTGCTGCAATGACGGCGTCGCTTACGGTTAAAATTTTATGTCGTGTGAGGTTCATTTCGTTTCTTTTCATTTTTCGGAATCAGTCGTAACAAGACCGATGCGCTGGGATGTACGTCCGTTTTTTACTGCAAATGGGCCCGCTCAATAGCATAGAAAGGGCCTGATAGTGGTGCTGTGAAAACAATACACAAATCGTGTGTGCCGTCGACGGGAAGCAGGTCCGCGTTGAGCGTCTTTCTCTGCGGTGTTGCCGCCGGGTCGGTGAGTGCAACACGTGCGAGTTCGTCGCCCGTTTCACACACGTCTTTATAGACCACCATTTCGCCAAAGGGCGTTTGGTTTGGATAGGATTTTACCTTATGGGCATCGTGGGCAAGTCCATAGTTGCGCGCCAATATTGCGCTTTCCACGCTGAGGGTTGAAATGCCTTGCAGATTAGCGGATGGATAGACGAAACAGTCGTGGAATATGTCCACGTCGTAAACAGGGCTGGCCGCCGGTGAATCTGCAGTCAGCGGGACCCGCAAGCCGAAATCGCCGCCGTAGCAGGGACGCAGTTGATTGCTCTCACGCGTGCGCAATGTTTGTTTCGAGAAATCATAGGTGCGTACATCGGCCAACATCCGGCCCTTGCTATCAAATGTAGCTGCTTTGATCCTGGTTCCTGTTTCGATGGTAAAAGGCGCTGCGTAAGCTGTTGATTGTACTGTTGGTTCGGTGTCGTCAAGTGTGTAACGAATGTCACCAAAATTTGCCTGATTGGATAACATAAATTCGGATTTTCCTGTTTCCAAAGCAACATTTCGCCCTTTCGATAAGCCGAAATCCACCGCAAATGCAGAGTCTGCGGCGGCTATCGACTGACGTCGGTATCGTTCCATCTGATCCGCAGTGCGCTCCAAAAATGATGCCCAGCTGAGATCAGACGACTTTGTCCAAAGTATCTCCGCAACGGCGCCGGCACGGGGAAATGCCGCTCTCTCTACATACCAGGGTGAGAGAAGGTATTCACTCCACAAATTAGCCTGCGCACCCAGGATATGGCGCTGTTGTTCCGTGTTCAAAACGTGGGGAGTGATTTCAAACTTGTACACGCTTGAAAGTGTTGTAATAGCGAGGCGACCCGCGGGCTCATCGCCACGGCGACTTTGTAGATTATCCAGATACAGGACCGGCGCCGGAGATACGACAACGTCGTGTCCCAGACGCGCGGCGGTGATGGCCCCGGCTGTGCCGCGCCAACTCATAACGGTCGCTGTCGCGGGGACACCGCCGTCAAGTATTTCATCCCAGCCGAGCATACGTTTGCCCCGGGCGTGTAAATATTCACCGAGTTCACTCATAAACCAGCTTTGCATCTCCTTTTCGG
>JARROD010000455.1:0-3251 GCA_037384225.1 Exilibacterium sp.
GCGGTGCCGGTCTGGCCGGCACCGCTTGTAATGCAGACGATGACTGTCCATCCGGTTTTTGTGACCTGGGTACCTGCCGGGAAATCAACGGGCCATATGGCGCTTTCTGTTCACCGGCTTCCAATGACCGATATTATGCGGTATGGCATCGCTATGCGGATAATTATGGCAGCTTAGGCCGTATCAATATCTGGAATACGGCCGGACCTGTAAATGCTGAAACCTCGATCGCGCAGGTTGCGGTCATACGCGGCACGCCCATGCAGGCCATTGAAGCCGGAAATATTGAATACTCCTGGCTTGCATCTTCCAACCGACCGACATTTTTTACCTACTTTCGCACAAACGGTTCAGCCAGTGGTGACTGGGTAGCCGGATACAACAACCTGGTTGATGGCTGGATTCAGGTATCCGGAAGTGTTGCACCCGGCATGTCGCTGATCCCATGGGAAAGCACGACAAATGGGTCACAGTACAGCCTTGACGTGGAAGTTAGGCTTTGGCAGGGTAACTGGTGGGTAAGGGCCGCGGGCGAGTGGGCCGGCTATTATCCGTATTGTAAAGGCGGTGACGCGCCACCCTGTGATCAGGGCACCTTATTTTCCGCTTCGGGCATTCGCGATAAGGCCTACCGCCTGGACTGGTACGGTGAAGTTTATGATTCGAGTGCGCCGGCGGCAACGAGTACGGATATGGGCAGCGGTGCTTTCGCCAATCAACGTTGGGGCAGGGCAGCGTATTTTCGCAACCTGTTATATATGTGGTCGGATCGAAACGCCTGGTGGTGGAATTCCGGTTCAATTTCGACGACGGATTCCGCTTGCTATAGCGCGGATGGCCCCTACTATAGTTCTGATCCTAATTACAGGAATTGGTTTTATTATGGCGGTCCGGGTAAAGAAGCTGCGGGTTGTAACTAAACACGTTGTCTGCCTGCTGGCGCTATGGTTCGTCTCCGGTTGCAGCGGGATTCCAATTGAAGGCGGTGCCGGTCTGGCCGGCACCGCTTGTAATGCAGACGATGACTGTCCATCCGGTTTTTGTGACCTGGGTACCTGCCGGGAAATCAACGGGCCATATGGCGCTTTCTGTTCACCGGCTTTTCTGTTCACCGGCTCCCCGAACCACTGAAGGTTATCGCGACAGTAGATTAAACAACTGCGGTGCTTATATTTGTGAGGACTACCGGTGTCGTTCATGCCGGACGGATGAACAATGTCAACAGGAATACGGCGCAAGCCATTGTCGACGTCATGTCAGTCGTCCAGGTCAACGTTGCGGGAACTAAAACCCATTCCAATATAAGGGTCCTGGTCCAAAAATAAGGCGGAGGCGAATCATTGATAGCTGATCAGTGTCGTGACATTTTGATGCCGGCTTATTAAAGTTTATTCCGAGAGGGATATACGAGGAGAAAATAAATGGAATTTGATTTTCTTGTGGATACCTATGACATCGAGCGGCTCAAGACCCTTAACGTCTGGAGTATGTTCAAAGATGAGGATTTATCCGTTCGTGTCGAAGCGATAAGCCAAAGGGATAGAAACCCGCTCGAGCATATGATTCACCAATGTCTCAGTGAAAACAAATGGTTTGTCAATATGTTTGAAATTGACGTGGGCATGCCGCCTTTGCCGGAAGAGGAAACCAGACTCTCTTTTATCAAACACTACGCGGAAGTTTCAGGCAAACGTCTGGCTGCGCTCAAGGAAAAAAGCAAAGCATGGTGGGAGCAGGAAGTGGCCTTTTTCGATATTCAGAAATCACGGGCCTGGATCTTCGTCAGACGCGTAGCCCACACGGCCCATCACCGCGGAGAGCAAGCCACCCTTTTGAGAATTCTGGATCGCAGGGTCCATAGCGTCTATGGACCATCGATCGATACGGGAGGCTTGCCTGATAATAATGCTCTAACGATTTATGCCTATCCGGATGTGGCATCACTCATCGAGGGTGAAACACAAGGGGGGCAAAAAGCCGAATTACCGGGCCCCGGCGATAAACCCAGTACGGAAAGGCCCAATCTTTGACAAAGAGACAAAGATTGAGGAGCGGTTGTAAACCACTTCTAGTACAGCTCGTATTTAACCACCCGCCCATCCAGGCCCGCGTTGCGCAGGGGCTTTTTCCAGGTCGGTTTCAAGCCGATTTTTTTGATCAATTCGCGGTTGCCGAAATAGAGGTAGGCCTGGGAGCCCTTGCAGCGTCTTTTCAGGAAATCCCCCAATGTTTTGTAAAAGACGCCGAGGTCCTGATCGCTGTTCAGGCGGATACCATATGGCGGGTTGCATAAAATGACGGCATTCTCCAGGCTGCTGATCTGAGCGTAGTCCTGGCGCTGGATGCTTGCGTCGCTCCCACCGGGCAGCGATTGACAGTTGACGCGGGCCGCTCTGACGGCACGCTGGGCGATGTCGCTGCCCGACACCATCCCTTTGGCAACAGGGCGAATGGCGGCATCGGCCCGGCTTTTCACTTCCCGCCATAGCGCGGCATCAAAATCAGGCAGATTACGGAAGCCGAAATCGGCTCTGAGGTAACCGGCCGGAACACGGCCGGCATTCATCATCGCCTCGCACAGCAAGGTGCCGGACCCGCACATGGGATCGTAGAGCGGTCGATCCCCCTGCCAGCCGGAAAGGATCACCATGGCGGCCGCCAGGGTTTCCTTCATGGGGGCGGCCACACTCTCTTTGCGATAACCGCGTTTGTGCAGTGAGCCGCCTGAGGTGTCCAGGCTGATCACCGCGCGCTTTCGGCTCACCAGCAGATGAATCCAGACATCCGGATCGGTTTTGTCCACATTGGGCCGCTCACCTGACTGCTCCCTGAACCGGTCGGCAATGGCATCCTTCACGCACAGCGCCGCAAACTTGGAGTGACGGAGCTTTTCGTTGCCGGAAACGTTGGAAAAGATCCCGAAGGTCTGCCGGAGGGTGAAAAGGGACGGCCAATTTATGGACTTGGCCGTTTGGTGGAGGGCGGTGCGGTCCTCACATTTAAAGGAGATCAGCGGAGCCAGGACCCTCGACACCAGACGGGATTGGTAGTTGATGCGGTAGAGGCCCGCAGCATCGGCCTGGAAATGAAGGCCGCGAAAGGCGGTCTTGATCTGTGAGGCCCCCAGAGCGGCCAGCTCCTCACGGGCCAGGTCTTCGAAGCCGTCGGCGATCTGGGCAAAATAGGTCCCGGTCTTTTGGTATTGGAACATCACAGTCCTGGTTTCAAATCTGTTGGTTGCAGTCGCGGTG
>JARROD010000456.1:0-5247 GCA_037384225.1 Exilibacterium sp.
ATCTGGTCGGTGTCAATTGGGACGAAGATATGGAGGGGGACGAAGTCGAACCGCTGGACTTGTTGCACGATATAGAAGCGGAGTTGAATTAGTTCTCTCTCAAGGGGTTTGCCTATTATAAGGCGCTAGTGCTTCGATCCAGGTGTCTTGTTATCTTAAATTCTTAATGTGGTTTTATCCAAGTCCGGCCCAGCAGGTAAGGGTGTGGGATTAAGGGCGAACAGTCTACCTTCAGTAGTACCCGCCGTTGGGTGCCATCGATGTCGCTTGATGTTCACCCTGAATCCCACACCCTTAGCGGCTGGGCCTAGTTGGTAAGTGACGCTGGACGTTGCAAAAACTCGACGTAAGCCCACTAAACCTAAAGTTTTTGCGCCTAGCCAAGCGGGCACCTCAAAACCGACTCTCTATACCCAAAGCGTTTGAGATTTAAGTGCACAGAGCACGCCCCTTTTTGTCCCTGGCCGCGTTGCTCCGTCCAGCCGATCCAGGCTTCGCGGCACTAGCGCCCTCACATGGGGCCTGCCATGCAGCGTCGTCGCGCCCCTGTTGTTAAAGGAAGGGGGAACAATTGACGCACTCTGCACACCTAAATCTCAAACGCTTTGGGTATATAAAACAAAAAGGGGAAGTTATTCCGTGCCCGTTCCTTATTGAGACGTTACGGTAACTATTTTAAAGCTCCTGTTTTCCGCCAGTATTTCAATGTGGGGAAAATACGCCTTGGCTTTACGTTCCAGTGCAATAAATCGATTGACGACAAACAGCGCGGCGCCATCGGAGGAGAGCAGTCGGCGGGTGTTTTGCAGAAACTTGTCCGTCAGTCCGCCGTCGATGCTAAAGCCCTGGTGAAACGGCGGGTTGCAGATAATTATATCGAAATGTTCGTCGATACCGGCTCCGCAGTCGTCTGCGACGACGTCGACCGGGAGTTGTCGGTGCAGAAAGTTGTATCGGGCGGCGCGCAGGGCGGCGGCGTTATTGTCAGTGGCGACGAAACGGAAGGCGCTTTTGTCCTTTATACCGCTATCGCCTCTTATACCGCTATCGCTTTTGCCGCCCACAAAGGCGTCGATACCGGCAATCATCAGGTAGCCGTAGCCGCAGCCCAGGTCCAATACGGATGTGGGCGGGTTGTTATTGTGTGTCTGCGATCGATGCAGAGACAGTCGTTGTAAAAAACGGGGGAGGTTTTCAATTAGGAAAGCGCTGCCCTGGTCGATTTTGTTCCAGCCAAAAATACCCGGCTTACTGTAAATGGGTGTGCCGTTTTGTTCCGCAATCAGTCTTATCCGGTGGTAGTCCAAATCATCGAGTGCTTTGTCGTCGGGGGGCTTAATGTCGGGCCCATTGGCGGGTGGAGGTGATTTTTGCAATCGGGTGAGATAAACCGTACCGTGTTTTTCCAGTGTGGCATCGCTGCCGAAGCGTTTTTTCGCTTTGTCGAAATAGCTTTTAATGCCCTGATTTTTTTCCCCGCACAAAACGAGTTCTCCACCGACCTGTAACAACCGATACGAGAGATTGATAATATGGTGCGCGATCGGCTTTTCCTTTGAGATCCTGTAAAAAACCTGTTTCAGGCTATCGTTTGGGATGTCGCCCTGGGTGAAATCCGTAAACC
Source organism: Exilibacterium sp. (assembly GCA_037384225.1). Classification (GTDB taxonomy): domain Bacteria; phylum Pseudomonadota; class Gammaproteobacteria; order Pseudomonadales; family Cellvibrionaceae; genus JARROD01. The sequence continues at coordinate 1,625 of JARROD010000456.1, forward strand.
GGCAGTCGAACCTCGCGGCGACGAACTGACGGTAGATGTCGTAGCGGTTACATATCACCGACAAGCCTTCAAGCGGTGGCTGTAACGCAAGCGCGGTGTGGAGGGCGTTTTCATCGGCAAACCACACCGCCGGGGTGCGATGATGGCTGATCAGTGGTTTCAGTAGGTTAAACGCGGTATCACTCATTGGCGCTGCTCATGCTTTTACTGTGAATATTTAAGACTGTGTTATATACCCAAAGCGTTATTGCGCGTGTGGTCTAAACAGTGCCGATTTCCTGCGGTGTCAGTGGTCGATATTGTCCCGGCGCCAGCCGCGGGTCCAGTTCAATCGCACCGACGCTCTGGCGATGCAGGCGGACGACCCGGTTGCCCAGCGCGGCGAACATGCGTTTGACCTGGTGGTACCTGCCTTCCTGAATCGTCAGCGAGACTTCCCGCTCGGCGAGAGATTCCAGCGTGGCGGGGAGGGTACGCTTTTTTTCACCGTGCAGCCAGACTCCGCGGGCGCATTTGGCGGCGGCGTTACCGGCCACCGGTTCGGCGTGCGGTGATTCCATTTGCCGTCGTCGGTGATCAGCACCAGCCCGGTGGTGTCCCTGTCCAGGCGCCCGGCGATGTGGAGCTGTTCCCGGTGGGGTTCGTGCATAAGGTCCAGCACCGTCGGGTGTTCGCCGTCTTTGGTGGCACAGACATAGCCGGGGGGTTTGTAGAGCATAAAGTAGCGCGCCCGGGGGCTGCTTATCGCCTCGCCGTTGAGGTGGACCCGATCCTCACCGAGGATATGTCGTGCGGGATCCTTGACTGTCTCGTCATTGACGCTAACGGTTCCCGCCTTCAGTGCCTTGCGCACTTGAGAGCGCGATAGGTCGGTGGCATGACTGATAAACTTGTCCAGGCGCATATTCAGCCGAGCTTTTTTTCGCCGGCCTCGACCGTCTGATAGATCAGCGTGTTGATGGTCATGGGGCCGACGCCGCCCGGGACCGGGGTGTAGGCGGCGACTCGTTCCTTCAGCGGCGCCAGTTCGATATCGCCCACGGCACCGGGGTGGTAGCCGGCATCGACAACGATCGCGCCGTCTTTTATCCAGTCGGCCTTAATGAATTCCGGTTTTCCCACTGCGCCGACGACGATATCCGCCTGTTTGATCAAATCAGGCAGATTCCGGGTGCGGGAATGACAGATGGTCACGGTGGCATTGGCGTTTAGCAGCATCATGGCCATGGGTTTGCCGAGAATCGGGCTGCGGCCCACCACGACTGCGTGGCGGCCGCTGAGTTCGAGCTCATAGGCCTGCAGCAGGCGCATAATACCTTTGGGGGTGGCGCAGCCATAAGCCTGCTCACCCATGCTTATGCGGCCGAAGCCCAGACAGGTGACGCCGTCCACATCTTTGCCGAGTTCTATGGCGTCGAAACAGGCGCGCTCGTCAATTTGGGCCGGCACCGGGTGCTGGAGGAGAATGCCGTGTACATTCGGGTCTGTGTTCAGCTCGGCGATTTTCGCCAGTAATTGCTCGGTGGTGGTTTCCGCAGCCATGACCACCCGCCGTGAATCCATGCCCACCCGTTGGCAGGCGTTGCCTTTCATTTTGACATAGGTGGCGGAAGCCGGGTCGTCGCCGACGAGAATGGTTGCCAGGATAGGGGTTTGGCCGCCACGCTTGTCTTTCAGGGTCGATACCCGTAGTGAGAGTTCCGCTTCAGTTTTCTGGGCCAAGGCCTTACCATCGAGTATAAGTGCTGGCATAAATGTTTGTTTCTCCTGATGTTGGAAGCCTGGTATTGTCCCACAGGCGGGGGCCAGGGCCAACTGCCCGCTGCGCCCAGATACGCTGCAAGTCCCCCTCCGGGGCCCAGCCCGTAATCACAGATTGCGGGCGTTCGCTTGTAAGCTTGGTGTCGGTATCCATGCCTCCGACAGTCTGGGCCAGCTACCGCCGGACGTCCGGCTGAGACTGTGCCAACCCCAGGTTATTGAGAAGTTACTGGGTATGGGGCTAAGTCCTTGCTCTGATTGAAATATTTATTAAATAGAAGACTAAGCCGTTGACGCCGGGGGAGGGCATGGGTATCATGCGCGCTCCTGAAATATGGCTTGAGTAAAACGCCGCGGAGTGTAGCGCAGTCTGGTAGCGCGCCTGCTTTGGGAGCAGGATGTCGGGGGTTCGAATCCCTCCACTCCGACCATTACCTTGCGCCCGTAGCTCAGTTGGATAGAGCAACGGCCTTCTAAGCCGTGGGTCGCAGGTTCGAATCCTGCCGGGCGCGCCATTTAGTGGGTTCGGTGGAGGATGCCGGATTAGGACCGTTTTAGTATACTCAGGAAGCGGGACTTTTCGGGTCCGTTTCTGTATTGGTGGATGTAGCTCAGTTGGTAGAGCCCTGGATTGTGATTCCAGTGGTCGCGGGTTCGAGCCCCGTCATCCACCCCATCATGAAGGCGGGGTAATGTTGCTGGACCAACTGCGCGCTACCGGTGTGATGTTTCCCCTCTATACGCTATTGCTTGAGCAGACACTTAATTCCCCAGTCGGCCCCTTTCGCAGAGGGGTTCTGATGGACTACCTGGTGTCGCGGTTCCCTGATCCTGGCATGGGGGGCGGTGCGCGTTGGCAATATACCCAAAGCGTTTGAGATTTAGTTCTTCAGAGCACGCCCCTTTTTGCCCCTGGCCGCGTCGCTCCTCCTTACGTGGGGCCTGCCACGCGGCGTCGTCGCTCCCCCTGTCCTTAAAAGAAAAGGGGGGACAAAAATTGACGCTCCTAAACAATCAATAAAATTAAACAGTGAGATAATGGCAATTACAATAGCGTTAGTTGGTCCTTTGGTATTCAACTTGATGTTAATATCCTTTGTGTTGAGTGGCATCTTGGGGTGGGGTAAAGTATTTTTGATTGTTTGTGGAATTACTTTATTCGTTAAAATAAGGAAGAATAAAGCTCCTTGGGTAAGAGTGTTCAATATGGCTGTGGCTGTTTTTGGAGCGATTACAGCATCAGTAATTATGTGGCTTGGGTTGATAGTAGTTGTCTAGCTCATTCTCGTTCACTTCAATAGTCATCGAACTGAAAACAATCGCCACAATGTCATTCACAGCGAGTATGGCAACCGCGAGTACCGCAATATCCGTTAAAGAGAATAAGTCCCATTGCCGGTGCTTGTAGCTCTGGTAACTGCCATCTCGCCAAACCAAGCGGCCTATGGATCTCCATTTAGCGTTGATACCTCTAGAAAACTTCGAGAGTATATTGGGATTGAGATCCCTACATGGTGAAACATGAATTTAAATACAAAAGCTAAAAAATTGTTTTTTTGGGGCACACTGATCGCCCTATTTTTTGCGATCATTCCCAATATATTAATCAACATAACGTATTTTATAATTAGCCGGGATTTTACAATCAATGCAAAGAAATCGGCCGATCATCTTTTAGGTGTGAATAAGTATTGCATTGTGGCCCCACAGAAAAAGTGGGAAGCCGCATATTTCGTCAAATCTTTCGAAAATATTGATTTAAAAGAAGTTATAAAACAGGCTGTATATTTCAGGCTATATATTCCCTTGCAGGAAGTTGGAAGCGGGCTTGCCAGCGGAAGAAAGCGGACTTACCACTTTGC
>JARROD010000457.1:0-2880 GCA_037384225.1 Exilibacterium sp.
CGTTCCGCTGGCGCTCCACTACGGCCCCATAAGCAGGCGTTAGCAGTGACAATCGTAGCTTTTCAATAACCGGGGGTAGCTACTGATAATCTTCCTCAATTTGCCCATTGACTATAATTATATTGTAGTTACAATGTAATTATGAATCATCTGTATTTTGAATGGGATCCACGGAAAAATGCTTCTAATCAAAAGAAGCACGGAATATCGTTCGATGAAGCAAAATCAGTATTCACTGACGAATATGCACGCCTGATTGCGGACCCTGATCATTCTGAAGAGGAAGATCGATTCATACTTCTCGGGACAAGTATCCAGTCCCGTCTCCTGGTCGTTTGTCATTGCATTAGAGATCATGATGTCATACGGATTATATCCGCACGTAAAGCCGACAAACGAGAAAGAAAAGTTTATGAAGGTTATCGAAATGCGTGATCACTACGATTTTTCCAAGTCCGTTAAAAATCCATATGCAAAGAAACTAAAAAAGCAAGTCACAATCAGAATTGATGAAGATACTATTCAATATTTTAAGGAACTCGCTGAAGATAAGGGAATACCTTATCAAAGCCTGATTAACCTCTATCTTCGAGATTGTGCCCAGTCTCACAAGGATTTAAAAATAAAGTGGAATTAGTGAATTTGCTAACCAAGTTAAGCCAGCAGGACGCGCAAAAAGCGCGCGCCTCTGCTTAAAGCGTTATGCACTGTCGAGCTTTGAGTTAAATATACAAAATGGTTGAAATTGAAGAAGTACACAAAGAAGTGGCCAGCTACGTTTCCAAATTTACTTTTGCGTTGTTGACGTGTGAAGCTATTGGGTCAAAAGTTTCTGCTAACTGCGATCCATGTGGTGGAGCAATTAATTAACTCTAATAAGCAGGCCGTTGTTGCTTTATCCAACGGACCAATTGTACGCCTCGATCTTGATGATGTAGTACATATTGTTCGAGAAGGAGTCGAATTAGATTCCTGTTTAATAAGATTTGAGCAGGCACCTTCAGTTACTGAATTTTTAAGACAGGACGAAATTTATCTAGAACAAGATGCGCTTTTTAAAGAAAAGCATTTTATGCAAGGATATCCGGTTTCTAAAAACAAAATGGTGAAAATCAACGATCACGAAAATGAGCAGGTCGTGTCTGGTTATATTTCGGTAATTATGAAGCTTGATAATAGTGTTAAGCATGATTTTGAGAATGTAAATGAGTCCGCTCATGTGCTGTTTAATTATAAAGCGGGTATTCGTTTTTCTGAAGGTGCAGAGCCCATTCAGGTTAAGAAAAACAATATGATACAACTTCGTGGCCTTAGTGGTTGTGGAATTTGGGCTTTTGATCCAAGTTTGGGTAAAGTTAAACTAGCAGCATTGTTTTTCGCTTATAAAAATGGCGTTGGGCTAGGTACTAGAGTTAGTGAAATATTTGGTAAAGCATAATCGGGTAGCCGGAGGTGTCTAGCCTCCAGCCCCCACATCACTCATAATGCTGAGGTCGGGAGTTCAAGTCTCCCCCTAGCTACCAATAAAATCAATGACTTACAGTCAATTTTCATTATACCCTCCTCCCTGTGCAAACAAAATAAAACTAGCTTACTGTAGCTGGCCGGCCATTTTGCGACTTTTGGATACTTGGTTTGCAACAAATCAAGACCTGCTTCCTCAGCACCCAACGTTAATGAGTTGCAAACTCAAATGTTATCATTTACGATAACTTTCAAAAGATAGAACCAAATGACATGGACAATTGATTTTTACGATGGTGTTGAGGATGCCATTGTCGATATGCCGCCGAAGATCCAGGCCAGAATGCTTCGACTTTTAGAGCTAATGGAAGCGCATGGCGCCAACCTTGGCGCTCCCCATACTGCACCAATGGGGGACGGTCTTTTTGAACTCCGCGCTAAAGCAAAAGAAGGAATTGGTCGAGCGCTGTAATGCTACATGAAGGGCGAGCATGTTTTCATCCTGCACGCTTTTGTAAAGAAGTCTCAGAAAACACCCAAAAAGGACTTAGATTTGGCTAAAACTCGAATGAAAGAGGTGAACAAAGATGAGTAAGCTTCAGCAGTTAAAAGAGCGAGCACTTCAAAAACCGGAAGTGCGTAAGGCGTATGATGCCCTTGCAGAAGAGTTCGAACTGATCGACAAGCTTCTAAAAATGCGTGCAGCCGCTGGCCTTACCCAAGAAGAGCTGGCGCGACGCATGGGCACCAAAAAAAGCAATATCAGCCGCCTGGAAAAAGGGAATACAAATCCTAGCTGGGGCACCCTGAAAAAGTACGCCCATGCCTGCGGGTTTGATATTTCAATGGATGTTCACTCGGCCTAGAGGACAACCCCCGTTTTCTGGTGATTCAAGCTTAAACTTCATAACTGAAACTGTATTGGTTTAAACTCGGTGGAACTGACATATTGGGATCATAAATTTCTGTTAATGCTGACAGTCTGCAAACTCCCAGGCGCGAACATTGAAGGGTTGGATGTTGTACTTCTGCAAATTCCTGCGGACATTAACTCCTCAATAATGAGCCGACCGAAGGGACCTCCAGCCGTGACGCGACATTGATTGATTTGTTAAATGCCTAAATGAAGTAAACACTTTCTACCACCACTATACCCAAAGCGTTTGAAATTTAGGTGTTAATTGAAACCCTCGAAACTTCAGTTAGAAATCAATAGAGTCATCCCACTCCTCATCGTCGCCAACGTTTATTGGAGGTTGTTCGACGCGTTCGTTTTCTGTTTCCAGGTATCGTCGGATTTGCCCATAGTAGGTTGCTTCGAACTGCAGGGTCAATTGTTCCAAAAAGGCGTGCACGGCATAGGCCGCTTCGTCGGCTCATTATTGAGGAGTTAATGTCCGCAGGAATTTGCAGAAG
>JARROD010000458.1:0-2345 GCA_037384225.1 Exilibacterium sp.
CGTCCAAATATAGGATTCCAGCCGCTAAGCGCTGCTTTACCCACTTAAGTGCAGTGCCGAGGCCAGCATATCGCCGGCGCGCCCCCTAATGGGCTTCTCATCTTTAACTGCCCGGACTTACCGGCCGAAATGTGCTATGCACGTGCCTTTTTGATGATAAAAAATAACTGACGACTTTGCTGTTAAAAAGAGGCAAAATAAAGGCTTGATGTCGCTGACATTCAAATTTAGATCTTATTTATTTGAATATAAATGCCATCCGTTCCAGGAGCCTGTGTCCTCGATCCACTTACGGTCATTCGTTAATGTCGACTGTCAAAAAAGCGCCAGAAGCCCTCCCTTCCCATCTGTCCGTGGGCTTTGTTCTGCTGCCCTACTTTACCCTCTCCCCCTTTGCCACCTTTGTCGACGCATTGCGCCTGGCCGCCGATGAGGGCGACCAGAGCCGGCAGATTAACTGCCACTGGACGGTCATGGGCAGCAGCCTTGACAACATCGCCTCCAGTTGCGGCGTTAGCGTGCAGCCCTGGGAAACGTTTCGCGACCCGGATGAATTCGATTATATCGTCGTCGTCGGCGGCCTCCTGCACCACGGCCCTACCGTCAGCCAGGCGGTGATTGCGTATCTGCAGCGAGCCGCGGAAAAACACGTCATCCTGGTGGGGCTGTGCACCGGTTCGTTTGCCCTGATTCGCGCTGGACTGATGAGCCGGCGGCGCTGTTGTGTGAGCTGGTTTCACTACAAGGATCTGTTGGCCGAATTCACGGACGTGATCCCTGTTGCCGACCAACTCTATGTCGACGACGGCGATCGCATTACCTGCGCCGGCGGTACGGCTACCGCCGATCTGGCGGCCGCCATTATCGAGCGTCACCTGGGGCGCAGTTGGGCACGTAAAAGCCTGCGCATACTGGTAATGGACCAGCCAAGGCCGGCCAACGCACCGCAGCCGCAACCCGCCGCCAACGATTACGAGGTGAAAAACAAATGGGTAAAGCGGGCTCTGCTGCTGTTGGAACAGAATATAAGCCGCCCCCTGTCGACCGAAGAGATTGCCACACGCTTGTGTCTGTCCAAGCGGCAACTGGAGCGACTTTTTCACCAGGAAACCGGCGAAAGTCTACAGAAACTGTATCGCAGTATTCGCTTGCGTTTCGGGTTGTGGTTGTTAAAAAACTCCGAGCGCTCCATCACCGATATCGCGCAGGAGTGTGGATTTGCTGACACAGCACACTTTTCCCGGGGTAGTTAAGTGATTTTGAGCTCCAGTCCCGCGTGCAACTCTTTCCAGGATGCCCGGTTTCAAGGACCGAAAAGTTGTTATTCCTGAATCCTTGCCCCCTTAGAATTGAGCATATACTCTAAACAAGAACTTAAGTGCTGGAGTTAAGAAGCTATAATTATGACGAGCCTGGCTTAACCGACAGGTAAATGTCGGCTTCCGGAGTCAATTGGGCATAGAACCGGTATAAAAACTGCATGGACAATCACCCGGAGCTGTGCGTGACCTGTGTGGAAAGTCTCGCCGTTGCCGGTCTGGGCGATAAAAAGGATCCCGAATTAACCGCATTCTGGGACAAGTGCGAAGCGGGCGGTCTGGCCAAAACCGGCACTTTGCTGTATTTTCACTACCCTTTGACCTGGAACCCTTTTATGAGCGACCACGTCATCAGCTTTCGTCTTTTAGCTAAGGGGCCGTACAAGACACTGCTGACCACCCGGTGGCTGGTGCCGAGAACGGGGTTTGCCAGTGCGTCGATGGGTACTGTGATTATATGACCCGCCGACTCGAAAGTTCGGCTGGCTGAAGGAACGCTATAGTACATAAATAATGCAGTACTTGAACATAGCACCGGAAGAGGCCAACTCGAAGTCGAGGAGTTAGTCTCTTCGCAATGCCCCAATAAAATTATACATGTTGTTCGGTAACGAAAGGAATTCGCTTTACTGGCACGGGGAGGAGGCAGTTATTAATGGCGGATTCTGAAGCCGATAAGTACCAAACCGATTATTTCGCTGGCAGAGATAATATTCAGACATGCGGGCTGGATGTGCATAACCCTGTGTTTTTTGTCTCAGGATTGGGGGTTATTTTACTCGTTCTTTTTGCGCTGATTTTTCACGATCTGGCCGCTGATATTTTTGGTCGTTTGCGTCCGTGGTTAACCACCCAGTTCGATTGGGTGTTTATGGTGGGGATGAACATTTTTGTTGTCTTTTGCCTTTTTCTCATCGTATCACCGTTGGGAAAAGTACGTATCGGCGGAGCCGATGCAAAGCCGCATTTCTCGTACTTCGGCTGGTTTGCCATGCTGTTTGCCGCGGGCATGGGCATCGGGCTGGT
>JARROD010000458.1:2356-4514 GCA_037384225.1 Exilibacterium sp.
TTGTCGTTCTGGAACCGATGAATCATACCATGACGCCGCCGCTGGGGGCGCCGCCGCTCTATGCCGATGGCAACCTTATCACGGCCAATATCGCCGAGGCTAAACGCATGGGGATGGCCGCGACGCTGTTACACTGGACACTGCACCCCTGGGCGGCCTATTCGGTAGTCGCCCTGTCCCTGTCTATCTTTTGCTACAACAAAAATTTGCCGCTGTCGATCCGCTCTGCTTTTTACCCCATTTTGGGTGAACGCACCTGGGGGTGGCCGGGGCATATCATTGACATATCCGCTGTCTTCGCCACGCTGGCGGGCCTTGCCACATCGCTGGGGTTTGGTGCGGAGCAAGCCAGCGCCGGGCTGGGCTATCTGTTTGATTTCAAGCCGGACATGATGACCAAAATCATTATTATCTTTGGAATCACAGCGGTGGCACTGTTTTCGGTTGTTCGTGGTCTGAATGGTGGCGTGAAACTCCTGTCAGAAATCAATCTGGCCATGGCCATTGTCCTGCTGTTATTTGTGTGGTTCCTTGGACCGACACTGGACATACTCAGTGGCATCTTCAGCCATCTTACCGCTTTTGCGGTTGAGTTCCCTCAATTGAGTAACTGGGTGGGACGCGAAGACACCGATTACTATCATGGCTGGACAACCATGTACTGGGCCTGGTGGATTGCCTGGTCACCGTTTGTAGGCATGTTCATTGCCCGGATTTCAAAAGGGCGCACCGTACGTGAATTTATACTGTGCGTTATTTTAGTCCCGTCGTTGGTCTGCACTGTCTGGATGGTAGTGTTTGGCACCACCGCCATAGACCAATTCGTTTCAAGCGGCTACACAGGTGTAGTGGATACCATAAACCAATGGGCGCCGGAGTTATCCCTATTCAAGATGTTGGATGAAATGCCATTCACCCAAATCACTTCCCTGGTGGGCATAGTGCTGGTATTGGTGTTTTTCATCACGTCGCTGGACTCGGGTTCACTGGTCATTGATATTATTACCGCCGGCGGCAAGATAGATGCCCCCTTACCTCAACGCATTTTCTGGTGCTGTTTCGAGGCGCTGATTGCAATCGCTCTACTGGCTGGCGGGGGGCTAAAAGCACTGCAGGCCTTCGCCATCGCCATGGGATTTCCTTTCTGCCTGATACTGATCGTGATGTGCTTCAGCCTCTGGAAAGGGCTGCGCAGCGAGCACCAGCTCGCTGCGGCATCACTCGGAAAGGCGCTTTGAAACGGGCGCTCCAAAGCTGCCTTTAACGAGGTTAGAAAAACACGTGTGCCTGCACAAAAAACTCCTCGTTGCTAAACTGCGGGTTCGGATCGTCGCTGTCCCTGGATCTGACGCCCAACCGCAGTTGTGTGAAAGCAATGGGGAAATATTCGTACACCGCACTGGCCCGATAGCGATCCTCCCTGTCGTCATCGAAGGTCAGCGCCTCCAAGGTCAGTTTCAGGTTGTGGCCTTTAGTCAGTAGCATATTTGCCTCAACCAGGGACGCTCCCTGCTCGGTATCCTGCGGCGAAAAGCCCTCATCCTCGATTCGATCGTGTTCGAACAACCAGTTTACGGGGCCGGTTTTCAACCCGGCAAACACCCCGTAGGCGGTCCTTTCTCCCCGATCGGTGTCATTGAACAGGCCGCTGAAACCCACACGCCAGTTAGGCTGCAACCACTCCACGCGTGAACTCAGCATCTTGCCGTCGTCATTGTCCCCCTCACCGCCGGAGCCATTGGTCAATGCCAGCTGCATATTCAACTGATTGTGGCTGAAACCCAGTTCAAGCCCGTTGTCACCATTGTTCATAGTCACACCGGTGCCCTCGCGAACAAACGCTGAATTATCCTCCAGGCGCCAGCCAAAGGGCAGAAACAGCCTGCCCGCCCTCAGGTACATATTGCCAGTCTTGAACTGCAGCCAGGCCTCGCGATTGAGCGAGCCGCCGGGAGCCACCTGCTGATCGAGATAGACGCTCATCTGCTCGGTGAGATCCGCCTTCAGATACAAGGTAACCCGGTCCACCCCAAACGCCAGGTTGGTGTCCAGGTTGTCCTGGTCAGACTGGCGGGCGGCAGTGCGGGCGTTGGCGCCAACGGAGAACCGATCCAACACCTTCCCCGTCCAGGCCGTCGGCCCGGACGCCAGTGGACGC
>JARROD010000459.1:0-3998 GCA_037384225.1 Exilibacterium sp.
TAAGTTATTATCTATTTTTTAAACGATGGCGCCACTGATCCTGGAAGCACATGTATACATAGGCCAAACCAAGCGCCTGATTAACCAAACAAATGACATCAAATAGAACTATATACATGAGCTGGTACCTCCTGATTATGAAATTTACATGCCGTTGCATCTTGAAGTCATGGCCGATTAATGTAGAGTAGCAGCACGGAAGCACAAGTTTGAGGTACAAATGGCAATAACATTTAGTTATAAAAAATATAAATCCCCACCAATTCGAAAAATAAAAAAACCTATTAACAACGTTGCTAAGAAATACTGAATGCAGCTAATCAATACTGTAAATAAGAGTACAAAGGAAAAAGGGCTGAATTTCCCAATGAAAACTCACATATGTAACCCCTTAGTTCTGTGCCTGTTTTTGTCATTTTTCGGAGTATTCGCACTTGCAGACCCGACCCTTAACGGTTTGGCTGTGCACCAGGAATTAGGTAAGGAGCGCTTTATAGCTGCCCTTTACGCAGAGCACACGACCTCCAACCCCGCAACATTATTGAACAGTACAGAAAAGCGGCGGATGGAGCTGAGGGTTACCACCAACCGCTATTCAGCAAGGCGTATGAGCAGCATGTGGATCGAAGGTATGGCGGTCAATAACTCAGCAGCAGCACTCACTCAGCATGCCCAGAACATGGTTAATTTTACCCATATGATTAAAAGGAAACTTGTGGCTGGAGATATACTCACGATTGAAAGTGCTCCCGACAAGGGCACTCACGTTTCCATCAATGGCGTAAAGCTCGGTACCTTTGAGGGAGTAGGTTTTTTTAACATGCTGCTGCGCTCCTGGATTGGCTCAGTGCCTCTATCGTCGGATTTTCGCAACGCCCTGTTACGCAATGGGAAAGTCGATAATAGTCTGCTCGCCCGTTACGAGGCCACTACACCTTCGGCCAAGAGGATTGCTAGCGTTGAATCCTGGCTCACCTCCCCGGAGACACCGGATACTCCCAAAACCGACACAGAAATTGCATCGCCCCCTGACCACACGCCTGAGCCAAACCTGAAACCCGTCGCCCCTATTGCCGCAGCGTTTCCGAAACCTCAATTACCGGAGGCCACTCAGAAAAAATCTATCGCTGGCAAATCAGCACCTGAAGACAAAGCTAAATTTAAGTCTAAACCGAAAACCAAAAAAGCGGTGAAACTCGCCGTCGCCCTCCCTCCCACGCTCGATGAAGAGATTGTAGATATAGACGAGTTGGAAGAGGAGGAAGATGCTCCGGTATTTACAGCAGAAAGTCTGCTTAGTAGGCAGCTTTACCACTCCAAACTACTGAAGTGGACGTACCAATATTTGAAATACCCGCAACGCGCACAAAAACGTGGTCAGGAAGGAAGTGTTCGCTTAGCGGTGGTTATCGATCGCAGTGGCAACATTAAAAAGGTATCTGTCGTAGAAGAATCACGCTACGCCCTTCTGAACAAGGAAGCCCAGGGGGCAGTTAACCGCGCGAATCCATTTCCGCCCATGCCGGAAGACATGAGTGGTGAAAGTTTTTCTTTCTCTCTACCCATTGAGTTCCGCATGAATTAACCCGTTAACGCTTATATAAAAGCTACCTATTGGCGGTTTTTACTATTAGCTAATGCGCTTGAGTCGCTCCTGAATGACTTTTTTGATTCCATCTAATTCCAGGCGGGATAATTGCGACAGGCGATCCAGATTAAGACAGTGCAAATGCAGACAGGGTGTCTCCGCTTCCAGCTCACGCAAATCCCCCTTCATCAACAGCGGCAGTAAAGGTTTACCTTTTGGCCGCTGGTGATTAACGACGCGCAACCCCACCTGCAGCGGCACCGCACGGTATCTGGTTTTACCACTCTTAAACGGAATGGTCAGCAACACCCCTCTCTTACCCTGCACTTCGCCGGGAATAACATTGAGTCCCGTTGCGACAACTGCCTCTTCCGGTATATTGTTATAAATATCGTGATGGGCATAGGGATTTGGCAATATTACCAGCTTGCGGTCTTCTTCCTTTGGAAAACCAGATCCCAGACAAGATCTTTGTTGTCAGTAGCCAATTCCACTAGTGATCTCCAGGTATTATTTGCTCGTATTACGATGCGTCGCCTTTTAGTTTAGCGCCTAATAACAGGGCTTATTAAGACGTTTATGTTATAAGAAGGGGTGGTTCTATGAGAGCTGATTACTCCAAGTCATATGCACCTTTGCATCCGGTGGCCAGGACCAGGCAACCACTAATATTTATTCTTTGATCGCAACAGAAGTAACTTCTCAATGGTTATTTCTTACGAGCCAAGGTCAATCCATCTGCGATGGGAAGCAGGGAAATATCGACCCGGGTATCGGCTTTTAACTGTAGGTTAAACTGGCGAATAGCCAGTGTGTCCGCATCATTGGCACTTTCATCGATAACCTTACCGTCCCATAGCACATTATCGACGGCGATCACCCCTCCAGGGCGCAACAACTGCAAACACAGTTCGTAGTAACGCCAATAGGATGACTTATCCGCATCGATAAAAGCAAAATCAAAAGACTCATATTCCCCCGCGGCCAGTAAATTCTCTAGCGTTTCCTGCGCTGGTGCCAGATATAGTTTTACCTTATGAGAGACCCCCGCCTTGAGCCAGAAGTCAGCCGCTATCGAGGTCCATTTTTCGGAAATATCACAGCAGACAATCTCACCGTCATCCGGCAACGCCAATGCCGTGCACAAACTGCTATAGCCGGTGAAAACGCCTATTTCTATAGTCCGCTTAGCGCCCATTAATTTAATCAGCAACTGCATAAACTGCCCCTGCTCCGGCGCAATTTGCATATTTGCCATCGCAGCCTTTGCGGTCTGTTCGCGCAAACGTTTTAGAACTGGAGGCTCGCGAAGCGATGCGGACAATAAATACTCATACAGGCTTTCATCCAGATTCAATGTGCGGTTTGACATTACATCTCTCCCAAATACTCTACTGCGCATTCACGATTTAGGCCTCGCCTCCACTCCGTTACCCGACCCCAGCATAACACCAATCCAGCGGGTCTCCTCATGGCTTTCCAGGGCGATTTTTACCGTCATGGTTAAAGGAATCGATAACAACATCCCCACCGGGCCCAGCACCCACCCCCAAAACACCAATGACAACAACACCACCAGCGCCGATAAGTTCAACCCCCTTCCCATAATACGGGGCTCCAGCACATTCCCAATAGAAACATTAATAACCACATAACCAAGCACCGTCAGCAGCGCCGAACCAGTCCCCAGTTGTATCAATGCCAGCAATAGAGGAGGAATAGCTGCCAGAATAGACCCAAGGGTCGGTACAAAATTCAGCAAAAATGCCAGCACCGCCCACAATACCGCATAATCCACCCCCAAAATCATCAGCCACGACAACGCGAAAACGCCGGTAAGCAGGCTCAGCCCTGTCTTGATTGCCATATACCGATTCACACTTTTGCTGAAACGTGCAATAGCCGCGAGGGTCTTGCCAGAGTCGCTATAGGCCAGGCGTAATTTCTCGGAAAAACTGACCTCCTCAGTAAGAATAAAAATCACCGTCAGCAAAATCAAAAATGCATTTGCCATTGCATTGCCAAATCCCGACAGCGTATTGCCGGCTACTGCCAGCGCAGCGCTGGGGTTAAAGCTTTCTTTCCATTGCGTCATATCAATGCTCAGGCCCAGACTGGCGAGCCAACTCAGTCCCCCGGATGTCATATTCTGCAAGCGCTCCTGATACCCGGGAATATCGTGGCGGAAGTCTCTTATTGCGCTTCCGATAACCGCCCCGATCAGCACTCCAATAATGACTATCACGCCGATAATCAACAGTATAGCCACACTATTGGGAACCCCTCTGCGCTGCAATGCGATCAGATAAGGGGAACAGACAACCGCGATAAAGAGTGACAGCAAAAATGGCTCCAGAATATCCGCCGCGGCTTTCATCCCAGCGACAACGATAATGAAAGCCGCGGTCAA
>JARROD010000460.1:0-3728 GCA_037384225.1 Exilibacterium sp.
GGCGCGAGATTACGGACAGCGGAATTGCCGCTGTCCGCCGCTTGTGGGCGGGGCAGGCGGAACCCTATGATGCCATGGGGGAGACGTTGGAGGTAAAAACCTATCCCGCGCCTTATCAGCGGAATATTCCTCTGTGGCTGGTGTTTTCCAGTAGCCTGCAGATCTGGACCAAAGCTGGGCGGGAGGGGTTCAATGTGCTGGCGTTGTTAAATAGTTGGGAGATGATTGAAGAAAGTATCGCGCACTACCGGCAGGCTCGCGAGCAGCACGGCCTGGACCCCGCTGCGGGAATCGTCACTATCGGGTTACATACGTTTATTGGCGAGGAAAATGATGAGGTGCGGAGGCTGGTGGAGGAGCCGCTGAAATCCTATCTGGGCAGTTTTCTGTTGGCGAAAAATGACGACAAATGCCTTAATAGCGTTCAGGCGCCGATGAGTGTGGAGGAGAAGCAGATTATTTTAGCGTCCGCGTTCGAGGATTATTTTGAAAACCGTTCTCTGTTGGGAGATTTGGAAAAGTGCAGGAAGGTGGTTGACCGACTACAGGGGATCGGGGTGAATGAAGTGGCCTGTTTGATCGACTTTGGGGTTGATTTCGAGCGGGTGTTTGGCGCACTCGATAGGTTGACAGAATTGAAGAATATCTATGCAGATAGTGTGAGGCCGGAGGCCGTTGAAGAAGCCCCGGAAGGTGAGAGTAAAACGGGAGATTTTAGCTGGTATTACAATCGTTAGGGCCTGTAAAGAAATAACTTTACATTCTCGGTGTTCCATCGCCCGTCTGGCAAGGCGCTTGAGCGCAGGCTTTTTCTATTAGCTGAAGGCTCCTGCCGATATTTCGAGCTCAAGCAACACCGCCCGCCAGTTTAGTGTATCCCCGACTTTAGCCGGGAAAAACTGTGAGACCTTTTTACTCCCCGGTAATACTTCTCTCAAATCTGCGAAACAAATATCGCACCGCTACCCCTTGATATAGCAACGCCACCACAATGGCGAGCCAGAAAAACACCTCGGACCCCCCGGCTTTCGCGGCAGTGAAATAAGCGATTACAGGCCAGTAGGTGGGCAGTATTCCCGCAAAGAGGTGCCAGTAATCCGGTACAAAAAATACCGCCAGCGGAAGCACACCGAATATCCCCGTGCCCTTCATTACCGCAAAGCCTTCTATCTGATTGTTGGCCAGACTCGCCACGATCAGCGCGAGAATGGGAACCTGGAGGGAAATCCCCAGCGACACGAACCACAATGTTAGTGCAGGCAGATCGACAATCCCCGCGATCCTGTGAACAATCACTATCACCGGAATACTCACAGCTGTGTATATAAAAACCCGCAAGGTAAAATAGCGCCTTATAGGAAACGGTGTTACCGCAATCGCCAATAAACTACCTTCATCCTTCTCCTCGACGATCTGCAATGCCATTACCGCGCCCACGTAAAAAGCCGGAATAAGAATAAAAACGGAAATAATCAACGGATAGAAAAACCGCAAATCGAAGCGCTCCTGGAATATGGCGGTAATTTCGGGAACTGCCCAGCGGAGCAGAAAGCCGAAGAGTATCGGTGCTACAATGATAAGCATCAGAAAAGGGTCTCGCAGTATCCGTTTGGCATCGGCGCGAAATACACTCAGCCAGATATTCATGCCGTACTCCTCGCTAGGTCCGTTGCCGTTCGGATACATAGCGGTGAAAAAATCGGGTACTCAAATAAAATTCCGCCAGAATCCACAGCGTCAGCACACCCGCCGCCGTATAAAACTGCCCGGTGGGCATATCGCGCAAACAGCCGGACAACACAATCATGGCCGGGTGACTGGGAATCAGCCACAGAGCGGGGTGTGCGAAAATATCCAGGTGCCAGACGATTGGTACACTGGTAATGGCCATGGCGATTGCCATGGGTACAAAAAACTGGTTGATGCCCTGTTCCAGAAAGACATTTCCCGCCATCAGCATAAGGCCAAGAGTGCAAATTTCGGCAAAAAGCAGCGCCGAAATCCAGATGCTGGCATATTCTTGCGGCACAAAAACCAATATGGCGATATACACCGCGGTAACCACGGCCGCCGCAAACCAGAGTTTCTGGCGGTACTGCAGAATAAAGTCCCATTTGAGGAGCGTTAAAAAGGCCTTCACCTCAGGGATCTCCCGGTTGTTTTGATAAATACATCCTCCAGCGTGGCCTCCTGGCTGTGTATGGCTTCCATAGTGCCCGACTTGAGGATACTTAAAAAATGCTCATTTTCACCGATGGTAGCAAAGTCGAAATATTCGGTTGTGACTTGCCCGTTTGAGCGCAGCTCCACCAGCACCTGTTTCTTGCCGTATTTGAGTTTTAACGCGCGCGGGCTGTCTATCACTTTCATCTCGCCCTCTACAATAAAAACCACCCGGTTACACAGTTCGTCCGCATCGTGCATATTGTGGGTGGTTAAAAAAATGGTTTTGCCTTCGTTTTTCAAGGAGAGAACTATGTCCTTGAGGTTGCGCGCGTTCACTGGGTCCAGCCCGGCTGTGGGCTCGTCGAGGAAAATGATATTGGGGTCGTGCAATATCGCACGGGCGAAGTTGAGCCGCATCTTCATGCCTTTGGAAAAAGCGCTGACCGGCTGATTGGCGGCTTCATCCAGCCCAAGTAAGCTCAGCAGCTCATTGGGACCACGGGTGTTGCCTTCATAAAAGGCGGCGAACAGCTTCAGGTTCTCCAGTGCGGTCAGTTTGCTGAAGTGATTGGGCAGTTCGAAACCCACGCCGATTTCGCGGTAGTATTCCGCGCCCCATTCTTTGAGATTTTTGCCTTTGACAAGAACTTGGCCCTCGTAGTTCGCAAGCAGGCCAATCAGGAGTTTCTGAGTGGTGCTTTTTCCCGAGCCGCTGGGGCCGAGGAAGCCGAAAATTTCGCCACTGGCAATTTCGAAATCCAGCCCCTTGAGTGTGGGAGCCTTTCCGCCAGGGTAGGTGTATCGGAGAGATTCTACTTTAATCATGTTGGATCTGCGCTACAGGATTTTACAGCTGGAACGTTCTTCTTCTTCATTTCAACATGCCTTTACGGTAGAGGAAAACACGGGTGAATTATAGTGGAGTTGCGCTTAGTTGAGCAGGTATTTTTTTGTAAAGTGGTGCCAATTGATCCGGCACACGGGCCTACCTCAGTAGTTTTTAACAAAAACGGTTTAACTATGCGCTATTCAATTATAGTGTATTAAATAATATGACTAAACACTAGTGTGTGGTTAATTATTGAATAAATTCGGTTGGTTAGAAAGCATGTCAGGTAACGCCTTAATAAGTCGGGAAAAGTAGTGGCTTTTTAGTCGCAGGTGTGGAACATTACCGCCCATGAAAAAGGGCATGTAGATTCCAGATATCCCAGAAGCGCAGCGGACATCGTTATGTTGATAGTCTACCGGTCATCATTGACCGAAAGCACCCCGATATTTTCTGCTGAACCTTGGTCATTCGAATATCGTTTTCGCCACGGTTATTGGTAAAGGAAACGTCTTTATTGGTTAAAAAAACGCAATGCAGCGTCTTCATAATCCCGCAGTCGATCCAGCAGATTTCTCGCCTTTGTCTGGTGAATGGGGCCTTTTGGTCCGCCTTTGCGAGCGGTGTCCTTGGGGTATTCGTGCTCACCTTGGGCCAGTATTTTCCGATAGCGTTCGATATAGGGTTTGGCAGCTTGATAGGATAAAGCTCCGTCGGCGCCTATTGCAGCATC
>JARROD010000461.1:0-2858 GCA_037384225.1 Exilibacterium sp.
TCAGGCTGTTTTTGGTCAGATGACTTACGATCTGACCGCGCAGTTGAGTCTAACCCTGGGGCTGAGATGGACCGAAGAAAACAAGGCGTTTAAACCGCTGCAGTTTACCGAGTCGCTATATGTATTCCCCGTCTCAGCGGCTGAGACCGATGGTGCGGGCGGGTATGTTCACCCGTTCGACGGCAACGTCTACCCGACGCTGGGCGGAGCAGGTGCTGCCGCTATTGTGCCCGGCGGGACGCTGCTCTTTTTACCGCAGTGGAATGAAGAATCCTATTCGGATACCACGCCGATGCTCAACCTGGCATACCAGTTGAACGACGATGTGATGGTTTACACCAGCTATTCTGAAGGTTTTAAAAGCGGTGGCTTCAACGCACGCAACATCAAGCCGGCGGCGGCAATCAGGGCGTTTGAACCCGAGACGGCGAAAACGGTTGAAATGGGCATCAAGGCCGACCTCTTTGATAACACACTGCGCATCAACGGTGCCATTTTCACCACTGACTATGAAGATCTACAGTTTGTGATTCGCGAGGATTTCGCGCCCATCGTTTTCTATGCCGGCGAAGCCCAGATCGATGGTGCTGAACTGGAGTGGACCTGGGTGCCCAATGCCGCTGTACAGGTTGTTGGTGGTATCGGTCAGTGCCGATCAGGGGTGTTGACGCCGCGCCTGGACTGGTCTTATCGGGATGACGTTGTGTTCGACGTGCTGAACTCCGAAGAGATTGCCCAGGAAGCCTATGATATAGTCAACGCCTCGATCATCTGGGACTCCCCGGCAGAGAAATGGCGTGTGGCCGCTTCCGTCAACAATCTCACCGATGAGTTGTACCGTCTTGCCGGCAACACCGCGATTAGAGAAGCCTCCTCCTATTCCGAGACGACCTATGCCAGAGGTCGCGAATGGACGCTGAGTGTAAGGCGTCATTTTTAATCCGGCCTATCCACTGTGTGAACCTGCTCTCCTTACCCGGGAGAGCAGGATAAACCGGCTCAGGGGCATGCACGCCCCTCAGGTGCCCACGGCAGATATCAGACTGGACTGTTCCTGTATCAGCGCGATTAACTCACAGTACGACTGCTCAACCGTCTTGCCTGAGGTGTCGAGTATTGCGTGGGCTTTTTCATAATAGGGCGCGCGTTCTGTCAGGATCCTGCGCAGGTCGTCCATGGCGTCGTCGTTGTTGGCCATCGGGCGCAGGTCTCCCTGGGCAATGACGCGTTCCATATGTTCTTCGGGCGTGGCCTTTACCCAGATGACCAGGCAGGTGGTTAACAGAAGGTTAAGTTTTTTGAGTTCCGAAACAATGCTGCCGCCGGTTTCAATGCACACGGATTCGTGATCATTGAGCGTTTTAAAAAGCGCTTTTTCCTCCAGCCGCCGGTAGCCGGCCTGACCCGATAGCGCCATGATCTCAGAGACCTCCATGCCGCCGACGGCTTCAATTTCTTCAACGAGTCTGACAAAAGGCAGTTTCTGCCGCTCTTGCAGCAACTTGCCCAGCGTTGTTTTGCCGGCGCCGCGCAGCCCAATCAGCGCGATGCGCGTCTGGCCTTCCCCCAGACAAGAGAATTGTTGATACAACATTTGCAGCGCTGACTGTTGTTCTTCCCGCGACAATCGACTGACAAATTCGTTGATCAGCGACTGCTCCGGCGTCTGTTTGATGCCGGACGGTAGCAACTCGGCGAGTTCTGTGCGCAGTGCACGCGCCACTTTGCGCAATAAATTAATGGAAATGTTGCCTTTTCCCTGTTCAAGATTGGCGAGATAGCGCTCTGACACGGAGGAATCGTGGGCCAGCATTTTACGGCTCATGCCGCGGCTGGCGCGCAGACCGCGGACGCGATTGCCAACCTGTTGCAAAAACGCTTCGTTGGATTGAGGGCCATTTTCCCTGGTGTCTAGCATAAATCACTCTATCAATTGAAATCCCTGGATAAAAGCACACTGTATTGAGTAGATGGCAATATTATACATGCAACTCTGGACAATTAAGGATTTGAAAACAGGTCCCCTTTATTGGGTACAGGCTTGGGTAGTCTGGAATTGAGTAGTTTGGAATTGAGCAGCTTGGAATTGGGCAGTTCGAATAATTGATGCTTTCATTGCGAGGTTGAGGACTTTGATGGAAAAAGTAGCGCCCTACATTCATTGGCGAACCGTTTCATTTGGCGATACGGATGCGGCTGCCATTGTCTATACACCCCGGTTTTCAATTTACTGCATGGAAGCGGCGGAAGTTTGGTTCCGGGAGTATTTACGTTTTGACTGGTACCACATGAATGTCGAGTTTGGGCAGGGTACACCGGTTGTGCACATGGAAATGGATTTTACCGCGCCCCTGATCGGCAATGACAAACTGGGCGTTGTGGTGCGGGTTGGGAAAGTGGGTCGATCAACGGTAACACTGGACTTTGAAGGTATTAGAGTGCGCAAACCCGCCGCTGAACAGGTTGCTACGTTTACCGGCAGATATGTTTTTTGTTTTACGGATAAAAAGGTGAAAGGCGCGATCCCGATTCCGCCTGAACAACGCGAATTGATCCAGGCCTATAGCGCCGAATGTATGACTGATTAAGCACGGCGAAATTATTTATCAATTGCGGCGAAACGTGACGATGTTGAAACCTCATGCCCTACAAAACGGAATCCGAAGCCTGGACCCTGGCCACCCGCGGCGGAGGTTCACTGGCCGGTTCGGGCCGGCGGCGGTGGATTTTTCCAACTAGTGAGCTCAAAACACACGGAGGTGTTCCTGACAGAGCTTTTACGCGGCTATGGCTCCTGGAATATCCGATTTATCTGATCGTATCGCAGGGCTGTAATACCGTTGCTAATCTCTAAATAA
>JARROD010000462.1:0-3509 GCA_037384225.1 Exilibacterium sp.
GGCGCCCGTCTGGTGTCGTTGCGAAAACGCCGGCATAGTGGGCCTACGTCAAGTTTTCGCAACGGCGCCAGGCGGGATGGATCGGAGGCGAAAACCGGAAGTTATTTCGTGCACGTTCCTTAAACACGATTAGATTGATCATTGAACCTGAATATACTCGTAGCTCCCATCCGCCACGGGTATATACCCAAAGCGTTTGATATTTAGGTTTTCAGAGTGCGTCAATTTTTGTTCCCCCTTCCTTTAACAACAGGGGCGCGATGACGCTGCATGGCAGCCCCCATGTGAGGAGATGGCCAAAGGGGGATCGATAAAGTCATATGCCAAGAGATCAACAATCCCGGAAAACAGGAATCCCGCTACGCACTCTTGCTAGATGGCATCGGGAAGCTAGACCAGGAAACTTTTCGTTACGGCTAAAAGCGGACCTTACAAAGAACTTGGAGAATATCGAGCCCAAAGTACTTAATAAGTTCAATCAAGCTGACCACACAGACAGAAGGGTATACGCAAATGGTAATAGCGGCTAAGCCATCCATGGAAATTCGAGATTTCATAGAGTCGGATGTCAAGGAGATCGCTGATCTGTTTCACGATTCGATTCATGCGATAAATACGAACATCTATTCCAAATTGCAGCAGGAAGCCTGGGCGCCAACGCCGCCGAATTCTAGTGGTTGGGAAGCCAGGTTAAAGGCGGCATTATGGCCGTTTTCGGTGTGTTTGTTCTGGGGCAGGCGGTGCTGTTGAGGGTGATCGGCAGCCCGGATCCCTACGCGAAGCAGATCGATGGCATGGGCGGCGCGACCAAGGTGGTGATGAGCCGCAGTGCGCGTGTGTTGATGGAGGGCTGGGTGCGCGTGCCTGGCGATTGCTTTTAGGCTTGTGGGTGTTGGTGTGGTGACAAAGCGGCCGGACGTTATTTCGTGAACGCCCCTTAAGGACATTTCTCACTCAATGAATTATCGATCACCGATTTTGCCAAAATATCCTTAACCTGCAAAATGGTATTATCCCAGTTTTTGGCCTGGGCGTTTTCGGTGAAACATGCAGACAATCGTTGAACTGCATTTTTCAGATGGCTGTATTTGGGTTTGTAGTGTCCGGACTCCAGGTCGATTACCGTTATCTTACCATCTTTAATTTTAATAGAACCCGCACAAATAACATTTCCTTTAACGCCAAAACTCGGATGTTGCAGTATGTCTCCTGATGGAGGCTCACGCCTGCCCACGTAGAGATTATTATCTTTATCTAAAACATAGATATGCCGTTCTGTGGATGTTGTTAAGTACGATCCATTTTTTGCCAAAACGTGGCCATCTTTTATTTGGACACAATATTGCTCTCTGAAGCTATCCTGGTCTGCGTAGCCAGGAATTGTTTTTTCCTGTCTGGTTGTGGGAGTTGCACTGAGTGGTGTTGTTTCCAGTATATCCTTGGTAAGCTTTATGCCGTCAGTACGTGACTGCAAATTGTATTGGGCATCACTCACACGACCACCGGTCAGGTGTTGAAGCAGGTAATGACCAAAGTCATGGGTCATCGACAGATGTAATAAGCCCTCGCCCTCCGGAAAAAACTCATCGCCAATATTGGGACACTCTGATCTTATTTCTCTGATCACCCGCTGGCTATAAAGACTTTCGATCATCTTTGCAGGATGGCGCGTATGTAAATCTGCTATTTCCTCGATGGTCGGTTTCAGTATTGATAATATCTTATCTTTGTCTTGACGATATTCTGCTAAAAAATCTTCAGTGCGGATATTGTTTGCGTACGCTTGTATCGTTGAAGAACCGTCCTGTGTTGGTCGAATGCGTACAGATGTCGACCCGCCATTGCCATAAATATTATATCCATTGACGAACTTTACCGCCTGTACATTATGGCGCTTGCCCAGTGGAGATGACTCCAGCCCTGATACGGGCATGTTTATCCGGCGACATAATCCATGAACTTCCAAAGCCATTTTTTTCTGACAATTTAGCCGGGGAAGCAAAAACGTTTGGCATGGTTTTTATTCTTCCGAAATTTTCCTCGGTAATCGTTTTATCGTCAGCAACTGTCAGAGATAAAAGATCACCGTGTTCATTCATTTTTTCTCTCGTGAGTTTTCCGCTTTCGGCAAGCTTCCGTGTTATCTCATTGTTAACCACCGGGTAATGCATCAGCTTACCATGTTTTTCTAAATCTTTAATCAACAAGGAGAGAGATACCTTCCTGACATCCTCCTCGCCGGCATGCCTTCCTTCATTTACGCGTATATGCACATGAAATGTAAGTGTTTCCGTCGAATAAATCGGGGAATGTACATATATCTCCACTTTGTCATCACCTGCCACATTGCCTGCAGTATCTATATTTACATTGTAGAGATCCCGCAGATGTTTATGGATAGTGGATAATAAAGATTTCAACAAAGGAATATGTTCTTTACGCAGATCAGGAGGGTATGCAATGTATGTTTTTCCTGTTCTTTTTTCATACTCAGATATTTTCTCCTTGCCTTCAATCACACAATCGATGGGTGATGCATCATGAAAAAATCTTTTGAATACTTCCTCCTGCTCATAGATATCAGGATGTATCAAATAAGCCACCAGACCAAAACCACCATTCTCTCTGGTTATTTCCTTAATCTCTCCAGGGTTGCATATATGCGGTTTTCCTGTCCAGCTGTAACTTGGATTTGGATTGATGATAAATCCGCCATATTGTTTATCCCATGGGGTCGAAACGTACTGTTCCGGATAGGTTGTAAATGACTCATATCGTCCACCTGTTCCTTTTCCTCTCATAAAGTTGTCTATAAAATTCGGACCAACAAACGTTTCAGTGCGTTGCCATTGCAAAATAGCATTACGCTGACTGGGACTTATTAAAGATATGGCTCTACAGTTGTGTTTTTTACGCGCTTTTGGCGATAGAAAGAAGCGACTCTTCTGGGGGGGATCCTGGAGGAGAGCAATATCAAGTTCGCCATATAGGCCGGCAGGAATGGGTACGCGCTTATCCCGTGGTTGGTATTCCTTTTTATTACCCCCCGTTTCTATGTCATCCAGGGGATACCGTACTACGCCCCTAGCTTCAGCTGACTGATACTTTCCGACACCATCGCGAGACACATCAGGGCGGTTTGACACTGCCTGCAAGCGATTTCTGTTATCGCGAGATACAGAAAGTTCTCTGGTGACAGAATCAATATCTCTGCCTACTAATACGCTCGGATCAGATGAACTAATCTTAGTCATGTTATCAGTAAAATCTTAAACGCTTTGGGTATATTAACCAGGTTTTATCTGCATGAATGAAACTTATAGCTGAACACACAGATTACTTTATTTTAACAACCTGCCTGCTTGTCCCGCGCCTCGCAATGTTTATAAGTGGCAAACCATAACTGATAGTTCCAATTAACTACAACAAATAGGCTCCTATATAACCAAAGCGTTTGAGATTTGGGTATAGGTTGTAGATACGGAATATATGGCTATCGAATCCTAGCA
>JARROD010000463.1:0-2500 GCA_037384225.1 Exilibacterium sp.
GACAGGTTTTTCCAAGCCCACGACAGACCGAAGCGGAGTTCGAGATCGACGGGATTGAAAATCGTATCGACCACATCGACGCCATGCTCGGTGTCAAACAGCTGCTGTTCTAGCTTGATCAGATAGGTGCCACCAAAACTCACATCCCAGTTTTCGCCGCCGTTTTCGATCCAGTTATAATTCAGCAAAAGATCAATGCCCGCGATGCGGGTCTTGGCCATGTTGCGTAGCCGATTGTCCACAATAACATCGGTGTCATCCGGGCTGGTGTCAGTAAAATTGGAAAACAGCGGTTGTGAGGCGACCAAGTCGATCAGGGTCGGATCAAATTCGCGCGACGAGCGCGTGGTAATAATGGGCGCATATTTTGGATCCGTGAACACGTCGTAACTGGCCGCGGGGCCGATAATCCGATCCCTGTATTCAATGTCAAAATAATTCAGCGAAAGGTAGCCATTGCCGAAAAATGGTGGCGAGATATCCGCGCCCAGAGTCCAGGTGGTGGCGGTTTCCGCATTAAGGTCCGGGTTGTTGCCGTAGACAAAGAGGGCCACCGGCGACTCACCTTCGCTGTCGACAAGCGTATCGATCAAAAAGCCTCTTAAATTGTTATTGATCGTTTCGCTCAGCAGCGGGGCCCGAAAAGAGGTTCCGTAACTAGCCCGCAATTGAACACCGCCTCCAGGTGACCAGCACAACCCCAGCTTAGGGTTAGTACTGTCTCCAAAGTCACTGTAGCTTTCATGCCTGAAAGCCAATGACAGTACCAGCGAATTAGTATCGCCGAGATCCTTGCTTTTTTGAGAGGTGTTACTGTGGATGCTATTGTTTGTGCGGCTGTAATCGGCCGCGCTATTACCCAGTAGAGGAATAGATAGTTCGCTAAAAACTGCCACCACATCACGTCCACGGTCACCCTCCAGGCCCTGATTTCTCCTCGACAAGTGATCTTCGAACACTTCCCTACGGTACTGTCCACCCAATGCAATTTTGATTTCACCACTGGGTAGATTCTTCAGGATTCCGTCCGCCAGCAAATCCAGGGTTCCGATACGCAACTCATGCAAAAACTGACCACTGATTTCGCCAGAATCCAAAAAATGCCCTTTGTAGGCGGATTTATTGTGGCCATAAATCCCTTTTATCTCAAATCGTCCGCGCTCGGCAATGGCAAATTCCGCACCGGCCACGGCGCTTAACTGATCTGTCTCGGCAACCGAACGATCTGAGCGCAATCCCCGTGATTGTTCATCCACGCTGCTGCGCTCGCTGTGCAATATCTGCGTAAATGTTTTAACGCCGCTCACATCACGCTGCCCCGACAGGTAAACACCCTGTCGATGTTGTCCCGGCAATAGCGAATAGGGGCCGACAACCCCCCGGGTAAAGCTTCTATCCGATGCGGACAAGGTACTATGTTGATAGTGTTCGTAGTTGACCAGTAGGTGTCCAGAATCCCAACTTTTTCCCCAGGTATGCCCCACCAGCGCTTCCTGCAAATCCCCGCTGGTGTCGGAGCCGTAACGGATACGGGTTTCACTGCCTTCGTAATCGGTGCGCAGTTGGATGTTGACCACACCACCAACGGCGTCACTGCCGTAAACCGCCGAGGCCCCGTCGGGCACAACGTCAATGCGCTCCACCACGGAAAATGGGATCAAAGAAACATCGGCAAAGCTGCCAAAGTCTGTCGCTGCATAGCGGTGTCCCTGTAGCAATACCAGGGTTGAATCTGTTCCGAGACCACGCAGATTAATCCCCGAGCCCCGGCTAATATTATGCCCCACGCCATCAATGGGAAAGTTGGCGTTATGTTCCGACTCGCCACCGCGAAAATGCTGCCCCAGGGTGCGGAAAAAATCATGCGTTGTCGACACACCGGTTTTGTCGATATCTTCCCTGTCAAATGCAATCAGTGGTGAAGTATTTCTCGCGCCGCGAATGTGAGAGCCGGTAACAACCACCTCCTCCAGTTTCCTTGCATAAATCAAAAAAACCTCGTCATTGGTTTGTCTGACATTGAGCCCCGTGCCCTGTAATAATTTTTGCAGAGCTTCAAAGCTGGAGTAGGTGCCCTTCAATCCCCTGCTCATTCTACCCTGCACCATGTCGGTCTCAAAAAGGAGTTCCTCATTGGTTTGCGCAGCAAACTTTTTCAACGCCACCAATACGGGTACTCGCTCAATATCCCAAAAGTAAACCAGGTAGCTCTGGGCCGCTGGCAAATTCATCGAGGGTAGCGATAAGCCCACCAATAATCCCATGGTCATCAGGAGTTTTACTCCGGCGCTGGAGGTCAAGCTTGAAAACGGTGCGCACACTGTATTTTACACTTTCCCTAGGTCTGTAAATCGGCTGAATCAAATCCAAAAACTCGTTATTGCTCTGTTACCACTTATATACACAAAGCGTTGGCGATTTAGGCATGGTCCGCGCATTTAAACCTCAAACGCTTTGGTTACATTCTGCCTACGAAGGAACGGGCACGGAATAACTTCCC
>JARROD010000464.1:0-2697 GCA_037384225.1 Exilibacterium sp.
ACCGGCGGTTTAATCGCCGCCAACATCACCGCCGTTGCCGGCGCGTCGGCGGTTTTCGAGGCGGGCTTCGTCACCTATTCCAATTGCCCATGCTGGCCAGCTTGGGAGATGGCTCACGATAAGGTTTTTTAAAGCTTCCTCTACTAGCGCAATCAATACAGCGCGCCAGGCAGTTGGGGATTGATACCGGCCTTACGACATATGGGCAACTGGTTGCTCACAATTTGTCAGCCAACATACAGCCTGACGAGAAAATGTTGTCCCTAGATATCGAAAACTTTCATCAACTCGCGGCCAGCTACAACAGCCGCTACCCTGACCTTAATCTTAAGCATATGGACTCCCCAGCGGAATTTATTGGCTCTTTAACCAGTCGCTCTTCGCATGGCACCTGGCGCCTGGCGTGCGGTAGTCCGGTTAGCAGCTACGCTATTATCCGGGCCGAAAATTTACGCAATGATGGGGTAAACTCTACTACAATATTCATCATCACTCTATCTCTCGATTTAGCTTTGCACACCCAATTGTTGTTGCAACGTTGCGATGCAGGATATGCTTGATCAAATATTCGCCACAACCCCGAGCGGAGCAATTGCCCACACAATTTTCGACACCAGCACTCTTTAACAAGGGATACACAATACCCAAAGCGATTGAGAATAATTGTCGCGCACTACCCCAAGATACAAACTGCGCCAAAACGTCGTTTGCCGTGTTGATGTGTCTGTACAATACTTTCACTTTTTGTTTCGATAGCATTTTGCATTGTTTCATTCTCATTGCAAAAAAGTTTGTTCCAGCGCCAACCACAGGGAAATGAATAAAAGGGAAATAAAAAAATAAGTCAATGAATAAAATTAGTACATAAATCTACACCCAAAGCGTTCGAGATTTAGCTGTGCAGAGTGCGTCAATTTTTGCTCCCCTTCGTTTAATAACAGGGGGCGCGACGACGCGTGGCAGACCCCACGTAAGGGCGCTAACGCCGCGAATGCCTGGTTCAACTTCACTTTCTTTAATTTATGAGGACATATATGAAAACCTATTATTCCCTTATTAAAAACGTCCTACCCCTGAAAATAACTTTCTGGCTGGCATTATTTACCCTTACCGCTACCGCATCTTTTCTCACCAATGCCGCCGACATCCCTGACGAATTCGGTACAGATTGGGACGACCCGAGGACTGCCGCTCCGCCGGTAAAACGTCCCGATGGAATCTCTTGCTCTGTCAAAATCGTCGATACCGAATTTACAAACTTTACGCCATACACTTCTACCTATACGCCGCCGGAAGATTGTCCGGGACCTTGGCAGGCCGTGGTACTTGAAATGCACGGATCCATTGCCGGCCGACAGTTCGATCGCCTCGGCTATTTAGATATTGGCGATGTGACCGTTTTTAAAACGTCAACACCCGAGCCTTCGCTCGAAGGCATCGAGTGGAGTGTCGAAAAAGATCTCACAGAGTACGCCGCGCTGTTTAAGGAAACTCAACCCATTGAGATGCTGATTGCCAATGTCGTTAACGATACCTACACCGGTATTCTCGATATAGAAGTATCGCTTACGTTCTATCCTGGCAGCGTTCCCGAAGGTACGGCAACAGACATTATTGGTCTCAACGCGCCTCACAAAGAGGGAACCGCCCTGGTTGGCGGACTCAGTATTGCAGCGAATACCGAACGCTTGTTTGCCGACGTTTATGCGACTGGATCCGGCGGTGGATGTGAAGAATTTTGGTATCTTACCACGCCCGATGAAGCGGCATACTCGTGCCCGGGCGGCAAAGGTCCCTATCGTGAAGTGCAAATCCGTATCGATGGAACACTCGCCGGCATCGCGGCACCTTACCCACATGTCTATACCGGCGGCTGGGCCAATCCATTTTTGTGGTCCGTTTTACCTGCACCCAGAGCTTTTAATATTCAACCGATACGCTACGACCTTACCCCGTTTATTGGAATGTATTCGGTGTGCCGGAGAATCAGTCCGGCTGGGACGTACCTGTTACATTCCTCGCCTGGCGAGACCACAACAGCACTCGGGTCAGCGGTGGACTTATTAATCTTGAAGAAACCACATTAGTCAATGAGGTGGACTACCTTGCATCTGACGAACAAGACGACCCCTCGGCCCACCCTTTTCAGCTTCACACGTTCGGCGAACATAGTCTGCTTGTCACTGGCTACATCGAGACTTCTCGCGGCCGTATAACCACAACAGTGAACCGCCGTGTGCAAGCGACTACCATGCACTTGTGGAATGGCGGCGAAACAGATGAAACAGTCATTGCCGAGTGGCGTGACAACTCAAAGACGATGGTTCAATCATATAATAAAGATCGCAGCACCAGCTCTCATACAGAATCGATCAAGCGAAAATACACCATGGATGGTCATTTTACGTTAGACGAGAACAACGTTATTACCACAACGATTAAATTGGGTGACCACGCTCTAACCAGGAACGAAAAATATCCTCACATGCCCCAAAGACACAAAAACTTTACCCGAATTAATAATACCTACGAAGGATCGGCGAGTTGGCGTTTTGGCGTGCCACGTGAAGAGCGCCATGCTACCGGGCTGTCAACAGAGCAATACTGTGTAAGCGGCTCGACACATTACCAGAAGTCACTGACTGCAAAAAATGGTTTTATTATTGAAGAGGCAGGCAACTAAATCCATCCCCTCTC
>JARROD010000465.1:0-2826 GCA_037384225.1 Exilibacterium sp.
ATTTAATATCAATATCGAGAATTACATTACAAAAAGTTCTGAAGCACATGAAACGATTATTAAACATATTCAACCCCAACAATGATGGCTATGGCTATGGCTATGGCTATGGCTATGGCTATAGCGATATAATTCATGGCGTTTTATTTGGGTTATTATCATTAAGCTGGATTTTCATTATAATAAAAATCGTTGACAAATATTTAATATATGAATTTGAAACCACAATAAAGTTCCTTACATTTATTGTAGTTTTTATAGGTGTAATTGTAGCAGTATGGAAAATTTTTTTAGATTCTAGATGGAATAAATCTGAAAAATACTTAGAGGAAAGCAAAGAGCTTTTTGAAAAAGCATACAAAATTTTTAACCAAAAGGGAGAAAAATACATACCTGACAACAACAGGTCAACCTGGATCACTACTGCCAGATTATTAACGTCTGCCGAAAAACTTTCACACTTTATTAAAACATCTTCACATCTAAAAATTTACAAAGAAGTAAGACGGTATTGGCGAGCACAATTTCACTCTTTAATCTACAAAAACGACAAAAGTTTTCCTGAAGACTATTTTTCAGAATCAGTAGAAAAATTCACTATCTGGGTGGAAAACGATAGAGACCCCATTAGCGAATCATCGCTAACCTATCTATATAAGTTTGTGAAATGGCCGGAAGGAGAAGAGGATCAACTTAAAAATGTGAAACTTTTTACTGATAATGAACTACAAACAATGAAAAAATTTGGCCCGATTCATTTGGCCAACTTATTAATCAAGTCATGAAAAAAATAAAACATGGTTCGAAAACCACTGAAAATGAAAAACCGTTCATCACCGGCTGACAGTGCTTAAACTGTGCACGGACTGTCAGTCTGGGTCAATTACCCAGAAATGCCACACACCACCAACAGCTCGAAATTATCGAGTTCTGTCTAAAGGAAAGGATTCACTAGATTCCAATAAATAGGAACGAAACCGAACAACTTACTCCCCCACCCGCTCATTGATTTCCAACATCGCCGCCTGCAACGGCTCCAACTCATTAGCCACAAACACCCGAGCCGCTTTCTCCACATCCCGAACCCCCCCGGTATTTTGCGGAATAATCCCCATCAATTGCGGCGGAATCCGATCTGTGCGGCATCATTCACATACAGAATAAACCCCGCATGAGAACCGTTAAGGTAGTAACGCCGCCGAAACAATGTCGCGCTCTCATTCAGCCAGGCGAGACGGTTAACCGCGCAATACGATCGGGAGCAACAACAACAACTGCGGGAACTACGCGGGCGATTGCGACAGGTCGATGGAGTCAGCAGCTCTCTGTCCGAACAACAACGTCAACTGGCACGACGCATCGAAGAGACTAACCGACGGCTGGGCCGGCAGCGATCGGCGCTCGAACGGATGGGACGCGCCGATGTTACCGGCCGATTCGACACACTGACCCGCGCCATGGGTCAAAGAGCCACACAATTGACCGCCTTCACAACCGCCACCGGTGCCGCCATCGGCGCACTGGGACACAGTTTTGCAACACAAACGGAGGAAGTCCGACAGTGGTCCGCGCGGCTCGGGATCGGCGTCGATCAACTCTCGCGTTTGCAATACGCCGGCGCTCAGTTCGGTGTCGAGAGCGATGCAATGATCGACGCACTCAAAGAACTGTCCCTGCGTACCGATGAATTTGTGATTACCGGGGCGGGCTCAGCCGCCGAGTCCTTCGAACGCCTGGGCTTAAGCCCCGATACATTGGACCGCCTTTCCAACGACACCGGCGCGCTGTTTGATGTGGTACTCGGCCGCCTTCGCGAACTCGACAGCGTCGCCGCCCGACAGCGCATTCTGGATGAATTGTTCGGCGGTACCGGCGGCGAACAGTTGACCGAGTTGGTAACGGTCAGCGCCACTGAATTCGAACGCTTGAGAAAAGAAGCCGACGCCTTCGGTGCGACCTTCAGCCAAGCCGATACCGACGCCGCCCGGGATTACATGCGCGCTTGGCGGAGCGCCGGTGGTGCGCTGCTGGGCGTGCGTAATACCCTCGGGCGAGCACTGGCGCCCGCCCTGGCTTCACTGTTTAACGCCTTTAGCGGTTGGGTGTCGGAAAACCGCGATCAGGTGCGGGACTTCGCCAGCCTGTTGGGGAGTCGGCTGAAAGCGGTGATGCCGGCGATCATCGAACTGGGGCGAGGACTGGCAACGGTGGCCTCGGCAACCGGGCGCATCACCTCGGCACTGGCCGGCCTGATGGGCGGCTTTGACAATCTCGGTATCGTGATAGCCAGCTTGTTTGCACTCAAACCCGTGATTGCCTTTGCCGGACTTGTCAACGCGGTGTGGGGATTCGGTGCCGGCCTGGTCAGTCTGATTGCCACGCTACCCGGTGTCTCTGCCGCCTTCGCCTCGATGGGGTCAGCGATCACCGGGAGCTTTGCAACGATGAGTGCCGCCATTGCCGCGATGCCGATCGGCTGGCTCCTGGCCGCTATCGCGGCGATCGCCGGTATCGGTTATCTGCTTTATAAAAACTGGTCGACTATCGGTGAGTTTTTTCAGGGCCTGTGGGTTGACATCAAAGCGGCTTTCTCAGAAGGCCTGGCCGGCATCAACCAGTTTCTGTCCAACTGGGATCCCTTGAATGTATTTTATCGCCGCTTCGCCGGCGTGCTCAGTGCCTTAGGTGTGGAGCTGCCCGAGACCTTCACCGAATTCGGTGCAACCTTGATCGCGGGATTTAATCGCGGACTCTCAATGGCATTCGACGCGGTTAAAACAACTTTGCTCGGTATCGTCGATCACGTTGTCGCATTTGGATCGATGC
>JARROD010000465.1:2887-3660 GCA_037384225.1 Exilibacterium sp.
ATGAGGTTCGACAAGCTTTTTCTGGCGGCATCGCCGGCGTTGGAGAATTGATCCTACAGTGGTCACCCGTGAATTTGTTTTACCAAGCGTTTAGCCGTGTGATGAATTGGTTCGGTGTGCAATTGCCGGATACCTTCACCGCGTTTGGCTCGTTGATGATCAACGGGTTGAAAAACGGTATTCTCGGCGCCTTCAGCACCCTGAAAGAAACCGTGCTCTACGCCGGCGAATCCGTGATCGGCTGGTTCAAAGACACGCTCGGGATTCACTCGCCCTCGCGGGTATTTGCCGAGTTGGGTACCCAAACCTTAAGCGGCTTTCAGGTGGGCCTAAAACAGGCGGAGAGTGGAACGCTGCGGCAACTGCGCGGTATCACTGATCGCGTCGTTCGCGCCGGTGCCGGTATTGCGCTGGGTGGCACCCTTGCCACCCAGGTCGCCGCCATGCCAGACCAGTCGATCGATAGCGCAATCGCCGCAACGGCAAGAGCGGATCTGCCTCGGATCGCAGTGGACATTCCAGACGTCGACAATATTCTCCTGGATAACCGTGGACCGCTGCCGGCGACGCCGGGCCCGATCACGGTACAAGGTGATAACATCACTCTCAACGTTTACCCGAGTATCGGAATGGACGAACACGCCCTGGCGGCCTACATCGAGCGCCTTCTCATCGAACGCGATCAGCGCAAAGCGGCTCGTCTGCGCAGCGCGCTGCACGACCTGGATTGAGGACGACCACCAGGATGATGACATTCGGCCTGTTTGTCTTTG
>JARROD010000466.1:0-3172 GCA_037384225.1 Exilibacterium sp.
GGCTGGCATCCTCGGAGTTGGCAGCGTATTCAAGGTGATCGAGCGTGCCTTCCAGGGCACGTATTATGCCATAGTGCTGTTTTCTCCAGTTGCCGCCGGGCAGCAATTCCGGGTTTAGGGCAAGAATGACTTTTTTGACATGTTTTCCGGCACTGTCCGGGTTAGCACCTTGCATCCATACCCGTTTGGCTTCCGATAGCGCAGTATCCGCCTCGTCCCGCGCCACGGCTAACAGCCCGCGTTGGTGAGGTGTATCATGCCAGGCGGTCATGACATGCCCCAAATGGGCATGGGATATTAACGGACGCGTCTCAACACAGCCGCAAAGCAATAGGTTAGAAAAAACAAGCAATACAAATGCGTATACTATTTTCATTAAATATCTCCCCTGAACCTTTGCCAACCTGTCGTAAACTGAAACCGAAGAAGTAAAACCGTTGTGTCCTGCTGTGTACCGAGGGAATGAAAACGGGTTCATTACTTTTTCGGAATATTTTCAATATAAACTCTCCCGGCACGTCAGAATTGGCAGTCTAAAAACAATTTTCATTTTTTTATCAATCTTATTGAACCGAATGCGTATGCAACGGAACTTAGTTGTTAAGCAATATGCATGCGCCTAATGCCGAGAAGTTATTTTGGACTCATTCTTAATGATTCAAGTTAATATGGCACTAAGGATATTCGAGGAAAAATACCGATATGTCTGGGAGCGAACCTGTTAATAATGATGAACCCTTTACTGAAATTGTTGAAGAGCGCACACTGTTAGGCCGTATTGCCAATAAAGACAAACAAGCATTTGAAACCCTTTATCGAATGTACTATTCCCGTGTTTTTCAATTTGTCCTGCGTATGACGCGGCAAATTGAATTGGCGGAGGAAATTACAGGAGATACCATGTTTACCCTCTGGGAAAAGGCATCCACTTTTGAGGGGCGGTCCAATGCCTCCACCTGGATACTCGGCATCGCTTATCGCCGGGCATTGAAAACACTGAAAAAGAACAAGGACCACCGGCATCTGGATTTCGATAATAATCTGACCGGATTCACCAACCCCAAACCGGAAACCAATCCGGAAACGGTGACCTCAACAGAAAAACTTCAATTACAGATACAGCAAGGGATCAATAATCTGAGCCGTGATCATCAGGCCGTATTGCAGCGTAGCGCGATGGGGTACGGCTACAGTGAAATTGCGGAGATCCTTTCCTGTCCGCAAAATACGGTAAAGACCCGAATGTTTTATGCAAGGCGCCAATTAAAAAATTTTTTGGCGGATTGCGAACAGGTTGATCAGCCTGAACACGATGATTGTCGAGCACATATGGCTTGTAAAAAAGCTAGCACAAAATAATAAAAGACAAAAAGAATACCCAGCATTTTACGTAATCGAAGACGGAATCAGACAATGATGATTAAACAATTTACCTTCGACGGAAAACACGAAAAGATCCTTGAGCTTTTGCCTTGGCAGGTCAACGGCACACTACTCGCTGAGCAAAGTAAGGAGGTACATGCACATGTGAACACTTGTCTGACATGTCAGCGGGAGATGGAGTTTTTAAAGCGAGCATTCGCCGCTGACGCCGCGTTTACTGATAGTGACACGATAAACCACGGCTTAGATATTGAGGACGGTCTCGCCAAGGTGATGAAACGTATAGAAAACTATGAACAAACGCGAATGGAAACAAAGACCAGCCCCAAAAGTCACCCTTTAAGCAAACTTGGTCTCAAGCATCTATTGGAACGCTTGAATATTATTCGGTTCTTTAACTCTCGCCTGTTCAATAATCCTCCGTACTGGGCGGGCGCTATCGCGACGAGCTTATTCGTTGCGGTATTAAGTTTCCAGTTAATCAATCAACGCGATGGGGGCTTATCCGCGCCGAATACGCCGTTGGTGGAGCAAACTGGGGAATACGAAGTACTAATCTCCGAGCGGGACGGCGTCAGCCCCGTGCGGATAAAAGTCGGATTTTCCCAGTCTATGGCCCCGGCGCAAGCGCGGGCATTGATAGCGGCAACCGGAGTAAAATTTAAACTCTACCCCCAACAAGAGCACAGATACATCATCGAATTGCTGCCTGATCAGAAAATGCAGGCGCAAAAAGCACTTCTGGACTTTCTCGCAAAAGATAAAGACGTAATTGCTGTAGACATTATAGTAGACGAATAGAGAAACCACCATGACTCGAACAACCTTCTCTAGACTGACAGTTTTATATTTTATTCTCCTGGCCAGTGCCTGCGTACCCGTCAGTAATACGATAAGATCAAAATCTTTGTCCAATTCAATGGATGTCACCATGGGCAGCTACTCCAGCAAGCAGGCAGAAAAGCTGATTCTGGTTACCATGCACAGCAAGGTGCACCAGCAGTTAGTACAGGGGGAATCTATCAGTAGAGAAGAGAAACTCCCCGTGCTCTACGCGACGTTTTTATCAGACCTCGCCCGCCGCTACGGCATTCGACGGGTGGCAGACTGGCCGATATCATCGCTCGACATTCGCTGTCTGGTTTTTGAAATCAATGAGCCGGCAAACAGAAGCAATATTATCGCCCGCCTCAATAAAGATCCCAATATTGAAACGGCCCAGCCTCTGCAACTCTTTCAACCGCTGCTGAACGATCTGCCTGTGTACGCTCAACCCTCCGATGCCGACAACACCCGTGCCAATAGTATTGCCTCCCATTACAATGATCCTTATCTGAAAATGCAACATGGCTTTAAAACCATGCAGGTTGAGCCATCTCACCAGTGGGCCACGGGTGTGGGGGTTAAGATCGCCGTTATAGATACCGGCCTGGATACTGAACATTTGGATCTCCTGGACCGTATGATTGTAACCAGAAATTTTGTCGACCGGAACATGCGCCAGTTCAATCGTGATGTACACGGCACTGCCGTTGCCGGTATTATCGCCGCCTCCGGCAATAACGGCACGGGCGTGGTAGGCGTTGCACCTGAGGCGGGTATTCTCGGACTGAAAGCCTGCTGGCAGGAAATCCCCGGCTCTGGTGACACGGGCACCGCCTATTGCAATTCGTTCACCTTGGCCAAGGCGCTCAATTATTCTATCGAACAACAAGTGGATATTATCAATCTCAGCCTGGGCGGTCCCCGGGATCCTTTATTGGAGCGTCTGGTTGAAACCGCTTTGAAA
>JARROD010000467.1:0-1575 GCA_037384225.1 Exilibacterium sp.
AAACGGTGAGACTTTCCCCACCTTCCTTTCCATCAGCGCAGTGCGCGACGATGCCGGCAAGCTGACCAACTATATCGGCATCAGCAGCGATATTTCCCAACACAAGGAAGCGGAAAAACATATCCGCCAACTGGCCTATTTCGATGCCCTCACCGGTCTGCCTAACCGCGCCCTGCTCAACGACCGCATCGAGCAAGTGCTTACCAAGGCGCAACGTAACCACAGCGTGGTTGCCTTGATGTTTCTGGACTTGGACCGCTTTAAAAATATCAATGATTCGCTCGGTCATCGCATGGGCGACGCAGTATTGATCGAGACCGCCAAGCGCATCAAAATGGCGGTGCGTGAAGCCGATACGGTTTCCCGCCTCGGCGGCGATGAATTTATTCTGGTGCTGTCGGAAGCCGATAATGAGGGGGTTGCCCATGTGGCGGAAAAAGTTATCCAGGCCATTACTAAACCTTTTTATATCGCCAATCACGAATTATCTGTTTCTCCCAGCATCGGCATCAGCATGTATCCCGTCGACGGCATCAATGCCGAAACCCTGGTTCAGAGCGCGGACTCCGCTATGTACCGGGCCAAGC
The DNA here is from genome assembly GCA_037384225.1 of Exilibacterium sp. Taxonomy (GTDB): domain Bacteria; phylum Pseudomonadota; class Gammaproteobacteria; order Pseudomonadales; family Cellvibrionaceae; genus JARROD01. The sequence continues at coordinate 588 of JARROD010000467.1, forward strand.
AAAGCGGGCGCAATACCTACCGTTTTTTTACACCGGAAATGTATGTGCACGCAAACCGCATTCTGCAATTGGAGAACGCTTTGCGCCAGGCGCTGAATCAGCATCAACTGCAACTCTATTTTCAACCGCAACAAGAAATACACACCGGCAACGTTGTCGGCTGCGAGGCGCTGCTGCGCTGGAATCACCCAACGTTCGGCATGGTGTCACCGACAGAATTCGTCCCCATCGCCGAGGACAGTGGGCAGATTCCGATGATTGGTGAATGGGTGCTGCGCAGTGCGGTAAAACAGATAAAAGTCTGGGAGCGGGCCGGCTTGCCGCTGGTGCCGGTGGCGGTGAACCTTTCGGTTGCGCAGTTTCGCCAACTGAACCTTAACGAGATCATCATCCAAATTCTGAAAGAAAATTCATTGGCACCGAAATATCTTGAGTTGGAATTGACCGAGACAATCCCGATGGAGGACCCCGCCGCGGCCATCGATATCACCACGCGGCTGCATCAGAGCGGTATCAAGCTTTCCATCGACGATTTCGGCACGGGTTATTCGTCTCTGTCCTATCTCAAACGCCTGAACATCCACAAATTGAAGATCGATCAGTCCTTTGTTCGCGACATTGCCACAGATCCAGAGGACGAGGAAATCGTCAGAGCGATTATCGGGCTGGCCAAAAGCCTGAAGATGCGCACCATCGCCGAAGGCGTAGAGACCATCGAGCAATTAGAGATACTTCGCGCCCAGGGGTGTGATGAAATTCAGGGGTTTTATTACAGCAAACCTCTGACGGCGATGGCGTTTGAACAGCTGCTGCGCCGAAATCAGACACAGGCGGCCAATTGTTTGGCTTCGTGGTAAATCGCAGGTTTCAGGCACCCTGTAAGCAACGATAGGGTATATATACCCAAATCTTATTAATCCGCCATTCCACCGCCCAGTCAGGCGGATTACTACCAATAACACGCTCGTCGTTTATAATAGCAGATGTA
>JARROD010000467.1:1614-3416 GCA_037384225.1 Exilibacterium sp.
ATCGTTGCGAATCAGAATTAACAGTTCAATTCCACAACCCGAATCAAACAGACTTTTACGTGCCATAAAGATAGCCCTACAGCCAATAATTTGCCGCCAAAATTGACCTGATACGCGATGGAGAGTTTTCCAATATTGAACTTTTACAAAGAAACGACAAACACGAGACAACGACGCTACTGCCGGGCTATTCCATTCATTCTCCTGGCAGCTCTCATGTTAGTCTGCCCCCTCTGCTTCCCCCGTACCATAGCGACCGAATCGGTGTTGGCGGAGACGGTTACCACCCAATCTCTGGAAACCTGGCGCAGAAAAGCCGCGGAGCTACGAAAAATGGCGGAAAATGAACCAAAACCCGCTTATAAACTGGCGCTGCAACTAGGTGACAACTTGCCAACCGGGGCAACCCCCGCCGACCGGGCGCGCGCGCTCAATTTAGTATCGCGGATCGAACTTAATCTCGCCATGACGAATATATCGGTCTCAAATGCCAGGGCCGCTCTACAACTGGCGAAAAAGTACGATGACCCTGTGGGCCAAGCCGAGGCATGGTTCAATATATCTCTAAACGCTATTAATACGGCTGATATTGACACCAGTATCACCGCCGCTATCCAGGCCATGACCGTGCTGGAAGGCGTGGAGCGCCCGGATCTTCTCGGCGAAGCCATGCTACTGACGACTATCGCCTATTCCCGTCTCGGGCAACTCAGTGAATGCGTCGCCGTCGCCATACAGGCGTTGGATATCGCCCGGCGAGTAAAAGACCCACTGGTGTTGAGCTACGCCCACCAGGGGATGGCTATGGCGCTTGACCAAAACGGTCGCCACAAAGAAGCCCACGAGCATTTTTCGCAAATGCTGGTCAACACCCGGGCCGCTCAATCAAAACTCCGGGAAGGAATGGCGTTGATCGGGTTGGGTTCGACCGCGGCCCATTTCGGTGAAATTCACGAAGCGGAACAAATGGACCGCGACGCCATCGATATCTTCCAAGCCGCGCAAGCACCTTTCTATCTCGGTCATGCTCTATTCCAGCTTGCCCACAAACTCATCATTCAAAACCGCCACAGAGAAGCCTTAAAACTGTTTGATGAAATACTTGAAATTTATCACAAACATAACAACAAAATCGGTCTCTGGTGGGTCCATTACTACCTCAGCAAAACTTACCAGGCCCTGGGTGAACTTACCGTTGCGCTGGCGGAGTCCGAACGGTCACAAGCGCTCGCTCAGGAGATTGATTTCGCATTGTATAAGGTCAAAAGCCTGCACCAGTCCGCCGCGATTAACGCCGCTCTGGGAAATTATTCCCAGGCCTATAAGCATACTGCCGAAGCGGTACGCCTTAACACCAAATTGCAAAGTGAAAAAACCAGCACCCAGATGGTGCAGCTTGCACAGCTCTACCGCAAGCAGAGCAGGCAACGACAGCTGAACGAACTCATGCAACACAATCGGCGGCAGCAAGCCGAAATTCGTCAGCGTGAACTCAACCAAAGCTGGTTGTTGAAGTTGCTGATCATCACTTTCGTCGCCCTCACCGCCACGGCATTGTTGTTGCTCCGCCTGCGCCAGTCCCATCGGCTGCTCACGGCCACCAACACACAATTGCAGCGCTCGCGCAATGAGCTGCAAACACAAACCGGTGTACTGCAATCGATGCTGACGACCTATCAGCTAGCGCAGGAACAGATCGAGCTAAGTGCCAAGGTTATCGAGCAAAGCGCTGAAGGTATCATTATTTGCGACACCCACCATGAAATTCTCTCAGCCAATAACGCCTTTTGTGAAATGACAGG
>JARROD010000468.1:0-2661 GCA_037384225.1 Exilibacterium sp.
TAGTGTTTCACAAAATCTAAAGATCCCCATTTTTTATTTCCCTGCCCCTTTTGTGCAAAATGGCTACTATATTAATCGCAGGCATTTCCACTTGGAAAAAAAGCTTTGTTCTCCTTAATAAACTTAAGCTTTGATGCCAACTTCAGCCACCCCTCCTTAGAAAGATATTTTTCAACCAACCTAGCTTGCAACTCAACTTCTTGAAACGGACCAGCTAATTTGTATTCATTTTCTTTATATAAACTCCAGTATTCAAAATTACCCGTAATTTCTGTTCTTAAAGTCCCAGAATCACAAGTTAACTCTTTAACAATTTGCCGAACAAACACATAACTATCGCCTTGCTTAACAAAATCAACAATAGCTGGAGAAATAACTATTTCGCTTTCATCGTTCACCAAAAATCGTTGGTATCCATCAAGATTAATAAAGTAGTACCCTGTATTTCCAACTACTGTTTTCTCCCCCCCACTAAAACAGCCAACAAGAAGAGCTAAAAAACAGACCAAAGCTATTCTATAACTATTTTTTAATAACATTCGCGTTACCGTCATATTGTATCCAAAAAGGGGTTCCGTCACTTGAAATAATACCACCAAAAAATGTTTCAATGTTACGGATAACGTCATAGGCATTATTTACTGAACGCTGCTCAAAATTATATTGCTGCTGATAAATTCCATAAGTACCATCACCACGATCTCTAATCGTAACCTGTCCATGCACCAGGTACTCAGGAATGCCCATTACCATTCCTCCAGCTCGAACCTCACCAGTATTTGGGTCAATGTAGAAATTGGAAGTTTGTTGAACTACTAGCAAGTCTGCCCTAACAGCAACTATTAGATCTGGGTCATTATTGTTACGGAGAATTTGATCGGCTTCCTCCCAAGATAAATAATCTTCCTTAATCATATTCTGTTTCTTTTGTGCATTTCTCCGCTCAATTGCCCCGTTTCCATTAAACGCCTGCGCAAACGCTGCCGTCGCCGCCCCGTTTGCGAACTTACCTCCTGTCACCTTAGACACCGTCCCCCCCACAACTGCAGCAGCGACAACCCGAACTGTGTCGGCTAAATATTCAGCATTGTTCGGCATTATGATCTTGGCGGCTTTGGTAAACCCTGCACTCACAAATCCATGTCCAAATTTCCCACCTTGCAAGACACTCATTACGCCGCCAGTGAAGGCGTGAGCGCCAATGTGGGCCCATCCTCCTTCCAAGGGGGTACCATTGAATTCCACTCCCACCGAGCTAAACGCAGCCGCTGACATCGTTGCGAAAAAACCGGATTGCAGTGCCATACCAAAATCGTGGGTGTACCCCAATGTGGATCCGAAAGCCGCCGCGCCACAGACAGCAACATTTCCCCCGATGCAGCTCACAGCCGACCCTATGGCTTGTAGCAGCGGGATATCCAGTTGCCTGCCGGCCTCACCGATAAAAGCACCAATTACAAAGGCGGCGATGACATCATCTATGCCAAACAGATAACCGCTCGGATCTGTACCATTCAGCGGATTGTTGAACCCATAGCTGTAGCGGTTGTAGCTTTGAGTGTTGCTTGCCGCCTGAATAAACGGATCAGCCTGCAAAAACCGCCCCAATAACGGGTCATAGATCCGCCCGTTCATGTGAATCAACTCCACCCCATCGATCATTTCATGTCCGGTGAATCCCTGTGTGGTCAGATTGCTGTCAAAGTACCGCAGACTGCCGGGATCCAACTCTTCCCAATTGACCGCATTGCGGCGCCATCCCCAGGCATCGAATGACATTTGCTGAACTACCGTTCCCACCGCATCTGTGATGACGTCGACTGATCCCAGATAATCCTTATACAAGTAGTGTGTGGTTCTGCCCGTCTCATTGCCTCTGTTGTCGCGCTCGATCGTAATCACAGCTCCCCCAGGCAAATAGCGTTTGATCTGCTGCGAGCCATCGGGTTTTTGAATCTTTTCCACATTGCCGATATAGACAGTGCTGGTCACATTCTGATTTTCATCGATATCAATGCGTGCGTAGCGAGCCCGGTCCGGGCCGTATGCAAATTTGACGGTGTGGCCACGCTGGGTAATTTCATAGGGCTTGTCAAAGGTGGTGTATTTCAGCGTCCGCGCGCCGATTTTGCCGTTCGCGGTGTTCGCAATCATGTTACCGTTGGAATCGTAGGAATAACTCACTCCGTTCATAGATTTGACAGCGTGTGGTTTATTGGTATCAGGGTCATTACCATAATGATAAGAATGGCCTAGCTTAGCCTTGATATTACCCAGACTGTCATAAACCTGGACCTCCCTTAGCCGCCCTGTCACCTCAGCCGTCTCCAAACGATTAAGATCGTCATAACCAAAGGTTTCAGTGAGATCCTTATTGCCACTCTGGTCGGTCCGTTCAATAAGGTTGCCGATTTTGTTCCAGGTGTAAGTGTGGTCCTGTACATCACCCAGGCCGTAGCTCAGTTCGCCGCGCAGCGTCTCCAGGCGGCCAGTCGCGGGATCGTAGCCTCGATAGCTCGTTACACCGTTACCGTTCAGGGCCTTGGTGACGTTGCCTCGTTCATCCATTTCCTGGACGACATAATAGCGAGTAGAGGGTTTGAACGCATCGACAACGCGGCTCAGATAGCCATAGGTATTGTAGCGGTTGCGAATCGCGTC
>JARROD010000469.1:0-3656 GCA_037384225.1 Exilibacterium sp.
AAGCGTATTTGGTGTGGCCTGAGAAACAGGTGGCTAACCCAATGTTGCAGGCGTAAAAGCAATTAAGGAAGACGAAATACTCCGGTGGATGCTGATGAAAATATTATTTATATGTAGCAATCTGGGCCGAGGGGGTGCGGAAAAGCAGCTTATTCATATTCTTCGCCATTGCTCGGATGAAGATATCGACGTCAGGCTTATTAACCTGAGTCGGCAATCTGAGGAATATTGGGAAATCACCATTAATCATATGAATATTCAATACTTTCGTATTGCAGGTCATAATACGCAGATTTCCAGATTGCACTTTATATACAACTGCGTTCGCCACTGGAAGCCGGACATTGTCTGGGGATGGCATTTTTTTACCGGTTTATACGCTGTTCCCGCTATTTATCTAGCACATAAAAGCAAGTTGGTTTTAGGTGTTCGCACGGATGCCTACAACCTGCTGAGTAAACATCGCTGGGCTCCTCTACTGATACATTGTGCAGATGCGTTAGTTGCTAATACAAAAGCCGCTTTATCACAGTTTAAAGATATGGGTGTGAAGTGTAAAAGTTGCTATGTTTTGCCAAATAGCATCGATGAAACTAGCGATGCGGGGACAAAGAAGAAAAAGAAAACACTAAAGACAATAGGATTTTGCGGAAACATTCATCCATGCAAGGGCATCGATGTTTGGCTGCGGGCCATCAAAGCACTGTGTGATAAAGGCCTAAGAGTAAACTATATTATCGCCGGTCGTGGAGATTGCTCCGACTATGAGAACCTGGCATTCGACTTGGGGCTGAGTGAAATGGTGGAATTTGCAGGCAGTGTTGAATGCGCAAGCATGGTAAAAAACATCGATATGTTCGTGCTGCCCTCCAGACATGAGGGATGCCCCAATGTATTGATGGAAGCGATGGCGCAGGGCGTTCCCTGTGTGGCGACCGATGTGGGAGGCGTGGGTGAATTAATAGATCACCGCGAGAATGGCTTATTGGTGGAACCGGAGAATCACCGGCAGTTGGCGGAGGCGGTTTACAGTCTATATGCCGACTGCGAGCTTCGCAATCGGTTGGGTACCGCGGCGGCGGCGAAAATGCGGGGCAGAACTTCGGAAAAAATCATGTCCGATTATTTTGTCAAAATAGTGGCGCGGATAGCCGGATAAAAAATCCGCTGATTCTGCACTGTCGGAAGCGGACGCCGAATGCGAGTAGAGAAAGATAAAAAGTATGCAACCTGTTAATTCAATTGATCTGGGTCTGCCCGACAACAAATGTTTTGTGATCGGCGAAGTCGCGCAGGCTCACGACGGCAGTCTAGGCACCGCCCATGCCTATATCGACGCTATCGCCGAGGCCGGTGCCGACGCGGTAAAGTTCCAGACCCATATCGCCGCGGCAGAAAGCACGCTGGACGAACCCTGGCGGGTCAGATTCAGTCGGCAGGACGCCACACGATTCGATTACTGGAAACGCATGGAGTTCAGTGTCGAGCAATGGGCGGGACTGGTGCAACACGCCAGGGAAAAAAAGTTGATGTTTTTGAGTTCTCCTTTTTCCGTCAACGCGGTGGATTTACTCAATGATCTGGGTGTACCGCTTTGGAAACCGCTGTTGATTTCCTCCGGCATGAGTACCTTAGGTGATATAGATAATGTCGTTTCCGGATGCCGCTCGCGGCATATTCCCTTCGGTCTGTTTCAGTGCAGCAGCGCCTACCCCTGTGCGCCGGAACAGTGGGGGTTGCGGCTGATGGAAATCTTGCGCGAACGTTATCGGTGCCCGGTGGGGCTGTCGGACCATTCCGGTGGAATCTACGCCGGGTTGGCGGCCGCTACACTAAGGGCGGATTTTATCGAAGTTCATGTGACTTTCGACCGGGGTATGTTTGGACCGGATGTCCCCGCTTCGATCACGGTTGAAGAGTTAAAAAAATTGGTCGAGGGAATTCGTTTGATAGCGCGGTCTTTACAAACCGGCGTCGACAAAGACCAACTGGCGGAACAGACTTCCCCATTGAAAAAGATTTTCGGGCGAAGTCTGGCTTTAAAAACGGATCTTTCCGGGGGAACGGTGCTTGCCCGGGAACATCTGACTCTAAAGAAACCGGGTGGGGGAATTCCTTATACAGAGTTGGAGGCCTTGATCGGCTCGACATTGCGGCGTGACAAAAGCGCGAACCGGTTATTGAGGAAGGAAGATCTGGAATGAGTGTAAACAGACGGATTTTGCTGTTTTCCGGGCCGGCGCATTCGGCGAGAGGTAAGAAGCGTTGAGCCCGTCGCCGACAGCCTGCTGCCCGTCTTTCGTCACTGTACGGTGTTTTTGGATGCATCGATGAAGGTGCCGATCAGTGTCGGGGATATCGTAGAGGCGGCATCTTTACAATTGGTGGTCACGGCTACTACGGGCGCTACACATATCGATGCTCGCGCATTGGCGCAACGCGGTGTTCCCCTGTTAACGCTCAAAGGCGAAAAGCAGGTTTTGCAGGCGTTGACACCGGCGGCCGAATTGAGCTGGAGTTTGGTCATGGCCTGCGCCCGCCGTTTGCGTCCAGCGATTGCCCACGTTGATGCGGGTCGCTGGAACAGGGTTGAATTCCCGGGGCTTATGCTGAAGGGGCGTGTGATCGGCATTATCGGTATGGGTAGGATCGGGGGCTGGATGACTCGTTATGCGGTCGCTTTTGGTATGGAAGTCGTTTACTTCGACCCGTTTGTGAAACAAGCGCCGGAAAATACAAGGGCGGTTTCATTGGAAGAATTGGTGAGCATTGCGGATGTGGTCAGCCTCCATGTCCACGCAACCGATGAAAACAAAAACCTATTGAATCGCGAGCTGATCGCGAAATTTAAATCGGGTGCCATCTTTATCAATACTTCCCGGGGCGAATTGACTGATGAGCAGGCATTGGTGGAGGCTTTGCAAGCGGGAAGACTGGGCGCCGTAGGTGTCGATGTTCTGAGCGGAGAGCCGGACATTATCCACAATCCATTGTGGCATTATGCGCAAGAGAATGATCAGGTGGTGATAACGCCGCATATCGGGGGATTTTGTCCAGACGCCGTGGACCACGTTGTCACCTTTTCCTGTAACAGAATTCTAGAATATTTTCACGCTTCCGCGAAGGGTGTCGGTGAATGAACCTGAGTGATGAACATCTTCACCGGTTTTCCACAGTGCTTGTCGAGCATGGCGTTGACAAGGCATTCGGCATTACCGGCAGCGGTTTGAGCCTCAGGCTTATTTGCGCCCTGCGGGAGAAGGGCGTTGACTATCACTGTGTGGGTCACGAAGCCGCCGCCGCGCTTATGGCGGGAGGCGCGTTAAAGCGGGACGGAATCGGAGCCGTGTCGATTTCGATAAAGGGCCCAGGGTTTGTCAACTTGGTGCCGGGGCTTTTGTCGAATTTTTATGAAGGGCGGCCCATGGCTTCCGTCAGTGAAGCTTACAACGGCGACGCGCCCTGTCATATGGCCCACAAACGTCTCGATCATAAATCCCTTTGTTCCAATGTCGCCAAGGGGTACGGAAAAGTGAGTACGCGCGGGGAGGATATTTCACGATTGTTGGCGCTTGCCGGTAGTGAATATCCGGGGCCGGTACATGTTGATTTATGCAAACAGGCGGAGAATAGTCTCAGCGTCTTTTCGCGGGAGG
>JARROD010000470.1:0-2843 GCA_037384225.1 Exilibacterium sp.
CTTTTTGCCAGCCACCCACCACTGGATGCGCGTATCCGCGCCCTGAAATATTGAAAACAACTTCATATTTAAAAACAATATTTATGGAAATTCCCATGCTTTCATTTATCCCTCAGTTTATCCTCCGCCGTTGCTATATTTTTCTAATCTTAGTGCTCAGCCTCACCGGACCGGTAAACAGCACGTCTGCGGAAACATTCTCCACTGATGACGAAACCAACAACATCCAGGTATTCAAACATGCCAGCCCATCAGTCGTCTATGTAACCAATCAAACCGTAGTTCGAGACCCACGTTCATTTAGCCTGCACACCGTACCCCGCGGCACCGGCACCGGCTTCATTTGGAGTAGAGACGGTATTGTCGTCACCAACTTTCACGTCATCGAAGGTGCCCGCCAAATATTGATTACACTCCAGGATCAAAGCAGTTGGAAAGCCAGAGTCGTGGGGCTGGCACCGGAAAAAGACCTGGCGGTGCTGCAAATAGACGCACCTGGAAATAAGCTACAGCCTCTGCCACTGGGGGATTCAACTTCGCTGAACGTTGGCCGAAAGGTATTGGCGATCGGCAACCCTTTTGGCCTCGATACGACATTGACCGTGGGTGTGGTCAGTGCCCTGGGACGCGAGATAGAGTCACCGAATAATCGAAAAATTCGCAATGTGATTCAAACCGATGCGGCTATCAACCCCGGCAATTCGGGTGGACCGCTGCTCGATTCCCAAGGGCGCTTGATTGGTGTGAATGCGGCGATTTACAGCCCTAGCGGGGCCAGTGTAGGCATTGGTTTCGCCATTCCTGTCGACACAGTGAAAAAAATCATTCCGCAGCTGATAGAACACGGCCGGCTGGTGCGGCCAGTGATCGGCATAGAAGTGGCACCGGAACAATGGGCTCAAAGCAATGGAATTAAAGGTGTACCGGTGATGCGGGTAAGCGGAGGGTCGCCAGCTGCCAAGGCGGGGCTTGAGGGCATTCAACGCAATGCGTATGGAACCCCGGTACTTGGCGATGTCATAGTGGGAATTGATGATACCACTATAGAAAATTATGACGACCTGCTCAGCACGCTGGAAAGACATAAACCGGGAGAGGATGTTACCCTGGTAATTGTCCGCCGTGGAAAAATACTCAAACGAGAAATTGAGCTGGCTGCTCCCTGAGCAGCCACATTTCAGTGATAAGGAACGGGCATTATCAGGCTGTGCGACCTTGTCACACCTGGCAACAGTGTAGTATTTGAGCCCGAAACCTATTTGCTATTATTATGAGTAACACGCTGGAAAAAACACCGGGAATATGCCGATATTTCGAGCTCAAGCAACACCGCCAGGCGGGATGAGGGGGCAGCGAGAATGTGAAGTTATTTCTTTACAGGGCCTAAGGACCGGACATTATCAGACTGTGCGGCCTTGTCACACCTGGCAACAGTATAGTATTTGAGCCCGAAACCTATTTGCTATTATTATGAGTAACACGCTGGAAAAAACACCGCTGACTCGTCTGTGCCATTGCGATGATATCGAATCGCAAGGCGCCAGAGGATTTGACCTTGCCGAACAAGCCTTATTCGTCGTCAGGCGTTTTGATCGTTTTTACATCTACCGCAATCGTTGTCCTCACCTTGGCCTGCGCCTGGAGTGGATGCCGAATCGTTTTCTGGATAGCGACAACGAACTGATTCAATGCGCCACGCACGGAGCACTCTTCATTATTGAAAGTGGAGAGTGCGTTGCCGGCCCCTGCCAGGGTGCAACACTGCAGGCTCTGGATTTTGAGATCAAAGACGGTTGGATTTACGTGGATATCAGCGAAGCGTGAAAGGAATTTTATGCCGCAACACAATTTCACCAGGTCCGATGTCGGCGCGATAGGCCAGCACCTCGACACCGCGGTCGACGGCTTCGCGCAAAGTAGCTCCGTAGACAGGATCTATATCATCGGCTGGTTCAACCCGGTCAATCCCTGTGTGCTGGACACAAAAAAAGAGTACCGCCCTGTGCCCCTGCGCCACAATCGACATTAATTCCCGCAGGTGTTTTGTACCTCGAGCGCTGATCGCATCCGGAAACGCTCCCCGCCCCTGTTCGTATTCCAGCGTCACATTTTTGACCTCCACGTAGCACAAGTCTTCCTTACCCGCCACCTTATTGCGCTGCAACAGTATATCTATCCGACTGCGTTCATTTCCGTAGAGTACCTCACAGCGCCACGTTGAATAATTCTGTAATTCCGCTACAACACCCGCCTCAATGGCTTCCACCACTAAAGCGTTACTGCGGGCAGTATTAATTCCTGCCAGATTGCCCGTGGGCGTTGTAGCCACTTCCCAGGTATAGGGGTATTTACGCTTTGGGTTGGATGACGTTGAAAACCAACAGCGACTGCCAGGGGAAATACAGTTTTTCATCGAGCCCGTATTGGGGCAGTGAATTGTTGTCTCTTCCCCGTTTTCCACCCTGATATCAGCAAGAAAGCGTTTGTATCGCCTCAGCAAAGTGCCCTGCCGCAAATCAGGTATAAACTTCATTAAAGGAACCCCCTAATTAAGATAGACTGGGCACAACCAAGCCTCCTGCCTACTCTATGCCCTGTTTAAAAAGTGAAATAGTGTAACCCGAATGACTATTGATGCACTTTTTTACTTCCTAATTGTCTGAATTCAACCTCTTCCTATCTGCCCTCCAGGCACCGGATCAAAAACAGAGAAATTTGTTGTGAAAAATATCTGGCGCCCTGGAAAGAGATCTGGTAGGTTGCACGGTTCTTAAACAGGGCCCCTTGAATTTTGGGGCAAAGGGCCCTATACAGGTAAATCTGGAAGTAGATTACGAGGCGCT
>JARROD010000471.1:0-2675 GCA_037384225.1 Exilibacterium sp.
TGTCCACATGCAGTGTATCCCCACAACTCGCCAGCACATTGACTTTCAGCACCTCAACGCTTTTGATTTTTTCTAACCCCCGGATGCGGTAACGACGATCACCAAAGGCTAACGTAATGTCGTGCTCGCCCACCTCGGCGGAGATGTCGGCCTTTGGCGCTTCAGGGACAGCTTCAGCCGGCGGTGTGATCACCGGCGTGGGTGGTTTGGCGGCTAATGAAGGGCTGGGCCCGTCGGTGTGTTCCGGCTCCCGTGTAGCCGGCTGGCCAATTTGGGAGTCAATGTCCAATGGCTGTTTATGCTCAGCATCTGCGGTATGCCGTGGGCGCGGGGATGCGCAGGAACGGTCCGGCGCTTTCCCGCTGCCCATCCACACCGCTTTTCGGATCACCAGCCCCAGGCTTTTTTGCGACGGTGTCACCTGCAAAGCGTAGTCATTCACATCCATGCCCTTGGGCAATTCGATGCGGAAGCCATCAAAGCCTTCAACGCTTAACTGTTTTGCCAGTTGCTCAGCGGCGTTATTACCCGCCTCGTCCCGGTCATAGGCTATCAATACACGCTCGACACCACAGTGTTTGAAGTGCTGTAAGTGATCAGGGGTAAAACCGGAAGTGCCGTAACTGGCGGTGACATTACGATAACCATTCACCCAAAAGGTCATGGCGTCAATCAGCGCCTCACAGAGAATCACTTCTTTCTGATTGTCCAGGCTCTCGGCATTCCAGACGCCGGCATGCGGTCCGGGCAGGTACAGGTGTTTCGGTGTGCCTTTGCGCAGACTGTCCAGCAATTTACGGCCGTAGACTTCCACCACATCACCTTCGCTGTTAAAGATCGGCACCACCAATGAGCCATTTAAATGCTCGTGGCCGCTCTGGCGATAAATCCCCACCGCTTCCAGCTGGCCCCGCAGCCTGTCTCCGTCCTTGGTCTTTTTGCGCGGCAGCCGATAGCCCAGGGTGCGGTTGGCATAGCCCAGCTTAAAGCGCTCGATCAGTTCCCGGTCGCCCAGCCCCCGGCTTTCCAGGTAGTTCAAGGCTTCCGGGCTTTGTTTCAGCGTATCGTGGTAATAATCGATGACTTGATTCAATAGGGTTTGAGCTTCGGCATCAGTGGAAAGCAACCCGTCCAACTGTTGCTTGCGGGACAACTTTACCGGCTTGTCCGAGGGTTGGGGGGCGGCTAAGGCAGTGATGTCCTGCTGCAGGATTTCCACCGCATGCCGGAAGCTGATGCCTCGGGTTTTCATCACCCAGTCAATCACACTGCCGGCGGCGCCGCAGCCGAAGCAGTTAAACAGCTCAAGTTTCGGAGTTCATTTGGCGTAGTCCTTCCCCTGCTTCTTGGGTTGGTAGCCCTGGCTTTCGGTCAACCGCAACAGAGAGATATCGGACTTAATTCGCGCTATCGATTCATCAGGTAATCGCGCCATATTGCCCCCTATAGGCCGGATTCTGGAAAATCCTGTCAAGATGCATATTTACTTTTTATTGTATTCATATATGCTATCTTCACGCAAGCCTATCAAAACAGAGGGTTATAGTCATGCGCTGGCAATCTATTGAGTTTCTCACTATGGACTTTCCAGAACGACTGGCCACCCTCCGTAAAGAGCGGGGCTTATCGCAACAAGCCCTTGCCGACAAGGTTGATATTCATGTCAGCCAGATACGCCGCTATGAAAGTGGCAATACCCAACCCACTTTGGAGGTAATACGCAAACTGGCTATAGCACTGGCAACCAGTGCAGATTTGCTAGTTTTTGATAAGGATGAACGGGAGCCCAAAGAAGAGTTAAAACGACAGTTCGAGGCCCTGAGTACCTTTGATCCGGAAGAGCTGACAACGGCCAAGAAGCTACTGGATAGCTTGATTTTGCAACACGACATCAAGCGTTCCATCAACAAACAAGATCACTAAGCCCATCAAGGAGGTGATTCACAACCCAACGACAACAGAATCCAGCAAGACCTATAATGCGCCCACCTGGCGAGTTAGCCCCTCACCAAGTGGACGACTTCCGTAACCGACCACTAAGGAGTCGATCATGGCAACCACACAGTGTAAGCTAGGCGAACGCCTGCACCAAACAAAAACGCACAGTCCGGCAACTGCCGATTTTTCCGATGACGAAGTCTTCTGGCAGCAACTTATGGTGATTGATTATCTGATGTTCGAGGCCATTGATGCCATGGACCAGGAAAGAACCGCCGCCAATCCCACCCCGATCAACTACCATTGGCAACAGTTTGTTCACCACCTCCGGCTTAAAAAGCCCAAGCTCGGCGTTTGCCTGGATAATCTGCGCGATCACTTCCAAGCTGAACAGCAAGGAGGTGCGCAATGACAAACTCGGCAACACAAAAAATTCGCCACATCAAAGTCAATCAGATTGTTTACGACTACAAACCCAAGCGGACACCGGCAAACTTTGTTATGCCGCCGGTACCTTGGGTTCAACTCAAAGGAAAGTGGTTGGAGAAAGCTGGGTTTACTATCGATACGCCGATCAGGATTGAAGTATCGGAGGGACGCTTGGTGTTGACGGCCGAGTAATCAACAAAAGCCCGACCCAGTCGGTCGGGCTGCTCCAAATTCGATGAACTGTCCCCGGAATATGCCGGAATACCCAGATAGTTATTCTTATTTAATCGCCACCTTTTAACCAACAA
>JARROD010000472.1:0-1390 GCA_037384225.1 Exilibacterium sp.
ATCGCCTATACCAGTGCGGGTTCTGGCGACTCCGCCGCCGTGTTCACCGCCGAGTTACCCCAGGCAGGCTCCTGGAAACTCGAACTACACCTGCCCTCTCTCAAGGAGGTGGCGCCGCTGTTAACTTTCGGTCAAACTCAGAGACGTGGCACTTGGCAGTTAAGCATAGAATCGACGGGTTTACCTACCGAAGTCATACATTTCGACGCAGCGGATAAGGCTGAGGGTTGGGCTATTGTTGGGGAATATCAACTTCCGGCCGGCAAGATTCGTCTTGTATTCAGCGACAAGACCGATGGCAATATTGTCATTGCCGATGCGATTCGCTGGTCTCCAGGCAATAGCCTGACTTCGGATCGCTGAGGAAAAAGACTTGTGGAAAAAGAGTTATGGAAAAACTTATGAATAAGGCACTTACACGCAGTGCCCGCCTGACAAGGCAGTCACCTGTTGATGTTGCCAAAATAAGCACCTGTGTTCTGGTCGGCCTGTGCGCCTTACTTTTATCCTGCAGAAGCGAACCACCACCGGCGGTGGATTTCCTCGTGCCAGTCAGTGTAAGTGAAATCAATGTGGGTACCGTTGAAGACCTGATCACAACGACCGGCACCATTCGCGCAACTGAAGTGGTGAGTTTATCCGTGCAGACAGAGGGCATATTACAAATCAGTGAGGCCGATCAGGGGCGATTACAAGAAGGCGATGCAGTCAAGGCCGGTGACATGATTGCCCAAATTACCGGGGAAGACGTACGCCTAGCGACCCGGATGCAAGCCGCCGAAAAGCAACTTATTGCAGCCCGCTCCAACCTGCAAGCCACCGCCACCCTGGTAGAGAAAAATGCTGCCAGTGACGCTGAATTGAAAAAAGCTAAAGTCACATACGAAGAAGCCAAACTGGAAATGGAGCGCGCATTACAAACGGACAAAAACAGCCACCTTATCAGCCCTATCGATGGCGTCATTCTGCAATTGGCTCGGGACAAAAACGGACAACCGCTGGCGAACGGTCAAAGAGTGGCACTCAACGAAACCATCGCGGTAGTGGCTGCGGTTGACACCTTGATCGCCGATGTCAATCTGGTGGGCAGGGATATCTCTCGCGTGCGAGTGGGACAGCAGGCCCGCGGTTATTACATCGCATGGGACAATAAAGTGTTCGACGGCAAGGTATTGCGGTTGGCACCGACAGTGGATCGCTATACCCGCACTATCAAAGCGGAAGTCGCGTTGGACAATTCAGAGGGTTTGCTCAAGCCCGGCATGTTTATGCAGGTTACGCTGGTGGGCGAGCGCCGGGACAATGTTCCGGTCATTCCACGTCAAGCATTGACCTCTCGGGGCGGACGCGATGTAGTCTTTATATTACGGGGACAACGCGTACAGCAGGC
>JARROD010000472.1:1415-1990 GCA_037384225.1 Exilibacterium sp.
ATCAAATGCCAGTGAAAATTATAGGCTTTTAATGAAATCCCTGGTATTACTCGCGGTAAAACGGCCAGTGGCGATCACCGTCGCCGCTATGATGATTATCATTCTGGGAATTATTTCCTGGCGCAATCTCTCTGTGGACCTCTTTCCGGACCTGCAAAGTCCCACCATTTTGATCTCCTTAAGTTCCGGCGACCGCCCTGCACTAGAAATGGAACGCATCTACGGTGAGCGCATGGAACAATTATTATTTACGGTAAGGGGACAAAATGGCGTTGAACAGGTGGCCAGGACAGGGCACCTGATTACCCGTATTACATTTAATTGGGGTACAGATACAGACCTGGCACTCGTGGAGGTCAATAAAGCTGTCGCCGCACTCGAATCTGATCCTAACGTGGACGAAGTGCAGGTACGCCGATTTGACCCCCGCCAGTTACCCATCGTGAGAATGGGATTAACGTCTGAAAACCCTCAAACCGATTTGGCAGAACTGCGTAAAATGGTCGAACGGCATGTGGCTCCGGCACTGGAAGAACTCCAGGGCGTGGCAGAAGTTCGGGTGAGCGGCGGTCGAG
>JARROD010000472.1:2012-2908 GCA_037384225.1 Exilibacterium sp.
CAGATCCCGCCTGGAGGCCTACGGCCTGACGCTGCCGGAAGTGGCCGAACGCGTTCGTCAATCCAATATCGATATTGACGCCGGCACTCTGGAAGAAGATGGCAAAGTGCTAGTGGTGCGCGGCATCTCCCGCTACCACGATCTAAAGGATATTCAACAGGTGGTGATCCGCTATGAGGAAAATGCCAATGGTGATGTGACCCCTATCCGTGTGGCGAATTTCGCCAAGGTTGCGTTGGTCAATAAAGACATTAGCCACACCGTACGAGTTAACGGCGTGGAAGGCGTAGGTTTGGCGATTTATAAAGAATCTGGCTCGAATACTGTAGCTGTGTCACAGGTAGTCCACACAGCCATGCAGGCACAGACTGTGGATATGCCCGGCATTGATGTGACCTGGGTCAGCGATCAAGCCGAACTGGTGGAAAACGCCTTTACCAATGTCACGTCTGCACTGTTGCTGGGCATCCTCCTCGCGGTGGCTGTCCTAATTGCCTATTTGCGCAGTCTCGGTTCCGTGCTGGTCGTCGCGATTGCGGTCCCCGTCTCTCTACTCGCAACCGTATTTGCCATGCAGTTATGGGGGTTAAGCCTGAATCTCATTACGCTGGCAGGCCTGGCGTTGGGTACGGGGATGTTAGTCGATAATGCCATCGTTGTTATAGAAAGTATTTTTCGTCACCGCGCCGAGGGCGATGAACCTGAAACCGCGGCGGCAGAGGGTACCGCCAGTGTCGGAGGTGCTATTGTCGCCAGCACCCTCACCACCTGTGTAGTCTTTTTACCCGTGCTGTTTGTGCAGGGAATCGCCGCACGATTTGTGGAAGGCATTTCATTTACCGTGGTGCTCTCACTATTGTCGTCACTACTCGTGGCGATCTTCCTGATTCCGTCGT